>JAJUIB010000026.1 GCA_029265615.1 Spirochaetota bacterium
ACGAGTGGCAAGTCTCGCGCCGCTACATGAGCCAGGAAAGCCTGGCGAAGATCCCATCAACGGAGAGGAGGAGGACTACAAGGGCGGCTTAGATCTCGCCAGCGGTGGAGGCGAATTACACCACTTGACGGGACGCTACCCCGGGAACGCCCTACCGCGAACGGCTTCCCGAACTCGACGCCGCCTTTGCGGGGACAGCCGCCTTCGAGCGACGGCCGAGCCGTGATGCCTGGGGGCTTTCGCGGGCTGCTTTTGCGCCGATCCATGCGCCTGACGGCCGTGTCGACGCGGTTGTCGGCATCGATTTCGACGCCGCCGCGCTGTCTTCCGATGAGGCGACCTACAATCTTGCGGTGTCCGCGCTCTGCCTTCTTTTGTATGGTGCGGTTGCATCCCTGCTTGCCGCTCGGGGGCGGGCAGTGGTTGAAGCGCTCCGTGGAGCGCTTGAACGCGAGCGGGTTGCGCGCCTTGCAACCCGCGACCGTCTTACCGGCGTGGCAAATCGCTATGCCTTTGAATCGGTGTTCGACTCAATCGCGGCGCTCGCGCGGCGGAATGGGCTTCTGCTCGCACTTATCCTCTTCGATGTGGACTTTTTTAAAGAGGTGAATGACCGCTTTGGCCATGCGGTGGGCGACCGGGTGCTTAGAGCCGTGGCCGAGATCGCGCAGAGCGAGATCCGCGCGAGCGACAGCCTTGCGCGGTGGGGCGGCGACGAATTCGTTGTGCTCTGCCCTGGCACGAGCCTTTCAGGCGCTCGGCATCTTGCGGAGCGGCTTCTTGCTCGCGTCCGCGCGGCCGATCTTGGCCTTGACGCGCCGCTTGGACTGAGCATCGGCGTCGCGGCATTTGCAGGCGACGAGGATCTCGAATCGCTCCTTAAGCGCGCTGATGCGGCGCTCTACCGCGCCAAGGCTATGGGCCGCGCCCGGGTGGCCGACTAACTCATGGGTCGGCGTAATTTTCTGCTCATTCTCAGATACGACGGCTCAGGTTTTTCGGGCTGGCAGCGCCTGACAGGCGGGGCGCAGAGCATCCAGGCTGAGCTTGAAGCGGCGTTCGGCCGTGTCCTTCGCCCTTCCTGGCGCCCTCGGCGCTTTCGGGCTCTGCCTTGTCGAGGTGCGGTACTAAGGCACGAGCAGGGCAGCGCCGTACCGTGCTACCCCGGCTCGGCGGACAAACAGGGTGAGGGGAAAAATACGCTACGCCATGGCGAAGGGGGGAATGAGGCGCTATATTATGCGCACGGGGTTCTGCGTATCCCGTAAAGGATAACGTCGTGCGTCGACACGAGTCAAAGGCAGGCCAACGTAGGCTGTTTTCTCTGGTGCCGCGATCGGAAGCGGCGGCCCAGCCTTCGGCGCCGAGGAGCCTCTTTGCGGGGCGCTCGCGCCGGATTATCGAGGAACTTCTCACGATACTCCCCGAACTCGATGAGGCAGGCCTCATCTACCTGCTCGATCAGGCGAAGCTCCGCCGCTATGCCCTGCGCGCCGAGCGGCGTGGTCTTGAAGCGGCGCGCGAGGTCCGTGGATCGCTCCGGCTTGCGGCCACCGCGGATGGCGCCCTGCGCATCGATCGCTCGGCCGACGGTTCGACCTACCACATTGTCGCAGGCTCGACCTGGAAGATGTTCACCGCCGAAGAAACAGCGGCGCTCGTGCGCATTTCACGCCTTGCGCTCAGCGAGGCCGAGGCGGGGCGGGCGCTCTACGAGTGGCTTGGTGGCGAGCGGCGGGACGTGCTTGTCGATCTCGCCATCGAGGGCGCAGAGTCCGCACGGCTGTGCGAAATCATCGGGCTTCTCAGAAAGACCTTTCCCGTTCGCGCGCCGCGCCGGCTCGCCTGAGGATATTCCGCCCTACTGTGCGGCGAGGATGCCGTCGGCAGCCCTGAGTCCCGAAGCCCATGCTGCGGTGATGCCGCGGCTTGTGCCCGCCCCGTCGCCGATGAGGTAGAGCCCCGGTTTGGCGCGGAAATGCCGATCGAGAAAGACCGGCCGGTTTGCGTAGAGCTTGATCTCGGGGTAGTACATGATCGTGCTCGGGTGTAGAAGCCCCGGGACGATCGTGTCGAGCAGCTTCATCGCGTTCCAGAGTGCGCGCATCACCTTGGCGGGCGCCGAAAGTCCGATGTCGCCGGGCGTGGCGGAGGGCAGGGTTGGCTCGAAATCGTATAGGTCGCCCGAAAAGCTTGCGCGGAAGGAGCGCTTGCCGAGGCGAAAGTCGCCGATGCGCTGCATGATAGGTCCGCCGCCGCCCAAAAGCGAAGCCTGTATGCCGAGCATACGCGCGTAGGCCTGGCCCGAAGCGAGCGGTTCGGTGAGCGTGACGGTCTTAAGCATCGCAAAATTGACAAGGCCGTTCGAGGGGCGCGAAGATGACCATGCGTGGCCGTTGACGCTGTACCAGACGCCGCCATCCTCCGTCTCGTACTTTTCCTGCACGACGTGGGCGGCGCGGGAATTGGTGCAGAAGGTCCGCGTTTTTTTCGGAAAAATGAACTTGGGGTCGTAATAGTCGCGGACGATGGGGTAGTGCTCTTCGCGGGTTTCGATGCGGATGCCGACATCGACCACATTGTCCGTGTAGTCTACGCCTGCCCCGTGCATCAGGTCTTGGAGATAGGCAAAGCCCCCCCGCCCCGGCGCGACAACGAGGTTTCCGTATGCTGCCTCGCGCTTCGAAGTCATGAGCACCCGTCGCTCCGCGTCGAGGGAAAGCGCCTTTTCCCCGAGCGAGACTTCGGCGCCGCGATCCTTGAGTTCCGCGACGAGCCGTTTGATGAGTTCAAGCCCGCCATCCGTGCCAAGGTGCGACTGTCGGATCGCGAGGAGCTTGACGCCGATTTTTTCAGCGCGACGGGAATAGCGTTCGAGATTGCGTTTTTCGAGGATGGAGGGATTGAGAAAGGCCTCGACGCGCGCAAGATACGCGGCCGCTTCAGACTCCTCCCAGCAGTATTCGGGAAAGCCGATCGGCCAACTGAAATTCATCTTGCAGTCGTTGCGGAGCCCGCCTGAAGAATACTCGTTCTTGTCGAGGATGAGGAGGCGCATGCCCGGCTTGCGCGCGAGGAGTTCGAAGGCGGCGCCGAGGCCGGCGGGGCCGGTGCCGACGATGACAACGTCGTAGCGTTCCATGGGATAGCTCCTTGCAAGGCGCCGATTGCCCCGGGAGTCGGTGGCAGTTTGACGCCATGGTAGTCATGCCGGTGCGTAAGCATAACCTGAATCCGGCTAGGCTCGGAAGGGGGCGTGCGTCGCCCGCTTATACCCCTTCTTGTGTACGGGGGGAGTGGGCGATTCTTCTGAGGGGCCAGATACTCTTACTTTCCCTCTTGGCGTTTTTGGCGCGTTCGTGTTAGTGTTATCTAACAACCGGCCTTGGGCCGGATTTTGTTCTGCTTGTTGTTAGCTATACCTAACTTTGGGGAGGTTCCCATGCGTCTTTCTGAGCTTCCCGCTGGGCACGCCTTTACTGTCGACCGCGTGCTTCTTTCGCGTGAAACCGGCAAACGTCTTGCGGACATGGGTTTTACGGCGGGGCGGCGGGGCAGGGTTGTTCGTAAACAGTATCTCGGAGGGCCGCTCCAGGTGGAGATTCTTGGTGGTTCCGTGCTTATCCGGCGTGCCGAGGCTGCGGGCATTGAAGTTGTCCAGGGAGGTGCCGCATGAGCGGAACGTGGGCTCCGGGAAAAGCGCGGAGGGCGGCGCGTGGCTGGGATCCGCGTGATGGACAAGCGGCAAGTCCAGAAGGCGGTCCTGCATCCGAGCGGCCGCTTCTTATTGCCCTTGCGGGCAATCCCAACGCAGGCAAAACAACGCTGTTTAACGCGCTTACGGGCGCTCATCACAAGGTGGGCAACTATCCGGGCGTAACAGTGGAAAAGCGCGAGGGACTTCTCGTCCACCGCGGCAGAAGCATCCGGGTGGTTGATCTCCCCGGGGTCTATAGCCTCACCGCCTATTCGGCCGATGAGGTGGTCGCCCGCGACTTCATGCTCAGGGAAAAGCCCGATCTCATCATCGATGTCCTCGATTCGACCAATCTTGAGCGACATCTCTATCTCTGCCTCCAGCTCATTGAGCTCGGCGTTCCGGTAATCGGCGCTCTCTCCATGACCGACGAAGCCCGTGCGCAGGGGATTGAGATCGACGCAGACCGCCTTGGCGCACGTCTCGGCCTGCGCTGTGTGAAGACCGCGCGCGGCGCGGGGAAGGACGAGCTCCTTGATGCGGTTCTTGCGGCAGCGGCGGAGGGGTTTCCCGCGGCCCGCGAACCGGATTACGGCACCGAACTCGAGGCCGTGATCGCCCGTCTTGTGGCGCTGATCGCCGCGGACCCGGTATTCACCGCCACCATGCCGCCGCGTTGGCTCGCCATCAAGCTCCTTGAGCGCGATGATGTCGCCCGTGCGGCGCTCCGAGACGGCCGTGCCGTCGGCGGCACGGCCGTCGACGCCCCCCATGCGGCACTTTCGCAGATCGAGGCGCTTCTTGAGGAGTCCTTTGCCTGGATCGCAGGGCGCTTCGGGCGCGATGCAGAGATTGTGGTTTCGGAGCGGCGCTATGCATATGTCCACGGTGCCGTCGCTGAAGCTCTCCGCAAAACAGCCGAGGCCGGATTTGTGCGCTCAAGTAAGCTCGACGCCGTCCTCATGAGTCCCGCTTGGGGCCTCCCTGTGTTTCTGTTGGTGCTGTACGGTGTATTCAAGCTCACCTTCTCGCTTGGCGAATATCCGATGGCTTGGATTGAATCGGGGGTCGCCTGGTTGTCCGGCCGACTTGCTGCGGCTTTGCCCGAGGGGCTTTTTCGCTCGCTTGTCGTCGATGGCGTCGTCGCCGGGGTGGGGGGTGTTCTATCATTCGTGCCGCAGATCGTTATCCTTTTTTTCTGTCTTGCCTTTCTCGAGGATTCTGGCTACATGGCACGGGCGGCTTTTCTCACCGATCGATTTCTCCATCGCTTCGGTCTCCATGGACAGTCGTTTCTGCCGCTCGCCCTTGGCTTTGGATGTTCGGTGCCGGCGATTATGGCGGCGCGCACGCTTAAAAGCCGGCGAGATCGGGTGGCGACGGTGCTCGCCGTCCCCTTTATGAGCTGCGGCGCAAAGCTACCGGTTTATGTGCTACTCGCAGGTGCTTTCTTTCCCCGCAACCCGGCGGCCGCCATCATGGCGGTGTACGGCGTTGGCGTGCTTCTCGCCCTCGCGTCCTCGCTCGTGTGGAAGCGCACAGTGCTCCGCGGCGAGCCGACTCCCTTTGTGATGGAGCTACCGCCCTACCGGCTTCCGACCATGCGCGGCATGCTCTGGCAGGTTGGGGAAAAGGCCTGGTGTTACCTTAAAAAGGCGGGAACGGTTATCCTCGCCGCATCCGTCCTCATCTGGGCGATCACGGTCTTTCCGCGCGCGCCCGAGGGGACGGCGCCGGATGCTGCGCTTGCACAGAGTTTTGCCGGCCGCATCGGCAGGGCTATTGAACCCCTCGTCAAACCGCTGGGGTTCGATTGGAAGATTGGCGTTGCCGCAGTGACGGGCTTTGCGGCGAAAGAGGTGGTTGTTTCGACGCTCGGCATACTCTATCGCGCCGAGGATGGCGAGTCAGGCGAAGGTCTTCGCGAGGCGCTTAGACGCGATGCGGGCATGACACCCCTTGTCGCGCTTGCGCTCATGCTCTTTGTCCTGGTGATGCCTCCCTGCCTGGCCGCTCTTGCCGCGATCAAGGCCGAGCTTGGCGCGCGGTGGCTTGCGTTCGAAGTGGCCTACCTCGTGGCTCTGTCCTGGCTTGTCGCGTTTCTTGTGTACCGTGGGGGACCGCTTCTGGGACTTAAGGCGGTCGTATGAGTCCCGTGATTGATGTGGGACTTGTGCTTGCCGCGGTGGGAGGAGCTTGCCTGCTTGCGGGGCGGTCGCTGGGTCGCGGCGTGCGGGGGCGCGACCGCAGGCCGGCATGCACGTGCATCTCCTGCGCCAAACCGGCGGGGTACGGGGATCCGTGCGGTGGTACGAAGCGTGCAAAGCCGACCGTCTGCGCCGGGTGCTCCGCCTGCGCTTCAGGCGCTAGGCGGGCACAGGGCAAGTCCTAAAAGGGGCGCTTAGTGGCAACGGTTCCGCTTGTCTGCGTACATGCCTGAATCCGCTTGGGCGACGAGCGCTTCGATGCTCTTACCCGAGCCGCCTGAGTAAAAGGCGAAACCATGGCTCATCTCGACCCGAGGGGTGCTTTCGAGGGCAGCGAGGGCGATGCGTTTCCAGATTGCATCCGCTTCCTCGGGGCCGCAGTCCGGTAGGATGAGGAGAAACTCGTCGCCGCCGAGCCGGGCAAGAAGATCGGTCGCTCGCAGCGAGGATCCGAGGACCTGCGCTGCCTGCGCTATGAGGGCGTCGCCTGCCGCATGGCCTTGGCTGTCATTGGTCTCCTTGAGCCGGTCGAGGTCGACGTAGCAGATGGCGAGTTCCGTGCCGCGGCGATCCACGGTCCGCAGTTCTCGTTCGAGCGCCTCGAGTCCGGCGCGGCGGTTCAGCGTTCCGGTGAGTTTGTCCCGTGTGGCGACAACGCGAAGCTCCTCTTCGAGATGCTTGCGCTCGGTGATGTCGAGATGGGTGCCGGCCACTCTGAGGGGCGCACCATTCTCGTCCCGGGCGAAGAGTTTGCCCCGATCGAGCACCCAGACCCAACTGCCGTTTTTGTGGCGCATGCGTGCTTCCCCCGATTCCATGACGCCTAGGTCGTCCGCACGGTACAGTTCCCAGCTGGCGCCCCATGCGAGCTCACGATCGAACATGCCGACGATCTGGGCGGGATCGGCGACGCCCGCGTCGCGGGCGAATGCGGCATTGCAGCCGAGATAGCACGAATCGCGGTCTTTCCAAAAAATGCCGATGGGCAGTGCGTCGAGAAGGGCGAGAAGCCCCTTGCGCGCGGCTTTGCCGTCGATTCCGCCCACATCGGGCGGGGCGAAGAGCTCCGTGGGAAAGGGATCGAGGCCTTCAGGATCGTGCGGAGTGCCCACGACCTAAGCATAGGTCTAAGGCAGTCATGGCGCAAGGAAGGGCCTTCCGCGCAAGGTTTTTGCGCGGAAGGCCCCGGAAGGGTGGCTCTGGCCGCAAGAGTGGCTACCTGCCTATCGCTTGGCGAGATATTTGCGGATGTCCACCGCGACCGCCGCGATGATGATGACGCCTTTGATGACCTGCTGCCAGTAGGCGTTGACGCCGAGGATGACGAGGCCGTTGTTGAGAACCTCGAAGATGAGTACCCCGGTGATCATGCCGCCGACCTTGCCGATGCCGCCCGAGGTCGAAACGCCGCCGATGACACAGGCAGCGATCGCGTCAAGCTCGTACATCTGTCCGTAGTTATTGGTCGCTCCGCCAGTGCGCGCCGCGAGAAGCGCCCCCGCAAGGCCGTATAAGGCCCCCGCGATCACATAGACGAGGATGAGGTTCTTCGAGACATTGACGCCTGAAACGGCCGCCGCGCGAGGGTTTCCACCGATCGCGTAGATGTTCTTCCCGAGCCGCGTCTTGTTGAGCATGATCCAGTAGCAGATGATGATCGCTGCCGCGATGAGGACGAGGTAGGGGATCGAGATATCGCCATTCGGTCCGAGGTAACCTGAGCCGATCCGGGTGAAGTCGGCGCGGAGGCCGCCGATGGGCTGGGCGCCGCGCGGAGGGCGGTCGACGTAGATCGAGGCAGCGCCGTAGACAATGACCATCGAGCCGAGCGTGGCGATGAAGGGCGGCACCTTGAGTTTCGCGACGACGAGGCCGTTTACAAGACCGACGAGGAGTCCCGCGAGCACCGCGAGGGCGATGGGGGCGATGACGGGCAGGAGCGGGAGGTTCCGGTACATGCGGTCGGCGTAGTCGGGTCGCTGGAGGAGCGAGGCGGCGATGACGGATGCGAGGCCGACCGTCCGACCTGCCGAAAGGTCGGTTCCGCCCGTGATGAGAATGCCACCAATTCCGAGGGCGATGATGATCCTGACCGATGAGATGATGAAAATGTTCCGGATGTTCGAAAGGCTAAAAAAACTCGCGTTGATGACGCCGATTACGAGGACGAGGGCGAGGAGGACGAGCATGATGGCGTTCTTGCTCGCGAATTCCCGCGCTCGTTTGAGCGTGCCGGCTGTACCGCCATGGGTCGCATCGATGGCAGGCATGGCTTTCCTCCCTTGGATCACATGAACTGGGTCGCGAGTTCCATGACCCGCTCCTGGGTTGCTTCCTTGCCGTCGAGGACGCCTGTGAGGCGGCCTTCGCACATGACGAGGATGCGGTCGGACATGCCCAGGAGTTCGGGCATCTCCGAAGAGATCATGATGATGCTTTTGCCGCGCTTGGCGAGGTCGGCGATGATCGCGTAGATCTCGTACTTTGCGCCGACGTCGATGCCGCGGGTGGGTTCGTCGAGAATGAGTATGTCAGGCTCGGTGAGGAGCCAGCGCGCGAGGATGACCTTCTGCTGGTTGCCGCCCGAGAGGTCCTGGATGTGGGTCTCGGGGCCGGGGGTTTTTACGCGGAGCGATTCAATGCTCTTGCGCACGTCCTTGTCGGCGCGCTTAAGGTCGAGGAGGCGCGAGCGCCGCACGTAGCGGTCGATGTTCGCGATCACCGCATTGTCCCGCACCGACAGCATCGGGAATATGCCCGTTGAGCGGCGCTCCTCGGTGAGGAGGGCTAAGCGGTTGCGCTTCGCGCGGATGGGCGTGTCGACAGGGATTTCTTCGCCGCGGAGAAAGACCTTGCCCGCGGCGATGGGCCGCATGCCGAAGAGCGACTCGACGAGCTCTGTGCGCTTCGCGCCGACGAGGCCGCCGATGCCGAGTATCTCGCCCTGTCTAAGTTCGAAGGAGACATTGCGGAATGAGTGATGCTCCGCCGAGCTGAGGCCTTCGACCTTAAGGACGACCTCGCCGGGGATGTTTTCGCGCGGCGGAAAGCGGTGCGAAAGGTCGCGTCCGACCATGCGCTTGATGATAAGGTCGGTCGTGAGCTCCTGTGCCGGGTAGGTGCCGACGAGCCTGCCGTCGCGCATGATCGTCACCTCGTCGGCGATGTCGAGAATTTCCTCCATTTTATGGGAGATATAGATGATCGCGACGCCCTCGTCGCGGAGTCGGCGGATGATTGAGAAGAGGTGTGCGACCTCGTTTTCCGTGAGGGATGAGGTCGGCTCGTCCATGATGATGATGCGTGCCTTGTAGGAGACGGCCTTGGCTATCTCCATCTGCTGGATCTTCGAGACAGAAAGTTCCGCGACCCAGACCGCGGGGTCGATGTCCACGTTGAGGCTGGCGAAGAGCTCTGCGCTGTCCTTGCGCATCCGTGCGTGATCGACGAACCGCAAAGGGCCGACGCCCTTTGTCGGATAGCGGCCAAGCCAGAGATTTTCCATCACGCTCCGATGCGGAATGGGATAGAGCTCCTGGTGGATCATCGAGATGCCGCGATCGAGGGCGGCTTTTGAGTTTTCAAGGGTCACCCGCTCGCCCGCGATGCGGATTTCGCCGGCGTCCGGGCGGTAAATACCAAAAAGGCATTTCATTAAAGTCGATTTGCCGGCGCCGTTCTCGCCCATGAGGGCGTGGACACTGCCCGGCCGCACGCGCAGGGTCACATCGTCGAGCGCCCTGACGCCGGGAAAGCTCTTGGAGATGCCGAGCATCTCGAGCACATACGCGCATTCGCCCATAAGCGGCGCCTCCGGGAAGGGGAGTCAGGAACGAAAAACGGGACGCGCGCCGCAGGCGACGCGCGTCCCCGTGTGCGCGGTCTGCAAAGACCGCAGCGTCGGCGGGCGGCCGTCCGCAGGGGACTGCCGCGCAAGCGCCTTACTTCTTGAAGTTCTTGTAGTTGTCCTTCGTGACCTTCTGGTAGGGGACCCAGACGTACTTGCCGTCGGTGATCTCCCAGCCGGCCTTGGTCACGTCCTCGCCCTTCGCAAGGGCGAAGGCGAGGTCGAAGGTGGCCTTGCCCTGGTTGTCGGCGTCGTTGAGGACGGTGCCGAGGAGGGTACCGGCCTCGAGGGCGTCGAGGGCGGGGGCGGTGGCATCGACGGAGACGACGGGCATGTACTTCTTGCCGTCGAAGTAGCCGGCGGCCTTGAGCGCCTCGATGGCGCCGAGCGCCATGTCGTCATTGTTGCAGAGCACGGCTTCGATCTTGTCGCCGAACTTAGCGAGGAAGGCGGCCATCTTCTCCTGCCCGTTGACGCGGTTCCACATGGCGGTATCCTCGGCGAGCTTATCGACGGCGATGCCGGCGGCCTCGAGGGCCTTGATAGAGTACTCGGTGCGGAGGAGAGCGTCCTGGTGGCCGGGCTCACCGGTCAGCATGATGTACTGCATCTTGCCGTCCTTGTTCTTGTCGGCGGCGGGGTTTGCCTTCCAGTATTCGGCGAGAATCTCGCCCTGCATGGTGCCGGACTGCTCGGCCTTTGCGCCGACGTAGTACACCTTGTCGGACTTTGCCATATCCTCGGCGAGGGGCTCGCGGTTGAAGAACACGACGGGTACGTTCTTCGCCTTGGCCTTCTCGATGATCACGCCCGCGGCGGTGCGGTCGACGGGGTTGATGGCGAGCGCCTTCACCTTCTGGGTGAGGAAGGTGTCGATCTGGTCGTTCTGCGTGGGCTGCTGATTCTGGCTGTCAACGATCGAAAGCTCGGCCTTGCCGGCGGCGTTGGCCTCAATGGCCCGGCGGACGCCGGACATGAAGGTGTCGTCGAATTTGTAGATCGTGACGCCGATTTTCGCCTTGCCGCTCGAGGCCGTGCCCGAGCAACTTGCGAAGAGGACGATGGCTGCAAGAAGCGCGACAGACAACTTCTTCATTCTGCGTATCCCTCCAATAACGATGCCGCGTATAACGCGCGGGGTGCGGTTTGCCGCATCGCGTGCCAGTTTACCGTTTTTGTTTTCGTGTGTCCAGGGTTTGGCGTTTTATTTGTCGAAACGAAGGGCGGCGGCGCGCTTTTCACATGAGGCGCAGAAAGGAATCTGTTCCGCCGTGCCCGAGAGACAGCCGCGGCAGCGGAGCGCCTCCGGGTGCGCGGGGCGCGTTGCTGGGTCCCAGACCTTCCAGAGTGCGGCGAGCTCGGCCGGTGCATCTGCAGCGGTTGCCTTGAAAACCGGGCAGCTTGTGCAGTCGAAACCACAGGGGGCGATGTGTGGACTCATGGCCCTGAATGTATGGTAGGATGACATACCTGACAAGGAATAAAATGATTGCTCGACAGAGAAAAGAGCCGTTCGGCTTGCATGGAGGTACTGGGTCGCCCATACTTTACACCATGGATAGAAGCCTTGCCCTCCTCCTCGATCTTGCGGATGCGGAATTCGATGGCGAGTCCTTTAACGGCCCCTCCTTCATGAAGACGCTCGAGAGCCTTTCGCCCGAGCGTGCGGCTTCGACTGCGACCTGGGAGGGCTATTCCGCCTGGGAGGTCGCCCACCATGTCGCGTATTACAAGTACTACATCGCGCGCGAGCTTGGCGCTGCCGGTCCGATCGAGCCCTATCCCTTCCCTGAGGGGCGCTCGGGTTTCGCGCCGCCGCGCGAGGTGTCGGCGGCAGCCTATAAGGAACTTCTAGGCTACCTGCGCCGTGCCCACCACTGTGTGACCGAGGCGATCCGCGCCGCTGATCCGGGCAAACTCGTCGAAATAATGCCGAAGTGGGACATCCCTTTTGCAAAAGCGGCGGCCTGGATCTGTACGCACGATAGCTACCACGCCGCCCAGATCCGGAGCATGGGGGTTCCCGGTCTTAAGGAGCCGAAGCTCGGGACGTAACGGCCGCGTCTCGGGCCGCGTCTACGAGCCGCGCGCGCTCACGCGCTTGACCGTTTTGGTTATCGGGGCCACAATCCGCCTTCGTACGGCGCAGGGTTTTCGCGCCTGCGCGGGGAAGGAAATGCATCGTGGGTAGGAGCAAAAAAATAGTCGACAAGACGGTCGTGCTCGATGCCGCCTTCGGTCTTATCGAGGCCGAAGGCCTTGAGGGTTTTTCGACCCGCCGCCTTGCCGCCCTTCTCGGTCTCTCCTCGATGACGCTCTACAATTACTTCGACAACCGAGAGGCAATCCTTCGCGCCGTCGCGCTACGCGGGCTTGCCGATTTCTTTGCGAATTACAGCGCCCGCCGCGCGGCGTCGGAGGAGGCGCGGCGCCACCCCCTTGGCGCTTTCCTCGCACTCGCGGAAGAGTTTTTGCGCTTCGGCCGCGAGCGTCCGCGGCTCTATCTCTTCCTGTTCGACTCCTCGCTCGCCGATCTGCGGCACGATCCGGAGGTCGCCCGCTATTTTACCTATGTGCTCGACGAGTGTATCGCGCGGCTCAAGGACGAACGCGCGGCTTCCGCCCTTCGCGAAGATGTCTACCTGTTTTTGGTGCTCGCGAATGCACTGGTCATCAATGCGATCCACGGGCGCGCGGACTTCGACGAATCCGTGTTCAGGCGGCTTGCCGAACGGGCGTACGAGCGACTTCTTGCGGCCCACGAGGGGGATTTTGCCGACTAAAACTGCGGCCGCTTCATTCCTCCACATAGATCCGGGGCACACGGGAGCTCACCATGCAGGTGAGCTCGTAGGGGATTGTGCCCATGCGCTCACAAAGGAACTCGGCGGGGAGGTGATCAGCGCCGTGGCGGCCGAAAAGGAGCACGTCGTCGCCATTGTAGGCCTCCCCATGGGGGCCGAGGTCGACCATGAGCTGATCCATGCAGACGCGTCCGACGACGGGGAGCCTGCGCCCGCGGATGAGGACCTCGCCTTTGTTGGAGAGGGCGCGGCTGTAGCCGTCGCCGTAGCCGATCGGTACGGTGGCAAGTCGCGTGTCGCATCCGGGCGCCCATGTGCCGCCGTAACTCACGGGGGAGCCCGCACGGACACACTTGAAGTATGCCACTTTGGACATGAGGCGCATCACCGGATCGAGGCCGAGACGCCGCCGGGCTGTAGGCTCGTAGCCGTAGAGCAGAATGCCCGGGCGTACGAGATCATAGCGCGCTTCGGGGAGGTTGACGAGACCTGCCGAATTGGCGATGTGGACGAGCGGCGGACGGCATCCCTTTGCTTCGAGCAGGGCGAGCACCGATTCGAAGCGGCGAATTTGTTCGCGCGCGAAGTCAAGGTCCTCGTCGGCGGTCGCGAAGTGGGAGAAAAGGCCGACGATTTCGAGGCCGGGCAGGGCGAGCACCTCGTCGATAAACGGTTCCGCTGAGTACCAGTGCACGCCGATCCGCTCCATGCCCGTGTCGACCTTGAGGTGGACACGGGCGCGGCGCCCCGACGCAAGGGCGGCCGCAGATACAGCGTGAGCTTTTTCCACCGAGGGTATCGTGAGTTCAAGCCCGTGGTCGAGAAAGCGTGGTATTTGTGCCGTGTTGATCGCGCCAAGGACGAGTATGGGGGCACGCACACCGTTTCGCCGCAGGAACATGCCCTCTTCAAGAAAGGCGACGCCGAGATAGTCGGCACCCTCCCGCTCGAGCTCCGTAGCGACCCTAAGAAGCCCGTGACCGTAGGCATTTGCCTTGACCACGGCCATCACCTTAACACCGGGACCCGCGAGTTCCCGGGCGCGCGCAAAGTTGCGCCTGAGCGCACCAAGGCGGATTTCCGCGCGCGTGGGACGGTCGGAATCGAGGGGGAGGATAGTTTCCATTGTAGACCAAGGATACACGAAGATACTGGCGCTTCGCAACGCAGTCTGTGCCATGCGCGGCACGGCCACGCGTAGCCTAACGATGACGAAGCGAAGGCCGGATGCAGTAATCGTTTCAATTATTGATACAGAGCTGGTCGCCAAGTGAAATATCAATCATTCGGCGCTTCTATGGAGCGGTTTTAAAATTGACTTCGCGAAGACTGCGTTTTACCATGGCGCAAGCCTCACGTACCTGTGCATGAGGAGATTCAAAGGAGGAATCGCGATGAAGAAATTCGGCATAGTTCTCATGGCGCTCGCCGTCCTTGCCATGTCGGCCTGTGGCCCCAAGGCGCCGACGACGGTTAAGTTCGGTGTTTTTGAGCCGATGACCGGTGCGAACGCCGGCGGCGGGGCCCTCGAGGTCGAGGGCATCAAGCTCGCCAACGAGCTTTACCCGACGGTCACCGTTGGCGGCAAGGAATACAAGATCGAGCTTGTGATCGCGGACAACAAGTCCGACAAGGTCGAGGCCGCCAATGCCGCCCAGCGCCTTGTCGACAAGGACAAGGTGCAGGTCGTCCTCGGTTCGTGGGGCTCCTCGCTCTCGATGGCGGCCGGCCCCATCGTCGAAAAGGCCAAGATCCCTGCGGTCGGTCTTTCCTGCACGAACCCCCTCGTCACCAAGGGCAACCCCTACTACTTCCGCGTCTGCTTCATCGACCCCTTCCAGGGCACCGTGATGGCCAACTACGCCTTCAAAGAGCTTAAGGCGAAGAAGGCCGTCATTATCCGCGAGGTGTCGAATGACTACTCTGTCGGTCTTGCCAAGTTCTTTGCGGACAGCTTTAAGCAGCTCACCGGGGATCCGAACGCGATTCTCGCCGAGCTTAACTACAACACCGGCGACCAGGACTTCTCCGCCCAGCTCACCGAGGTCAAGAAGTACAAGCCCGACGTCATCTTCGCGCCCGGCAACTTCACCGAATCCGCGCTTGTGATCAAGCAGGCCAAGGAGCTCGGCATCCAGACCCCCTTCCTCGGCGGCGACACCTGGGAGACGCCCGAGTTTATCGATGTCGGCAAGAAGTCGGTCGAAGGCGCGGTCTTCTCCACCTTCTTCGCGACTGAGGTGCCCATCACCGAGACGAGCAAGGTCTTCCTTGATGCCTACCGCAAGAAGTACAACAAGGAACCCGCTGCGGTCACCGCTCTTGGCTTTGACGGCTACCTTGTCGCCCGCGAGGCCATCATCAAGGCGAACAGCCTCGACACGGTGAAGATCCGCGATGCGATCGCCGCAACCAAGGACTATCCCGGTGCCGCCGGCATGATCACCCTCGACGCCGAGGGCGATGCGACGAAGAGCGCGGTCATCAAGGTTGTCCAGGACGGCAAGTTCGCATACAAGGCGACCGTCCAGCCCTAAGCTCTGCCTGTACGCCGCGCGGCGCCTTCCCGTACCGGGCGTCTTGCGCGGCAGCCGGGCCGCCCGCCACAGGAGGCGGCGGGCGGCCCTTCCTCCGGGGCCTTCCCCCGGCTTTCGGCCCGCGCATCGGCCCGCGAGCCATCCTAGGCCTCCAAGGAATCCCCCCGATGACGTTCACCCTCTTTCTCCAGCACCTGGCGAACGCGTTGTCACTGGGAAGCCTCTATGCCCTCATCGCCATCGGCTATACGATGGTCTACGGCATCCTGAGGCTCATCAACTTCGCCCATGGCGACGTTTTCATGCTTGGCGCCTACCTTGCGTTCTACGGCATCACGATGTTCTCGTTGCCGTGGTGGGGCGCCCTTGTTCTCGCGGTCGTCGTCACGGCGGTCTTCGGCGTCGGCCTCGAGCGCGTCGCCTACCGCCCCTTGCGCGACTCGCCCAAGATCTCGGTGATGATCAGCGCGATCGGCGCATCGTTCCTTATCGAAAACCTCGGCATCGTGATCTTTGGCGGTAGGCCCAAGGGCTTCCCCGTGCCCGAGGTTCTCTCGCGGGTTATCCGGCTCGGCGCGGTGAGCGTCCAGGCGGTGAGCCTTCTCATACCCGCCTTTGCCGCCCTCATCCTCGCCGTCCTCCTCTGGGTGGTGAACCGCACCAAGACCGGTATGGCGATGCGCGCTGTTTCCACGGACCTCGACGCCGCCCGTCTTATGGGCGTCGACGTCAACAAGGTCATCGCCTTCACCTTCGGCGCGGGCTCCCTGCTCGCGGCCTTGGGCGGCATCATGTGGAGCTTCAAGTATCCGAACCTTTCGCCGCTCATGGGCGTGATGCCCGGCCTCAAGTGCTTCATCGCGGCGGTTATTGGCGGCATCGGCAACATCATGGGCGCCGTCCTCGGTGGCTTTCTTCTCGGCTTCATCGAACTTATGACGATCGCCTTCCTCCCGGACCTGACGGGCTACCGGGATGCCTTCGCCTTCGTTCTCCTCATCGTGGTGCTCCTCGTGAAGCCGACGGGGCTCCTCGGCAAGCGCCAATCGGAGAAGGTGTGACAGCCATGAAGACCGGAAAGAACACGCGTTATACGATTATCGCCCTCGTGGCCTTCGCGCTACTCCTCGTGGCGGCGGAGTTTCTCTTCGACGCCTTTTTGAAGCGCGTCTTCAATCTCTGCGCCATCTACGCAATCCTCGCGCTCTCGCTCAACCTCGTGAACGGCTTTACGGGGCTCTTCAGCCTCGGCCATGCGGGATTCATGGCCGTCGGCGCCTACACCTGCGCCCTTCTCACGATGAGCCCGGAGAAGAAGGCGATGAACTACTTCCTCGAGCCCATCGCGCCATGGCTTGCGAATGTGCAGATACCCTTCCTGCCTGCGCTCCTCGCGGCCGGCCTCGTTGCTGCGCTCTTCGGCTTTCTCATTGGCGCGCCGGCGCTTAGGCTCCGCGACGACTACCTCGCAATCGCCACGCTCGGCTTTTCGGAGATCATCCGCGTCGTCATCACGAATCTCCAAGGGATCACCAACGGCGCGCAGGGGCTCAAAGGCCTGCCCGCCTACTCGACGACCTTCGTTGTCTGGGGCGTCGCCGTGCTCACGACGATCTTCATGATCTTTCTCATGCGCTCAAGCTTCGGCCGTGCACTCAAGGCGGTGCGCGACGACGAGATCGCCGCAGAGGCGATGGGGCTCGACGTCTTCCGCCTCAAGGTTGTCTCCTTTACGACCTCGAGCTTTCTGGCGGGAGTCGGCGGCGCCCTTCTCGGCCACATGATCACGACAATCGACCCCAAGATGTTCACCTTCATGCTCACCTTCAACATCCTCCTCATCGTGGTGTTGGGCGGCACGGGCTCGATCTCGGGCTCGGTTATCGCCGCGGTGGTGGTCACCTTCCTTATGGAGCTCCTCCGTTTCCTCGACGGACCGATGAACCTCATTGTTTTTAAGACGGACGGCCTTCCCGGCCTTCGCATGGTCATCTTCTCGATCCTTCTCATGATCGTCGTCATCTTCCGTCAGCGCGGGCTCATGGGGAACAAGGAATTCTCCTGGGACATGCTCGCGGCATCCGGTCTTCTGCCCAAGCGAAAGGCCGGATCCGGCGCCGAGGGCAAGGAGGGCGGCCATGCTTAAGACCGAAGGGCTCACCATGCGCTTTGGCGGCCTCACCGCCGTCTCGAATCTCAATCTGTCGCTGGAAAAGGGCGAGATCGTCGGTCTCATCGGCCCGAACGGCGCGGGCAAGACGACCGCCTTCAACATGATCACCGGCGTCTACCGCCCCACGGAGGGCAAGGTCATCTATCGCGGCCAGGACATCTCGGGCCTTAAGCCGCATTCGATCACCGAACTCGGCATTGCGCGCACCTTCCAGAATATCCGGCTTTTCAAGGAGATGAGCGTTCTCGAGAACGTGCTTGTCGGCTGCCATCTTTCCATCGGGACCGGCATGTTTGCCGCGACGCTTCACCTGCCTGAGTACCGGCGCAAGGAGGCCGAGGCGCGCGATTATGCGCTCGAGCTCCTTCGCGAGGTCGGTCTTGATGCGGTGGCCGGTGAGCGCGCGACCGCGCTTCCGTACGGCGCGCAGCGCCGCCTTGAAATTGCGCGCGCCCTCGCCACCAAGCCCGAAACCCTCCTCCTCGACGAACCCGCCGCGGGCATGAATCCGCAGGAGTCGCTCGAACTCATGGAGTTTATCAGGCGGATCCGCGAACGCTTCGGCCTCACGATCCTGCTCATCGAGCATCACATGCAGGTGGTCATGGGCATCTGCGAACGCATGTATGTCCTTGACTATGGGATCACTATCGCGCAGGGCGGACCCGAGGCGATCCGCAAGGATCCGAAGGTCATTGAAGCCTATCTGGGGGTAGAGTGATGCTCACGATCGACAAGCTTTCCGTGCATTATGGCGGCATCCACGCCCTCCAGGGCATCGACCTCGAGGTTCCCGATGGTAAGATCGTCACGCTCATCGGCGCGAACGGCGCCGGCAAGAGCACGACGCTCAAGTCCATCGTCGGCCTCGTGAAGAACTCAGGCGGTTCCGTCTCCTGGAACGGCGAGACGCTCACGGGACTTCCCACCAAGGACATCGTCGAACGCGGCGTCGTCCTCGTCCCCGAGGGACGCCGCGTATTTCCGAACCTCACGGTGGATGAAAACCTCACTCTCGGCGCCTACACGCGAAAGGACAAGGCGGAGGTCGCCGCCGATCGCGCGCGCGTCTTCGGCCTCTTCCCGCGGCTTGAGGAGCGCAAGCGCCAGAAGGCGGGCACCCTTTCGGGGGGAGAGCAGCAGATGCTCGCGGTCGGGCGCGCCCTCATGACCAAGCCCAGGCTCCTCATGATGGACGAGCCTTCGCTCGGCCTTGCCCCCCTCGTTGTAAAGATGATTTTCGACATCATCCGCGAGATCAACAAGGCGGGCGTCACCGTCCTCCTCATTGAGCAGAACGCGAAGGCCGCCCTTGAGGTTGCGGACTACGGCTATGTCCTCGAGACCGGGCGTATCATCTTCCACGGAAAGGGCCGCGAGCTTCTCGCGGACGACCGCGTGCGCAAGGCCTACCTCGGCGAGGGCGAGTAGCCTGCCCGCTCTGGGGATGCAAAGGCCGCCCGGATTTCCCGGGCGGCCTTGTTGTATTCCACGATTCGGCGGCGGTGCGGCCCCCGCGGGGCAGGGATTGACCGCGAATGCGCTATTGTCTAACGCGCTTTGTGGAGGAGCGCCCGCGCCCGCTCGGCGGCCTTGACTACCGCTTTGATGAGCGTGACGCGGAGGCGGCCTTCCTCGAGTTCGAGGATGCCGTCGATCGTTACGCCCGCGGGCGTGGTCACCTGGTCCTTAAGTTTTGCCGGATGTTCGCCGGTCGCGAGCACGTTGGCCGCCGCCCCGAGGACGGTCTGGGCGGCGAGTTCGGTTGCGACATCCCGCGGTAGACCGAGTTTCACGCCGCCGTCGGCGAGTGACTCGATGATGATGTAGACATAGGCGGGGCCTGAGCCCGAGAGCCCCGTCACCGCGTCCATGTGCTCCTCGGCGACGACGATGGCGCGCCCGCAGGCGCGGAATATTTCCGTCGCCCAGGCAAGTCGCTCGGGCGGCACATGACGCCCGGGCGCGAGGGCGGTCATGCCCTGGCCGATCGCGACCGCCATGTTCGGCATCGTGCGCACGACGGGCGTGCCCGCGGGCACCTTTGCCTCGAGTAACTCGAGGGGCACGCCTGCTGCCGTGGAAATCAAAAGCTTGCTTGGACCGAGAAGGTCGGCGATCCCATCGAGCACGTCGACGACGTCCTTCGGTTTCACGGCGAGGATGATTGTGTCCGCTTCCGCCACAACAATGCGGTTGTCGCAGAAGGTGCGGATGCCGCGCCGCGCTTCAAGGGCGCTTCGGTGCTGCTCCGAACGCACCGACAGGATGAGTTCCCCGCTCTGCGCAAGGCCCTTCGCAAGGACGCCCTCGACGAGGGCCTCGCCGATTTTGCCGGCGCCAATGACGCCGATCTTCGCTGCCATGCCTACCTCCGGTGCCCCTGAGAGGGCGAGAACGCCCCTTAGGGGCGTTCTTGGCAAGTGTATCGAAGAATGCGGAGCGTTTCTATGGGTCGGATCATTCGTGAGCTGGCGGATCGTCGCAGTCGAGTTCGTCCCGTATCTGGTCGACGAGGGCTTCGACGCTGCGGCGGATGGTTTTTGAGGCGCCGACGTAGCGCGCGCGGGCGAGGAGGTAGGATGCGCCGAGCGTTCCGCAACTGAATGCGAGCGCGAAGAGCGGCGAGGCGAGTGCGCCGAGCCCCACGCCAAGCCCCACCCCGAGTCCCACGCCGAGACCCAGACCGCCCATAATGCCGCCATAGGACCCGATGGCGAGTGCAGTGAGGTTGCCGCGTGCGCATATCTCGGTCGTCGCTTCATGTGCACGGATTTCAACGGCGATATCCTTGCCGGTCTGGCTTGCCTCGTAGCTGTCGACTGTCCAGTGGAGAGTTCCGCGCCGAACTCTCCCTCCGCCCTTCATGCGAACAAGCGAAGGCAGTGCGTCGAGCAGATCCTCGAGCGCCGATTCGCTCACCGCGCGCGGTAAGGAGCGCGCGGCTTCAAGCCGCGTCGGCGCCCCGAGGAAGCGGTGCGCCGTCCGCTCGCGTTCCGATGCGAATTCGGCCGCCGCGCGCCGGACGCTTTCGGCTGAGATGCCCGCCTCGCGGGCGATGGCGGTGATATCCTCGAGCGTGTATGACGCGGCATGTGGCGCCGGTAGCTGTCTGTGGATTTCCGCTTCAAGTTCGGCGCCGCGCCGCAGTATCCGGGCGAGCGCCCGTTCATCGTAGCCGGGTTCCGGGTGCATGGCTCATCATCGAATTCCGCTCGCCGCAGGTCAAGGGCGTGTGCGCGCACGAGACCGCGCGCGGTCTCGTGCCCGGGGGCCGCTTTATCGTATACTGGGGGCAATGGATGAAGGGACACCCCTTGATGCGGCGATGGCTGCCGCCTTTGTGAAGCGGCTCGGCGAGCATCTTGACTGTAACATCAACATCATGGATCGCGACGGCGTCATCATCGCAAGCCGCGACCCCGAGCGCGTCGGGAGCTACCACGAGGCCGCTCGCCGTCTTGTCGAGCGCGGCTCGTCGATCGAATCGATCCCGCCGGGACCCTCCCTGCCCGTAGGCGTACGGCCCGGCGTCAATCTTCCCATCCTCCTCAGGGGTGAGATCATCGGCGTCGTCGGCGTGACGGGCGATCCTGCCGCCGTCGAGCCCGTCGCCTACGCGGTGAAGACGAGCGTCGAGTCCATGGTGGAGCTCGAGCTGTTCAAAGAACAGGCGATGCGGCGTCAGGATCGCAAGAACCTCTTCGTGAACCGCCTCTTGTTCGAAGCGGATACGCCGCGGGCTGAACTCGACGCCCTTGCGGCAAAGCTTGGTTACGATCCGGTCTCTCCCCGCGCCCCCGTGTTGTTTCGCCTCAGGCCGGGTCTTGCGCCTGAAAAAGCCCTTGCCGCGATCAAGTCGAGCGCGGCGCATGGGGCGGAGGATATTTCTTGGGTGGCGCCCGATGGCGCGATCCTCGTCTGGAAGCGGCTTCCTCCCCTCGGGGAAGGGCTTATGGAACGCTATCATGAGGCGGTGGAGGCCTATGTCTCGGCGATTGATACCGCGCTCGATCCGCGCCACGGTGGACGACCTGTCGATGCTGTCTATGCAGGGGCCATTCAGACGGACCTTGCACGGTACCGCGGTGCATACCGCCAGACGCTGTGGCTTGCGGCTCGGTATCCTCAGCCAACTGAGCGGATCATGTACCTCTACGATCATCTTTCGCGCTATATCGCAAACCGTGTGCCGCGTGCCGACCTTGTCGATGCGCTCGAGGGGGTCGCCGCGCTCGTGCCCGCCGAACTGGTCACGGAGCTCGCCGCGACCGTCGATGCGCTTTTTGCAAGCGCCTTCAACGCCAAGGAGGCTGCGGCCCGTCTCGGAATTCATCGGAACACGCTCGCCGCGCGGATGGAACGGCTTGGCCGCATGTTCGGCTTCGATCCGCGCCATGACGCCCGGGCGCTGGAGTTCCTTGCCATTTTTGTGCGTTACCTCGAGCTTCGGAGCGGTGGGAAGGCCTGAAACCTGTGCATAATGCACAGTGCTGCGTGCGAAAAAGCGCATACATGTCCATATCGCAAAGGCGAAAACAGGGTGAGCCTTGTCTATCCACCGTCCCTTAAGGAGGTTCCCATGGTCAGCGGAGGCCTAGCTCTCCTCTACCTCGTGATCGCAGTCGCGGTCATCATCATTCTCACCGGCAAGTACAAGGTGAATGCCTTCCTTGTCCTTATCGGCGTCGCGTTCGCCTACGGATTTGCGATCGGCATACCCGCCCTCGACGTGATTAAGCACGTCAAGAACGGCTTCGGCGGAACGCTTACGAAGATCGGCATCGTCATCGTCGCGGGCACCATCATGGGCACCATTCTCGAGCGGACGGGCGCCGCGCTTGCGATGACTGAGGCCATCCTCCGCCTTGTCGGCAAAAAGCGTGCGGCTTTCGCGATGAGCGCGGCGGGCTATGTCGTCTCGATTCCCGTCTTCTGCGACTCGGGGTACGTCATCCTCAACCCCCTCAACAAGGCGCTTGCGAAGGAGACGGGCACCTCGATGGCGGTGATGGCGGTGGCTCTCGCGACCGGTCTCTATGCGACGCACGTCATGGTGCCGCCCACGCCTGGCCCCCTCGCTGCCGCTGCCGCCCTTGGTGCCGATCTCGGCAAGGTCATCCTTTTCGGTCTTATTGCCGCCATCCCCGCGGCCTTAGCTGGCCTTTTCTGGGCGCTCAAGGTGGCGAAGAAGTACGAGATCGAGCCGGACGTCAAGGAGACCTACTCCGACATTGTCGCGAAGTACGGAAAACTTCCGAACACCTTCCTTTCCTTCCTGCCGATCGTCCTTCCGCTCCTGCTCATTTTCATGAAGTCCGTCGCTGAGTATCCCAGCAAGCCCTTCGGCACGGGTGCCTTCCCTCAACTGTGTTCGTTCGCGGGCGACCCCGTCGTTGCGCTCATTGTCGGCCTCCTTGTGTCGCTCTTCCTGGTGCGCAAGGGCGAGCTCTCCGCGGCGGTCAATGGCTGGATGAGCGAAGGGATCAGGGATGCTGCGATGATCCTCGTCATCACCGCCGCAGGCGGATCCTTCGGCGAAATACTCGGCAAGTCGCCGATCGCCGATTTCATCAAGACGAATATGTCGGGCATGAATCTCGGCATCTTCCTTCCCTTCATTATCGCCGCAGCGCTCAAAACCGCCCAGGGATCCTCGACGGTCGCCATCGTCACGACTGCGGGCATCCTCGCGCCCATGCTCGGAACGCTCGGCCTCGATCCGGCGCTCACCGCGCTCGCGATCGGCGCAGGCTCCATGGTTGTTTCGCACGCAAACGACTCGTACTTCTGGGTGGTTTCCCAGTTCTCGGGCATGCCGGTGTCCACGGCCTACAAGGTCTATACCTCCGCGACCGCGGTCGAGGGGCTTGTGGCCGTCATCGCCATCTGGGTGATGGGGCTCTTCTTCTAAGCCGCGCGGGGGGAGTCTTGACGGTATGAGGACTATACGTGATGCATTCTACGAGCGCATGGGGCTCAACGCCTACGTCCAGGGCGATTATGCCAAGGCGGAGCGCTGGTTCCGGAAGCTCGAAGCGCGCGAGCCGGACTCCCTCCGCGTTCTCAGGAACCTCGGCGTGATCCTCCTTGCGAAAGGGGACGCCGAGGGCGCTGAAAAGATGCTGCTCCGCGAGGAGCAGCTCTACGGCGCGTCATTCCACCGGCACGCGGCGCTGGGTGACCTCGCCTACGCGCGCGGTCGGCGCAAAGAGGCCGAGCGCCGCTATGCCGCGGCGCTTGCCGAGGCCGAGGCAGGCTCGGCGGCGACGCGGAAGCTCATGGAAGCGCGTCTTGCGCTCTGTCACGACGAGGCGGCTTTTGAGCGGACGCGCGGTTCGCTTGGCCGCTTTGGCGAGGCTGAGGCTGCGCGTGCGGCGGGCGATGCACGTCGTGCGGTGCGCCTCTTCGACGAGGCCGCCGAACTCGATCCGACGAACTGGCCCGCGCTCAACAACGCGGGCACCATACTCCTCAATGAACTTGGCAAGGCAGAGGAGGCGCTCGAGCGCTTTAATCGGGCGCTCGAGCTTTCGCGCGCGCCGCAGGTGGCACGCAACGTCGAGCTTGCCGAGGCCGCCGTCGCCAGGTCTGCGGCGCGGGGGGGGGAGGCGATGAGCGACCACGGTGAAGACAAGGCCGGCGAGGAAAGGCTCCGCGCGGACGCCGAGGCCATATTCCGCGCGGCGCTCGCATGCGTCGAGCCTGCCGCGATGGTGCGGCGCGCGCTGTCGTTCGAGACGCACCAGGGCGAGACGACGCTCGTCGCGCGGGGCCAGAACGGCGAGGAGCGGTATGCGCTTTCGGACTTCGACCGTGTTCTGTGCCTCGGGTTCGGCAAGGCTGCCGTGCCCATGGCCCGTGGCCTCGAGGAGGCCCTCGTTAGCCTTCCCGACTCGCCGGGCGCGGGGATCTGGTTCGCAGGCGGGATCGTCGCGACAAAAAGCGGCCAGGCCGGGAGTCTTGCGCACATCCGCGTTCTTGAGGCGGGGCACCCCGTGCCGGACGACCGTTCGGTCCTGGCCGCGCGCACCCTCCTTGATGCGGGGAGGGGGCTTTCGGAGCGCGACCTTGTCATAGTCCTTGTCTCAGGCGGCGGCTCCGCCATTCTGTGCGCGCCCGCAGAGGGGCTTACGCTCGAAGACAAGGCGCAGGCGACTTCGCTCCTCCTCGCCTCCGGGGCGCCGATTCACGAGGTGAACTGCGTGCGGAAGCACCTGTCCGCGGTGAAGGGCGGCCGCCTTGCAGCGTCCCTTGCCCCCGCGAGCGTGCTCGCCTTGGTCCTTTCCGATGTGGTCGGCGACGAGCTCGACGCCATTGCGTCGGGACCGACGGTCCCCGATCCTACGAGCTTTGCCGACGCCCTCGATGTTATAAATCGCCGCGGCATCCGCGATCGCCTTTCGCGCGCGGTGCTCGGGCGGCTCGAAGCGGGTGCGAAAGGCGCTCTGGACGACACGCCTAAGCCTGGCGACCCCCGTTTCGCGCGGGTTGCCAACCTCCTTGTCGGCACGAATCGTCGGGCGCTCGAGGCGGCGGCAGAAGCGGCCCGGGGACTCGGCTATGCGACGCTCGCGCTTTCCTCCAGGATAACGGGCGAGGCCCGCGAGGTCGCCCTCGTTTATCTCGGCATCGGCAAGGACATCGTCGCCTCTGGATTCCCTGAGGCGCGCCCGGCCTGTGTCCTCGCGGGCGGCGAGACTACGGTGACGCTCCGTGGTCCGGGCCGCGGCGGCCGGAATCAGGAGATGGCGCTCGCCTTTCTGGCCGCCCTCTCCCGCGCGCCGCGGGACGCCGAAGGGCTACTTTTTCTTGCCGCCTCCACGGACGGCCAGGACGGCCCGACGGATGCGGCGGGGGCCTTTGCGAGCCTCCGCATGCTTAAGACCGCGCGGAGGCTCGGCCTCGAGCCCGAGGCCTACCTTGCCCGAAACGACTCGTACGCTTTTTTCGAGCGCTCAGGCGGTCTTTTTAGGACGGGGCCGACGGGAACCAACGTCTGCGACTTGCAAATCATCCTCGTCCGATAGAAAATGGGGCGCCGCATCGTCCGGTTTTAGGATTATGGTAAGGAGCCGTTCGTGAATTTGCCGGTCGAAATCGCACAACGTATTGTGGAGCTTGTCAAGGGCGCGGCGGGCGCCAACGTCAATGTGATGGGCGAGGGCGGCCGTATCATCGCCTCGTCCGATCCGGCGCGGGTCGGAACGATCCACGAGGGCGCGCGCCGTATCATGGCTGGTGAACTTGACGAGGTTGCGGTCACGCCCGCCATGGCCGCCGCTATGGAAGGTGCCCGTCCGGGCTACAATGGCGCCGTCTACCATCGCGGCGCGCGCATCGCGTGCATCGGCGTTTCCGGCGACCCCGAGCTCGTCCGTCCTGTCCAGAAGATGGCCGCGGTCGTGATGATACAGGAGCTTGAACGCCGCGAGCTTGCAGAGCGCGAGCGCGCATTCGAGCGCGAGGTGAGCGCCGAGATCGGCGAAATCGCGGAACGCATGCTCGTCCTCTCGCTCAACGGTTCGGTGATCGCCGCCCGGCTCGGCCAACAGGGCCGCGGCTTCAAGATCGTCGTCGCCGAGATGCGGAGCCTCGCGGGACAGATCGGGGACCGTGTGCGTGCGCTCGAACGCCGCGCCGCGGGCCGGGACGCCGCATCGAGCGAGGCCGGAGACTAAATCGGCGCGCGGTGTTCGCCCCTTGTCGCGGACTGCTTCTTTGCGTCAGAATCGGCCATGCCGCCTCTTCCCGTTTCTGTCGACGAATCCTATCCCCTTGCGCCTCTCCCCGCGGGCGAGCCCTCCGCCACGCCCCCCGGGCCGGCGTATGGCATGGTCGGAAAGTCCGCTGCCATGGCAGAACTTCGCGCACTCCTCGAGCGTGTCGCGCCCTCCGAGGCCACGGTGCTCCTCGAGGGCGAAAGCGGCACGGGCAAGGAGCTCGCGGCGCGGGCGATCCACGCCCTTTCCCGCCGCGCTTCTGGTCCCTTTGTCGCGGTGAACTGCGCCGCCCTTCCCGAGGCCCTTGTCGAAAGCGAGCTTTTCGGCCACGAAAAGGGCGCCTTTACGGGCGCGCATGCCTTACGGCGCGGCCGCTTTGAGCTCGCGGAGGGCGGAACCCTCTTTCTTGATGAGGTCGCCGAACTCGGCCCGCCGCTCCAGGCGAAGCTGCTCCGGGTGCTCCAAGAGCGGAGCTACGAGCGCGTGGGTGGCTTTCGGACCATCCGCGCGGACATCCGTGTCGTTGCCGCGACGAACCGCGACCTCGCCGCCGAGGTCGCGGCCGGGCGCTTTCGAGAGGATCTTTACTGGCGCCTTGCCGTTTTCCCTCTGCGCCTTCCCCCCTTGCGCGAGCGCGGAGGCGACATCGTCCTCCTCGCCGACCATTTTGCCGAAAAGCACGGCGCGCGTTCCGGCAAACCCATCGTCCGCATCTCGACGCCCGCCCTCGACCTCCTTACGATCTACCACTGGCCGGGGAATGTCCGCGAACTCGAAAACGCGATCGAGCGCGCCGTTCTCCTGTCCGAGGATGGCGTCATCCATGCCTATCACCTTCCGCCAAGTCTCCAGTCCGCCGAATCGACCGGCACCGCGCCCGCCTCGGGCCTGGATGAGGCACTCGCCCGCCTCGAACGCGAGCTCATCGTCGAGGCGCTCAAAATCGAGGGGGGTAACGCCGCTGCGGCCGCGCGGCGCCTCGCAATCACCGAGCGGCGCATGGGGCTTGCCTTAAAGCGCTATGGTATCGATTGGCGGCGATTTCGTACGCAAAGGTAGCTTTTCCCGAAAAGCCACAAAAATGTAGGTTTTGCCGCACCCGTAGTCTGTTCCCCATCAGGTGGTACGAAGCTTGTGAAACGCGAGGCCGCGGCGTCGTCTGCGGAAGGTCATTGTGCCCGCAATTCCGGGTGCCTGGGCCGATGGCGCGAGGCCTTGTGCCTGCCGCACCGCAAGTCTGTGATGTTTGGCACGGAAATTGCTGTATCAAAAGCATATTCTACGCCAAGGAGCATCACCATGAGCACCGTCAGCGTCGATTCCCGTCTTGAGGGCATGTTCGGCTCGAACTGCTTTTCAAACGCCGCAATGCGGGAACGGCTTCCGAAGTCCGTATACGCAGAGCTCCTCGAGGTCCAGCGCGGAACGCGCGAGCTTTCCCTTGCGGTGGCCGAGGTGGTTGCGAGTGCGATGCGCGACTGGGCTGTCGAGCGGGGGGCGACGCACTTCAGCCATTGGTTCCATCCGCTTTCAGGGCTTACCGCGGAAAAGCATGATTCCTTTATCGTTCCGACGGGCGAAGGGCGCGTCATCGTCGAGTTCTCGGGCAAGGAGCTCATGAAGGGCGAATCAGACGCCTCAAGCTTTCCCTCAGGCGGCCTGCGCGCGACATTCGAGGCCCGCGGCTACACCGCGTGGGATACGACGAGTCCTGCATTCCTTAAACGTTCGCCTTCGGGCACCACGCTGTGCATACCGACTGCCTTCGTTTCGTACAACGGTCACGCCCTTGACAAGAAGGTGCCGCTACTCCGCGCCCTCGAGGCGGTGAACCGCGAGGCGCTCCGCCTCCTGCGCGCGCTCGGGGATGCGCGGAGCGCGCGGGTCGTCGTGAATGTCGGACCCGAGCAGGAGTACTTCCTCGTCGACCAGCGGCTCTACGCGCGCCGCCCCGATCTCCTCCTTGCGGGAAGGACGGTTTTTGGCTCCATGCCGGCGAAGGGGCAGGAGCTCATGGATCACTACTACGGCGCGATCGAGGAGAAGGTGGGCGCGTTCATGCGCGAGCTCAACGACGAGCTGTGGCTCATGGGGGTGGCGGCGAAGACTCAGCACAACGAGGTCGCGCCGAATCAGTTCGAGATCGCGACAGTCTACACGACCGCAAATCTCGCGGCGGACGCCAACCAGCTTGTCATGGAGACGATACGCAAGGTTGCCGCGCGGCATGGCATGGTCGCACTGCTCCATGAAAAACCCTTTGACGGCGTGAACGGCTCGGGCAAACATCTCAACTGGTCCCTTGCGACGGACGCAGGCGAAAATCTCCTCGAGCCTGGGACCGACCCCGGTGGCGACGCGCGCTTCCTCCTTTTTCTCACCGCGGTTGTCGAGGCGGTCGACCGTCGCGCGGGCTTAATCCGCGCATCAGCGGCGACGGCGGGCAACGACCGCAGGCTTGGAGGGCACGAGGCGCCGCCTTCGGTGATCTCCGTCTACCTGGGTGAACGGCTCGAATCGATTCTTGAGTCTCATCTTGATGCGCTTTCTGGTGCTGCGGCGGAGGGCGGCGCGAGCGGTGCGGACGGAGCGGGGAGCCTTGCGCAGGGCGGGCGGGTAGAAACCGGCGCGCCGAGCCTTCCCAAGTTGCCGCGCGACTTCTCCGACCGCAACCGCACAAGCCCCTTTGCGTTCACGGGCAACAAGTTCGAATTCCGCATGGTCGCCTCCTCACAGTCGGTCGCGACGCCGGCTACCGTCCTGTCCGCCGCTGTCGCTGAGGCGCTATCTCGGATGGCCGACTCTCTCGAGGCGGCTGTCGCCTCTGGCCAGGAGCCAGAGGCCGCGGCGCGGAGGATAGCCCTCGAGTCCTACCGCGATCACCGGCGCGTCGTCTTTGGCGGAAATGGTTATTCCGCCGAGTGGCTTGCCGAGGCCGCGCGGCGAGGGCTACCGTCCTTCCGTTCTGCGGTCGAGGCGATCCCCGAGTTCGCCGCGGATTCGGCCATCGAGTTTCTCGGGCGCCTTGGCGTCTACTCGCGCGAGGAACTCGAAAGCCGGTGCCAGATATACCTTGAGCGTTATGCGAAA
>JAJUIB010000005.1 GCA_029265615.1 Spirochaetota bacterium
AGCTGGCTTCTCCCGCCGCGGGGGAGGCTACTGCATCGGCACCTGGTGCGTTCCCTGCAACCCCGGCGGGGCTCCTTTCGCTTGCCCGCAAGGAAATCGAGGCGGGGAGGGCGCGGCAGGCACTCGATGCGCTCGATGCGTTGAGCGCCTTAGTCCCCGCGGGCATCGACGAGGCCTATTACCTCTATGGACTTGCCTACGAACGGAACGGCCCTGACCGCGACATCCGCAAGGCGCGCGATCAGTATCGCAAGCTCATGGCGGACTTTCCCCAGAGTCCCTTCTGGGACAAGGCCGCCGAACGGCTTGCCTTCATCGAACGGCATTACTTCGATATCCGCTAACGCTCTCCGCATTTGACAGGCTCCGCAAGAGGGGCTAGGCTGTAAGGGTGTTTGCCTTCCTATGCCAAGGGGGATGCATGAAACGGCGCATCATGATGATTTGTCTCGCGGCGCTTACCGCCTCGGGGTTGTGGGCTCAGGCTTCTTCGAGCGCGCCGGCTACGGCAGCGCCACAGTCGGCTGCGCCGCAAGCGGCGGCGCAGATAGCGAAAGCAGAAGGCCAGCGCTATGTCGTCTACTCGGAGCGCGGCCGTTCCTCGGCCGAAGGCCTAGTCGCGGAACTTGACGGCCTGTTTGCCCTATACAACAGTGTTTTCCGCTTCGATCCCTCCCTGCTCGGCGGCAAACTCACGGTGCGCGAATTCGCAAGCAGGGCCGCATTTGACGCCTATCTCCAAAAAATAGCTACGCAGACCAGGGACGATTACGTCTATATCCATTATCCGAGCGCCGAGCGCCGCGAACTGCTTGTGTTCCCCAAGGATGAGCCCGATCGGGCCGCGAGCCTTGCCCACCAGGCATTCATCCAGTTCCTTAAAGCCTTCGTGCAGAATCCGCCCCTCTGGCTTCGCGACGGATTCGCTGTTGCTTTTGAGACCGCGCGCTGGGACGCCGATGCAAAAAGGGTTGTCTTCCCCGAAAATCTCGCCTGGCTCGAAGCGGCGAAAGCGCTCGATGCCAAGGGAAATTTTCTGCCGATCGACCGCCTACTCACGCTCGGGGCGGAGGAATCCCGGTCGCTCCTTGACGTCTACTACCCCGAGGCCTGGGCCTTTGTATCCTTCCTCGCCAATGACACATCGCGCGACTATAACCGTTTTCTCTGGGACACGATCGCGGGCTTGCGTCGGGAGGCGAGCCTTGCGGAGAATCAGGCGGCTGTAAAAGTTCGTCTTGAAACCTGGTATGGGACGCAGGATGCTGCAAAGGCGCTGTCCGCCTACCTTGCTTCGCGAAAAACCTATCCCGAGCTGGTCGCCGATGGAGTGCGGCTCTATGGGGAAAAGGAATACGTAAGCGCGCGCAAGGCTTTCGAAGGCGCGCGGGAGCTCGATCCCTCGTCCTACGTTGTTGCGTACTACCTTGGACTCATCGCCTATGCGACGGGGGACTATGTGCGTGCCGACTTTGAGTATCAGGAGGCGCTCCGCCTTGGCTGCGAGCCGGCTATCGCGCACTATGCCCTCGGGCTTAACGCCTATGTACAAAACCGCGCCGAGGATGCGCGGCGTTACCTCGCCGTGGCGCGGGATGCGGCTCCCGAGCGCTATCGTGCCAAGGTCGAGGAGCTCCTTGGGCGCTTGAAATAGCGCCGAGGTCTACCTCTATGCGCGCTCGAGATGGCGGTTTCTGAACCAGAGCACGACGTCGGTCGCGACCATGAGGCCGTTGAGCGCATAGAGGTAGACGACCTTGTCAAAGCGCACGAGGAGTTTGTTCAGGATGCCAAAGGCATAGCCTAAAAGGATGACGAGGAGAAAAAAGAGGCTTTTGCCCTTGGTGCTCCGCGCGCGATATGATTTTGCGATAGAAAAAGGCCACGCGGCCCCAAAGCACAATAACATGCCGATCTCGTAGATGCTCATGGTGATCCCTTTCCTGATGTTGCGTGCACGAACGCCGCGCATTTAGGCGCAACGTCCTGTTCTATATGCGAAAGAAAGGCCTCCACGAAGGGAGGCCTTAGCTGGAGTGCACTGTGTGCGAAGGCCTTAGCGCTTGAGAACTTGGAGAATGCGCTCGAGCACTTTTTTGCGGTCGAGCGGCTTGACAATGTAGCTTTTCGCGCCGAGGAGGAGGGACTTTTTGACAACATCCTCCTTGCCGAGAGCGCTCACCATGACAACCGTCGCATTCTTGTCGAATTCGAGAATCTTCTCGAGAGCGGTGACGCCGTCCATCTTCGGCATGGTGATGTCCATGGTCACGAGGTCGATGTTGGGATAGAGTTCCTTGTATTTCTCGATGCCGGAAAGCCCATCTCCTGCCGTACCAACCACCTCGAAGCCCTCCGAGGTGAGGATCTGGCCGAGCTGCTTTGCGATGAACATGGAGTCGTCTACGATGAGCACGCGATATGCCCCGCCGTCGGGCTTGAGGCCATCGGGGCGCTTCTCGTTGATGTTCGGCATGTCGGACTTGGCGATCATACGCTTCAACGCTCCTTTTCCCTGACCCGGCCGCTCGGGCCACCTGGTCTACTGCTACGGTTATAATCGAAGCTTCATGCCTTTGCAAGGCCGCCATGCATGAAACGTACTGCGGGGATTCCCATCTCGTCTACAAAAAGTCCCATGCGTTCCCGGAAGGGCGCATAGACAGCTTTAAGAGGCGCGTGCTAGTATCAGTCAGCCGGGGGCGGTTTATGGAAAGATCGCCGCACGGCGGCTGGCTATGGTGGAAGGCGCCGCACGGCCGTAGCTTCTGGTTGTACGAACTATCCCGCCTCCGGCACCAAGGAACCGATGAGCGAACTCAAAGACACGGCGATCCGCCCTGAACGGGCGTTTTTGGTTGGCGTTCAGACCGACAGGATTCCCAAGGAAGAGGCTGAGTCGCTCTTGCGCGAGCTTGCGGGGCTGGCAAAGAGCCTCGGCCTCGAGGTTGTAGGCTCCCTTTGCGTCAAACTTCGAGAGCGCAATCCCGCTCTTCTCATTGGCTCGGGCAAGGCTGACGAGGTGGTCGCCGCCGCCAAGGCGGAAAACGCCGATTCCATTGTGTTCGATCATCAACTTTCCCCCGTACAGCAGCGTAACTGGGAAAAGCTCGCCGAGCTCAAGGTCTACGACCGCGCGGAGCTTATCATTCGGATTTTTGCGCACCGCGCTCTTACCCGCGAGGCGGGGCTCCAGGTCGAGCTTGCCGAGCTCGAGTACTCCCTGCCGCGGCTTGCACACTCCTATGAGGCGCTTCACCGCCAGCGCGGCGGCCGTTATGGCACAAAGGGCGCAGGCGAGCAGAAGATCGAGCTCGATCGGCGAGAGATCGAAAAGCGCATCCACGAGATCAAGGAAGAGCTCAAGGTGGTCAGAAAGAGCCGCGAGACCCAGCGGAAGCGCCGCGAGCGGGAGGCCATTCCGCGCGCCGCCGTCGTTGGCTATACGAATGCGGGAAAATCGAGTCTCCTTAACGCCCTCACCCAGGCGAGTGTCCTTGTCGAAGACAAGCTCTTTGCGACGCTCGATCCGACGACGCGGCGCATAGCGCTTTCGCGGGGCGGCGCACTACTCCTCACCGATACGGTCGGCTTTGTGCGAAATTTGCCGCATGGCCTTGTCGAGGCCTTTAAGGCGACGCTCGAAGAGGCATCCGCCGCCGACCTTCTTGTCCATGTCATCGATGCCGCCGATTCCGAGGCGGAGCGCCACATTGCGACAACCGACAAGGTCCTTCGCGAAATCGGCGCAGGCGGCATTCCGCGGGTGCTTGTTTTCAACAAGATCGATCTTTTAGGAGACTGCGCCGCCCTTGAGGGGCTTCTTGCCGCGCACCCCGGCGCGGTGCCTGTGTCGGTGAAGACGGGTGAAGGGCTACAGCTACTCATCGCCGCGATCGAGGAGGGGCTCACCGCCAAAGCCGAAGAGCTAGTGCTTGCGATTCCCGACGCGCGCTACGAGCTTGTCGCGCTTCTTTACCGGGAGGCCTCGATCATCGCCGAATCCCGCGACGAAGAAGGCACCCTGCTTCGCTGTCGCGTGCCCGAACGGCTACGCTCCCGCGTTGCGCCCTTCATCCGGCCATCCCGGTCCGCCTCGGAGGGCTAGCCCGCCTGCTCCTCCTTCGCATAGAATTGGAGGAGCTGGACCATATAGTATATTTTCTTGTATACCTCAACGAGCCACTCTTTAAGCGGCCTGGATGCGGCGCTATCGAGTTCCTTCCAGTTGATGATAATCTCATGGTGGGGACGCTCGTGGTCCTCGATAAGGGCCTTGAGGTAGCGACCGACGGCAATGAGGTTGACGGCGGCCCGCGTGACAAGACCGAGTGCCTTGTCATTTGCATCCTTGAGCATGGTGCGCAGGTACTTGATCTGCTCTTTGTCGCGGTCGCTCTTCATGAGCGCGGTCCTAATTCGCGAGCCGAGTTCCCCCTCGTCTGCAAGGGAGTCGTCAAAGGCGAGGAGCTGCTCGGACACCTCGAGCAGGGCGTGATAGCCATCGGATAGTTGCTGCGATTGGACCATCGTCGTCCACTGGCCTCGTATGAGGAGGAGGTCGACGAGTTCGCGGATGTCCTTTTTAAAATAATCCATAAGATAGGCTTTGAGGTAGTTCAGGGCCTGCGCCTGTGTATAGCCGCCGAGCATTTTTTTTGCGAAGACGACATTCGCCTTTTCCGTGTAGTTTTTCATGCGGAGCACGATCGAGGTGCCAAAGACCTGCTTGGCCGTCTCGTCGATCTTTGCATTGCGCCGTTCCTGCACGAGCCGCTGGAGGAGCGTTTCAACCTGGGTTTTAAGCTTCTGAAGGAAGGGCTCGACGATTCGCTCGTTCGGGTAGCGCGGCTGAGGCATCCATCCAGGCGCCTTTTTGATGTGTCGGACGATGAGCTCGAGGATCTGGCTTTTGCGCACCTCGGCGAGCGCCGGCAGGAGCTTTTGCCAGGCTTCGAGCTGGATCACGTCGGTGTTCCTGTAATCGCGGAGCGCCTGGAATATCCGCTTCCAGTCCGCCTCGAGGTCGAGTGGCACGAGGACTTCGAGAAAATTCTCAAGATCGTCAACGACGTAGTCGCCGTTGATGGGTTCGAATTTGGGTGCTTTGCCGAAGCTACGCTCCGCGAGGCTCGAATCGCACTTTTTGAGGAGAAAATAGAAGTCGAAGTTGATGAAATTGATGAAGGAGAGGAGCGTGTTGTAGGCCGTGTCGATCTGGTGGATCTTCTCTCCATCGAAGACCGCGTAGAAGGTGTTGAGGGTGTTTTTCACCTCGTCCTGGAGCGTTTTGAGATCGACCGCCTTCGCCCGCTCGAGAATGCTCGACTCAGCGAGTCTTTCAGAGAGGGCGAGCTGTTCCTTCGACAGGAAGCTCTCGATGACAAAGGCGCGGAGCGCACCCGAACTCGCCGCGTTCCCGAGGAGGACCTGGGCCGGGGCGGTTACGCGGTATATCTCGTAAAAAAAGCGGGCAAGCCCGGGAAGGGCTTCCTGACCCTTCGGGCGGTAGAACTTGAATCGCGAACGCTGGAGGTCCTTGCCGATGGCTTTGAGCTGCCGTTTCTTTTCCGCCTCGGGGTCACCCATGCCGGTGAAAAAGGAGAGTAGCCGCTCGAGAAAATTCTCGCCGCCGGTGTTGCCTTTCTGGGAACCGGACTGTGCCTTCGCGCTCATGTGCCTACCTTATATGATGAACGCCGCCACGGTCAACTAAAGCCAGTCGGGATGCGGAGTTCGCCGGAAACGAAGCTCCGCGCCGCTTCGTCGCCCTCCGTCCGGATGAGGAGGGCGCCCGAAGGCGCTATGCCCTCAAGGATGCCTTCGACGAGCCCTTGATCTGCGGCGAGGCCGGTGAGAAACGCTACGCGCTCGCCGTGGCGCCAGAGGCGTTCAGTGGCTTCGGCCCGCCAGTCCTCGTCCACTAAAACGAAGTAGATCTGTTCGAGGGCGATTTCGAGGAGCTCGAGGCGGGGGAGGGGAGCCGCACGTCCCGCCGCGAGTACGAGGCTTGTCGCCGTGTTGCCGAGCGCCGGGGGAAAGGACCGCTGATTGACATTGATGCCGAACCCGACATAGGCCGCATCCTCGGCCGCCTCGCACAATATGCCGGCGAGCTTCCGGTCGCCGATGAGGACATCGTTCGGCCATTTGAGGCGCGGTGCACAGTCGAGGCGCATGCCCTGCCGGATGGCGAAGATCGAGACGGCCCTGCAAAGGGCAAGGCCGATGCGCAGGGTGAATCCGGGTAGCTCCGCGCTCGTCCGCTCAAGAATGACGGTGGCTAAGAGATTGTCGCCCGGCGCGGATTCCCAGCGTCGCTCGGGCAGACGACCTCGTCCCGCGGTTTGCGCTTCCGCGGTCACCGTGGTTCCGGGATAGAACCCCATTTTGGCGAGTCTTCGCGCATCGTCCATCGTGGAGCCCGTCGTGCCGATGCGGAAAACCGCAGCGCCGGGAAAGGCATTGCGGATATCGATCTGTTCCATGACCGTTTCACTCTAACGCCCTCCGTCGTCTTGCGCAATAATGCGTGCATGTCGAAAAGGGGCGGATCACGCGCGGTCTTGCGAAGACGTCGCTCGCGTGCTACCTTGCGGGCAGTTCTTGCGATGCTTCCCTTCCTGCGAATGGCGCCTCCAGTTTACGGGATTGTGCGCGAATCGGGGGATCGGGGATCGAGAGGAGTAAGGTATGTGTGGAATCGTGGGCTACGCCGGACCACGGCGGGCCGTCCCTGTGTTGCTTGAAGGTCTCAAGCGACTTGAGTATCGCGGCTACGACTCGGCCGGCATCGCCATTGGCGACGAGGGGCGGCTTGCGGTGGTGAAAAGGGTGGGCAAAATCGCCGTCCTGCGGAACGCGGTGCCCAAGGAGCTCCCAGGTTCCTGGGGCATCGGCCATACGCGGTGGGCGACGCATGGCGGCGTCACCGAGGCGAACGCGCACCCGCACCTTGATTCCTCGGGCAAGGTGGCGGTCGTCCACAACGGCATCATCGAAAACTACCGTGCGCTCAGGAACATGCTCGAACGCGAAGGCGTGTGCTTCGCGAGTGAAACCGACAGCGAGGTGATCCCTCATCTTGTTGCGCGCTACTATGAGGGCGACCTTGAGCAGGCGGTGAAGGCCGCGCTCTCCCACCTCGAAGGGACTTACGGCATCGCGGTCGTCCATGCCGACGAACCGGGGCGCATCATCGGTGCCCGGAACGGCAGCCCCCTCGTTGTCGGCGTGGGTTCGGGCGAGATGTTTCTTGCAAGCGACGTCACCGCGATGATCGCGCACACCAAACAGGTTGTCTATCTTTCCGACGGCGAGGTGGTGGCCATCGATCCCTCGGGCTTCCGCACGACCGATCGCGACGACCGCCCCGTCGCCAAGAAGGTCGACGAGGTCGCCTGGGAACTCGGCTCCATCGAGAAGGGCGACTTTGCGTGCTACATGGAGAAGGAGATATTCGAGCAGCCCGAATCGGTTGCGCGGGCCTTGGGCGGCCGGCTGGAAAGTGCGGAGGCGACCGCCAAGCTCGGTGGCCTTAACCTGGACCGCCGCCAGCTCAGACAGGTGGGGCGTGTGCGGGTCATTGCCGCCGGAACGAGTTGGCATGCTGGCCTTGTCGGAGCCCAGCTTCTTGAATCGATGGCGCGCATACCCGCAAGTGCCGAGCTTGCAAGCGAGCTGAGGTATCGCAACCCCGTTGTGGAAAAGGATAGCCTCTGGTTCGCCGTCTCGCAATCCGGCGAGACCGCTGACACGCTCTACGCGCTCCGAGAAATCCAGAGAAAGGGCGGAACGGTTCTTGGCATCTGCAATGTCGTCGGTTCAACGATCGCGCGCGAATCGGACGGCGGCATCTATGTGCATTCCGGCCCCGAGATTGCGGTCGCATCGACTAAGGCCTTTACGAGCCAGCTTGCAGCCTTTTATCTGTTTACCCTCCTCATGGCGCGCATGCGCGACCTTTCACATGCCGAGGGCGCTCATTTTTCCGCCGCTCTTGCGGGGGTACCCGGCAAAATCGCGGAAACGCTCCGTTGCCGCGATCTTGTCCAGGCCCTCGCCAAGAAGTACGCCCGCTCGGAGAATTTTCTCTTTCTGGGCCGCGGCCTGATGTACCCGATCGCTCTCGAGGGGGCGCTGAAGCTCAAGGAAATTTCCTACGCACATGCCGAAGGCTGCGCCGCGGGCGAGATCAAGCACGGCCCGATCGCGCTCGTAGCTCCCGAGGTTCCAAGCATATTCCTTGTTCCCGACGATGAGCTTCGCGAGAAGACGATCTCCAACATGCGCGAGATCAAGGCTCGCGGGGGCCCCGTTATCGCCGTCGGTGTCGAGGGGGATGCGGAGGTTGCCGCAATCGCCGACGATTTTGTGCCGACGCCCCGCATGGATCCACGGTTTTACCCCTTCACGATGGTGGTGCCGCTCCAGCTCTTCGCTTATTTTGTCGCGCTTGAGCTCGGACGCGATATCGACCAGCCGCGGAACCTTGCGAAGTCGGTGACCGTGGAATGATGGAGCGATGGCGCGCCACGTGTATCGCGGCGCTTGTTGCCGCGGCCCTGCTTTTCGTGCCCCGCCCGGCGTGGTGCGAAGAGCGGCGCGCGCCGCCCGCCCCTGCCCCGCGGCCGGGGCGGGCGCTCCTCCTGCGCGGTCCCGAGCCACGGAAGGGGCTTCCGTACTTTAGCCCCAACGCCATAGCCTCCCTTGTGGGCGTGTACGCCCACGTTGAAGGCGAGATTATCGTGCGCTATACGCGCGCGCCCCTCGTCTGGGGATCGGCATGGGAAAACGCCTTAGTGAAAACTCCTGAAAACTTTCGCGCCTATCTTCGTAAAGATTCCCTAGGTCGCGTGTTTGCGCTTGCGTCGCCGCGCTATACGCTTTTTTTTGAGCTTCACGCCGATTCAAGCGCAACACGCGCCTTCGCGCTCGCCTTCGAGCGGCGCTTCCGTTTCTTTTTCGAGGGAGCTGTAAGCGATGCGGAGCTTTCCTTCCCCGCCTATGTCGACTACGGCGATTGAAATTTAATATATCAGCGAATCGCGCCTTTTTTTATTTGTGCGCGCATGGCTCCCTAGGGTATACTGACGGCGTTTCCGTATCCTGATTTCTTTTTTTGGAGGGTTTCATGCGAATGCGAGCATTGCTTTGTTCCCTGCTTATTGCCGCCGTGGCGCTTGTCGGCTGCGCCGGTGGCCAGAAGGTCGATACCATCAAGGTCGGCTGGTTCGGCGCACTCACGGGCGATCAGGCGGTATGGGGTGAGAACGAGCTCAACACGGTCAAGATGCTCTTTGAGGAGTACAATGCCAAGGGCGGCATCGAAGTCGGCGGTAAAAAGTACAAGCTCGAGGTCATCGGGTACGACAACAAGGGTGACGCTCAGGAAGCCGTGAACGTGACGAAGCGCCTCACCGGACAGGACAAGGTCGTCGCAATTCTCGGGCCTAACGCCTCGGGCAACGCAATCCCCATCGCTCCCATCCTTGAGGCGGCGAAGGTGCCGGACATCGCGACGGTTGCCACGAACCCCAAGGTCACGGTGATGGACGGCAAGGTCAAGCCCTACAACTTCCGCGTCTGCTTTATCGATCCCTATCAGGGCGCGGTCGCCGCCGGCTATGCCTTCGATCGCCTCGGCGCTCGAAAGGCCGCCATCCTCTATGATGTGTCCGATGACTACTCGCAGGGTCTTCGTGAGTTCTTCAAGGCGAGCTTTACGAAGAAGGGAGGCCAGATCGTCGCCGACGAGTCCTTCAACGCGGGCGATGTCGACTTCCGGCCGCAGCTTGCGAAGATCAAGGCAGCTAATCCCGACGTCATCTTCATGCCTTACTTCTTCAAGGAAGTCGCCCTGTCCGCGAACCAGGCCCGCGAGCTTGGCATCACCCAGGTTCTTCTCGGCGGCGACGGTTGGCCTTCCGAGCAGCTCATCTCGATGGGTGGCAAGGCAGTTGAGGGGTGCTATTTCGTGAACCACCTCGACTACGCCGATCCCGCGGTTGCCGACTATAAGGCCCGCTACAAGGCCAAGTACGGTAAGGACACCGAGCTCAACGGCTTCCTCGTCCACGACGCGGTGCTCATGTTGGTCGACGCGCTCAAGCGCGCCGGCAAGGTCGATGGCGAGGCGGTCGCCAAGGCGCTCACGACCACGGACATCCAGGGCATCACCGGCAGGATCAAGATCGGTGCCGACACCCACAACCCGGAGGGCAAGGACGCCGCCATTCTCAAGATCGTGAACGGCCAGTACGTCTTCCAGGAAAAATACGCCGCGAACTGAACCCCGCGGATCCCGCCCCGGCCCCTCGCGGGCCGGGGCTTTGTTTAAGGACGTCACGACATGAACCAGTTACTCCAACAGCTGGTGAACGGCCTGTCTATCGGCTCGGTATACGCGCTTATGGCGGTGGGATACTCCCTCGTCTATTCGATCATGAATTTTTCGAATTTTGCCCATGGCGGCGTCATCATGCTCGGCGCGTATTTCGGGTTTTTCGGCCTCACGCTGCTTAAACTGCCCTTCGCGGCAGCTTTCATCCTCGCTTCGGTCGGCACGGCCGTCCTTGCCACCCTCATTGAACGGGTGGCGTACAAGCCTCTTCGCGACCGCAAGGCTCCCTTTCTATATTTTATCATTTCCGCGATGGGCGCCTCGATCCTCCTTGAGAACGTCGTCATCGCGACAATCGGCCCGACCTTCCGCACTTACCCCGAGATATTCGCCCGCGAGCCCATCGCGCTCGGATCCCTCGCGATCGGCCGACTCGACCTCATCATGTTTTTCGTCTCGGCTTTCTGTCTTGCCTGTCTTATCCTCTTCATCGACAAGACGAGGATCGGCAAGGCGATCCAGGCCTCCGCGTACAACATGAAAGCATGCGCCCTCATGGGCGTGAACACCGACCTTGTGGTGCTCATCGTCTTCGCCCTTGGCGGTTTCCTCGCCGGTATCGCCGGCGTGTTCTTCGGGATGAAGTACACGGTGTATCCGCAGATCGGCAACATAACGACGAAGTCCTTTATCGCGGCTGTTTTCGGCGGACTCGGAAGCCTGCCGGGCGCGGTCATCGGCTCCGTCCTGCTCGGCGTGATCGAAACGCTCGTTGCGGGCTATCTTTCCTCGCAGTTCCGCGATCTCATCGCCTTCGTGATCCTCATCGGCGTCCTCATCGTGCGGCCGACCGGCATCATGGGCAAGACCGCCGAAGACAAGGCGTAAAGGAGGACGACCATGGACATGACCTACATCCAGGGCATCCTCATGCTGGCGGGGATCAACCTGATCGCCGTCCTTGGGCTCTGCCTCCTTACCGGATTCACAGGCCTTTTCTCTTTCGGCCATGCGGGATTCATGGCCATTGGTGCCTACATCGGCGCCCTCATGACCGTCCCGCCTTCGACCATGCCCGGGAGCATTGGCGGCCTCGGCCTGCCGTTCATTTTCGGCATTCTCGCAGGAGGTGCAGCGGCCGGTATCGTGAGCTGGTTCATCGGCCGCATAACGCTCAATCTCAAGGGCGACTACTTCTGCATCGCGACGCTCGGCTTCGGCGAGGCGACGCGTCTCATTCTCAACAACGTGCAGACCTTCGGTGGCGCGCGCGGTTGGCCGGGCGTTCCGCAGTACTCCACCGTCCTCACGGTGTTCGTCGTCGATGTGATCGCGGTGCTGTTCCTCGCCAATCTCGTGAAGTCGCGGCACGGTCGCAATATGATCGCGGTGCGCGAGGAGGAACTCGCTGCCCAGATCGCGGGCGTTGACGTTTTCCGCTACAAGATGATCGCGCTCATCGTGTCCGCTGTCTACGCGGGCGTGGCGGGCGTGCTCTTTGGCCACTACATGACCTTCATACAGCCGAAAATGTTCTCGATGACGAAGTCGACCGAGCTCACAATTATCGTCATCTTCGGCGGACTCGGTTCGATCTCGGGCTCGGTGCTCGGTGCGCTCGTGCTTACGGCGCTCCCTGAGCTTCTCCGCGCCTTTGATATCTGGCGTCTTGTCTTCTATGGCGCCGCGGTCATCGTCATCATGATTTCGCGGCCCAAGGGCCTCATGGGCGGCATGGAACTGTCGCCCGCAGGCATCCGCAAGATCCGCGCCGAGCGGCGGGCGAGGCTCGCCTTGAAGGAAGAGGCCGCCCGCGAGGCGGCGTCCGGAGGCCGGTCATGAGCGTCGACATTCTCGAGATCAAGGGGCTTACCAAGCGCTTCGGCGGACTTGCCGCGGTGAACGACGTCTCCTTTTCCGTGCGCGAGGGCGGCATCTCCGGCCTCATCGGGCCGAACGGCGCCGGAAAGACAACGATATTCAACCTCATCACGGGTGTCTACAAGGTAACATCCGGCGAGGTCGCTTTTGCCGGAAAGCGCATCGAAAATCTCGAGCCCTACAAGATCGCCGATCTGGGCGTCACGAGGACGTTCCAGAACATCCGGCTTTTCAAAAATCTCTCGGTCTTCGACAACGTCCTTACGGCCTGCCACATGAGCGCGAAGTACACAATCCCCGAGGCGATCCTCAGGCTTCCGCGCTTCCGGCGGGAGGAGAAGCTCCTTGCAGACAAGGCGCGCGGCTTACTTGAGATCATGGGTCTTGCCGACCGTATGGATGTCCAGGCGAACAACCTGCCCTACGGCCTGCAGCGGCGCCTGGAGATCGTTCGCGCCCTCGCTCTCGATCCGAAGCTCCTCCTCCTCGATGAACCCGCGGCGGGCATGAATCCCGACGAGACCGAACAGCTCATGCGGCTCATCATGGATATCCGCGACCGCTTCACGCTTTCGGTGCTCGTCATCGAGCACCACATGGACCTCGTGATGGGCATCTGCGAGCACATCGTCGTTCTCAACTTTGGGCAGAAGCTCGCCGAGGGCACGCCCGACGAGGTCTCCGTCGATCCGAAGGTCATGGAGGCGTACCTGGGCTCATCGGGAGGCACCGCATGCTGAGCGTCCGCGATCTCTACGTTTCCTACGGCGGCATCCGCGCCTTGAAGGGCGTTTCGCTCGAGGTCAACAAGGGCGAAATCGTCACCATCATCGGGGCCAATGGCGCAGGGAAATCAACGCTCCTCAATACAATCTCTGGGTTTTTGAAGCCCCAGAAGGGCGAGGTTCTTTTCAATGGCCTGCGCCTTGGCAGGCAGCCCGCCAAGATCGTTAAGGCGGGCATCTGCCACGTGCCAGAGGGGCGTCTTGTGTTTGCGAATCTCACGGTTCACGACAATCTCGTCCTTGGCGCCTATTTGCGCCGTGACCGTAAGGCTATCGCCGAAGACCTCGACAAGGTCTACGGGCTCTTTCCCCGGCTCAAGGAACGCATGCGCCAGCCTGCTGGCACGCTCTCCGGCGGCGAGCAGCAAATGCTCGCGATGGGCCGCGCGCTCATGACCAACGGCGACCTCGTCCTCATGGACGAGCCCTCGCTCGGTCTTGCTCCGCTTCTCGTGCAGACGGTGTTCGACATCATCGAGGAGATCCGGGGACTTGGAAAGACGATTCTCCTTGTCGAGCAGAACGCCTTTAAGGCGCTCCATGTCGCCGATCGTGCCTATGTGCTCGAACAGGGCCGCATCGTCAAGGAGGGGCGCGCCTGCGATATCGCGAACGACCCTGCGGTGCGCGACGCCTATCTTGGTACAAAGTCGAAGGGCGGCGGTGGCGTAGCGTGAGGGCGCTACGAGTGTCCAGACTATAAAGGGGCTTGCCCGTAAAGGGCAGCCCCTTTTTTTGGGCGCTGCGCGCGCTCAGGCTACAGTGACTCTATAAGCCGCTTATAGAACAATGCGCAGCGTTTGAGGTTGCCGAGTTCCACGCGTTCGTCGCGGCCATGCACGCCCTCGAGGTCGGCCGATGTCTGCTTGAGGGGGGTAAGGCGGTAGATTGCCTCGGTGATTTCGCGGTAGTGCTTCGTATCCGTGCCCGCGCTGAAGAGAAAGGGCACCGGTGCCGCATCGGGGAAGGAGCGAGCGAGCGCGACTTCAATCGCGCGGTAGCCTTCGTGGTCGACCGGTGATTCTGGAAGGGGTTCAACGACGTGCTCCGGGTGCGCGATGGCGACCGAGGCGCCAAAAGGTTTGACGAGTCGCGCAAGACGCGCGAGGGCCTCTTCGACGCTTTCGCCAGGGAGGATGCGCATGTTGACCGTGGCGCGCGCACGATCGGGGAGTACGTTTTCCTTGGGACTGCCCTCGAGCATGGTAGGGGCGGCTGTCGTCCGGATGAGCGCATTGGTGCTCGGAGCCGCGGCAAAGGCCGCCTTGACGAGCGGCGCGGTGAGCCAAAGGTTGCGGAACAGAAGGCGCATCGGAAAGGGCACGTAAGGCGAAAGGTGCATGAGGAAATTTCGAACCGTGTAACCGAGCCGCGCCGGAGCTGGCTTCTCTTCGACCGCCGCGACCGCGCGCGCAAGGTCGCCCGCCGCGCTTCTTTTCGGAGGCATCGAAGCATGGCCGCCCCGCCCCTGTGTCTCGATCAGGGCATCGACATAGCCTTTTTCCGCGATGCCTACAAGGGCAAGCGGGCGGTCCGCGAAGGCGAGCATGCCGTCCGCGATCGGTCCTCCCTCGTCGAGGAGAAAGGATGCTTTGACGCCGAGCTCCGAAAGCCGCGCCGCGATGCGGGCGGCGCCGCAGTTGCCGCCAACCTCCTCGTCACCTCCGAAGGCGAAGTAGACGGTCCTGCGGGGGCGGCGGCCTTCGGCAAGGAGCTGCTCGACCGCCCAGAGTGCGGAAGCCATAGAGACCTTGATGTCCTGCGTACCGCGGCCCCAGAGGGCGCCATCGGCGACGATGCCCGAAAAAGGGCCGTGGCGCCAGGTCTCGGCGGCTTCGGCTGGGACGACGTCGAAATGTGCGCAGAGGATGACGGGCTCAAGGGATGGCTCGGCGCCCTTCCAGGTGAAGAGGATCGCGCGCGGTCCGAGTTCTTCCCGCTCAAGGTGGCGATGGACAAGGGGGTAGAGGCTCCGAAGTTCGTCTTTGAGGGCGGTGAATGCGGCTTCGTCCTCGCGGGCGGGATCGAAATGCGAGACGGTGGGCTTTTGGACGAGAGCGGCAAGGCGCTCCTCGACGCCCTCGGCCTCGGCGAGGGCCTCTTCGGGGAGGGGCGCGCCGGGCGGCGCGGCGCGCGGTGTCGCGAGGGCGCGAACAAGGGCGACCGTGAGCGCGGCCGCGAGGGCGGAAAGCAGGGCGACGAGGGCGTAGGACATGGTAGCTCCTTACGGGTTTTGAGTATCCGCCCCCTTAAGCGCCTGAGTCAACGGGCCGTGGCCCGCGCGTATGCGCTCCGCGTTGTGTTATCGAGGAGTCTTACGTCGACAGGAGCCCGCCTTTGCGCCTATACTCGCGCTGCGCGGCACCGCGGATCCACGGAGCCTTGCGCAAGGAGGCATCATGGCTGAAAAGCGGGCGGGCGTCTCGATCGGCGCAAAAGCCTTTCTCGCAAGCTTCCTCATCCTTTTCTGTCTCATGCTTGGAGCGGGTGTCCTCACCCGGATTCTTCCTGCAGGAAGCTTCGACCGGATTGAGGGAGCCTCAGGGCCGGTCATCGATCCAGAAAGCTACCGTGAACTTCCGCGGCCCGACTATCCCGTCTGGCGCTGGCTCCTCGCCCCGTTCGAAGTTCTCATCTCCGAGGATGCGCTTCAGGTTCTCGTCATTGTTGCCTTTATCGCGATCGTGGGCGGCGCCTTCGCGGTGCTTAAAGAGGCGGGAATTCTTAAGGGCGCGGTGCACGGCCTTGCGGCGCGCGCGGGTGGGCAAAGATACCGCCTCCTTGCCCTCGTCGCCCTTTTCTTTATGCTCATTGGCTCCCTCATGGGTATTTTCGAGGAGGTGGTTCCCCTCGTCCCTGTCGCTATCGCCCTCGCGGCGACCCTCGGCTGGGATATCATGACGGGCCTCGGGATGAGCATTCTCGCGACCGGCTTCGGTTTTTCCGCAGCGATCGCGAACCCTTTCTCAATCGGTACTGCGCAGCGCCTTGCAGGTGTTCCGGTCTTCTCGGGCGCGGCCTTCCGCGTCCTCGTTTTCGCGGTGGTGTACGGGTTCTACGTGACCTGGCTCCTGCGACTTGCACAGCGCTCCGAGTCGCGCAAAGGCGCGGACGCCTCCGCGGCGCCCGAGTCCGGGACGCTGGACTCAGGCGCGGTTCTGCTTGATCCCGCAAAGACTAAGAGAGGCGTCCGCTTCTTCGCGGCCTCCGCCGTCATCCTCCTTCTTGCGGTGATGGCGATCTCGCTCACGCGTTTCCTCGCGGACTACTCGATGCCGATAACCGCATTACTCTTCCTCGCCGCAGGCCTTGGCTCGGGGCTCGTTGCGGGCCTCGACGCACGGCAAGCGGGGAAGGCCTTCCTTGAGGGGATCGTCGGCATCATCCCGGGCGCCGTCCTCATCCTCATGGCGGTGAGCGTGAAGCGGATCATCGTCCAGGGCGGCATCATGGATACGATCCTCGAACGTGCGCGCATCGCGGTCGCGGGGTCCTCGGGCTACGGGGCGGCGGCCCTCATCTACCTCTTTACCCTCGGCATGAACTTTTTTGTCGGTTCGGCGACGGCCAAGGCCTTCCTCCTCATGCCGGTTCTCGCGCCCCTTGGCGACCTTGCGGGCGTGTCGCGGCAGGTGGTCGTGCAAGCCTTCGCCTTCGGCGACGGCTTTTCGAACATGCTTTATCCGACAAATGCCGTGCTCCTCATCAGTCTCGGCATCGCTGGCCTCTCCTGGCCGCAGTGGTTTAAGCGCACCTGGAAGCTACAGCTCGGGATGTTTGTCGTCACCATGGGCCTCCTCATGCTCGCCGTGGCGACTGGCTACGTCTGAGGCGCGACCATTACGGCGCCCGAAGGGCGTTTGCGGCAGAGTGTCTAGCTCTGTGCCCGGAGTCGAGGTCGCGGCTTCCGAGCGCTGCCGCGGGGCGTCCGGTGAGGAGGAGGGGAGGGGACGCCCGAGGAGAAGCTCCTCGGCGTCGCCGGGCTTGCGCTTCATGCGAGCATGATAACCCGGTGCGCTTTCCGTGTCAGGAAGGCCCCTGCGCGGTCCCAAGGACACTTCTCCCTTGCATTGACGATACTAGGGCCCTCTTGACGCGTGGAATGCCATGTGCTTTAATCGGCGAAGCGAATTTGCGCGGAAGCCTTGAGATTCCGCGATATTGCCGAATCGCTACGCGAAGGAGAGGCAAAGTGCCCTGCGGTAGAAAAAGGAAGCTCAAGAAGATAGCGACGCACAAGCGTAAGAAGAAGCGGAGAAGCAATCGGCACAAGACCCGAAAGTAGCGTCGCGATCTTCGGACTGGATTCGGCCGCCCCCTTCAAGGGGCGGCCGTTTCACTTCTTCGCTTGCGTCTACCGCTCCGGGTAGGCTAGGATTGGAGCATTATGGCGCGGGACCTCGATGTTTATCAGCTTGTGCGCGCGTTTGCCCACAAAAACGGCATCACCGAAATCGAGTACCGTGCCTTCGCCGATGCCTGCCAGCGCCAGGCGCGCCTTGCCTCGTCCGCTGAGCCCCTTTACCGTGATCTTGCCCTTAATCCTGACGCAGTGCTTGTGCCGCGCCTTTTCCTCTGTGCAAAGGACCAGAAGTTCGTTCTTGAGATGGCGGGCAACACGGTGCGGTCCATCATTCTGCCTGAGCGGTATTCCGATGCGTTTTTCCAGGAATATCGGCGCATGGACGAGGCCCCTGAGGTGCCTTTCCCCGACGAGGACTCGCTCAAACTCATCGTTCCGCCCGAATGGATTAAAACCCTTGCGCTCGATACGGATTTGGGCGCCGCTTCCGATAAGGGGGCGGCTGAGGGGCTACTCCTGTACAAGATCGTCTTTCCCGACAATCAACGACCCATTGTTATACCGGCGGCCTTTGTTCCTGACAAACTGATCGAATATGCAGTCCTCAAGGTGCGCCACTACCTCCGTCGAGGCGCGAACAAGGAGTACATCCACAACAAGCTCGCCTACGCATTCGCTGGCAAAGAACTGCAGCTCAAGGACGCGCTCAGCGCCGTGCTCACTAAGCCCTATGAGGCGATCACCGAGCTCAAGAAGTCATCGAGCGACTTCACCTTTCCCTTTTGGGCCTACCTTGCAGGCCATGTCAAAAAGGATCTCGACAAAAAAACCGACAAGACACTCGAGGATCTTTCGGTGTACCAGGCGGCGGTGCTTTGCGAGTTTTATGCGAACCATTACAAGAGCAAGGCTCAAAGACTTCTCGATCTCGAGCTTGCCTATAAGGCGCTCGACCAGGCGCTTCGGAAGCCGCCCTATCATTTCACGATCGAGGATGTGCTTGCATTCCGCGATACAAAAGGCCAGCCCCTCTTAGGCAAGTACAGCCGCGAGGAGCTCGAGGCGCGGCTCCGTGAGCTTTCGACCAAGGCGGATCCGCCTCTTCTTCCCGAGCTTCTTGTCGTGGCGACGGGGAGCGGCCGCCGTGCCTATGTGGCGAAGGATCGCCTCTTTCCGCTTGCGTTGCGCTTTGTTGCCGAGGCGCGCGAGGATCTGCGGCCGCGCCTTCTCGAGGCCTGGCGGCGCCTCCTTGCGGAGTTTAAGCGTGCGCCGGCGATGGACGACGAATCGGCCTACCTTGCGGAACTCGGCCTCCTCATCGAGGCGCGCTTTCCTCTTTTTGACGCCGTGCTCAAAGAGGGCCTCCTGCCGCTCGTCTATGCCGAACTTGTCTCCCGCGGCGAGAATCCCGCCGAACTCGACCGTCTCTTTTATAAAGGCGCGCTCATTCCCCTCGACGAGCTTCTCGACCTTCCGCGCAAGACCCTCCTTGCGGATGCCAAGATGCTCCTCCCTGTGTGGTATTCGGTTCCGTTTATTGCCGGCCTCGTGCGCCTGTTCCGCCGTCTGGGCGCTGCGCCGCGGGGCGGTGGCTCGCGGCGCGCCACCTCGCAACCAGCGGCTCGTTCTTCGGCCGCCAAGGGGATAGTGGCCGAAAAGCCTGCGCCGTCCTCGCAACCAGCACAGGCTGCTCCGAATGCTCCTAAGGATCGCCGTACCGAATTCTCACAGGCCGCCTCCGCCGTTGCCCGAGAGCTTGTGCCCTCGGGGTATAGCCTCGATGAATACCTGCGCGAGCTCGAGGGGCGATGGAACACCCTCCTCAATCCGACGGCCAAGGCGAATCTGACGGAAGACGTCAACAGCCTCGTCCGTGATTACCTAAGGAGTGTGCTTCGCACGATGCGGGCCTCGGCATTTACGCATGAGCGCGTCAAAAGTCTCGCCGCCACGCTCGCCGACAGTCCTGCTCTTCTCAAAATCAAAAATCATGCCGCCCTTGAGCTCTATATCCAGCTCTACATGGTCAAGGTCTTGCGCCGCTCATGAGGGTGTCGTGCGGGCGGCGAGTGCTTTTGTTGACACATTTGTTCACTAATAAGCTGTGTTTGTTCCAATAGATAAAACGCCCTTTCGTTTTTTACACTTTTCGGTTGCGGATTGCCTGAACCATGGTATACTGCCTTTGCGCGATCTCCCAATTATAGGCGCGGGAAGGAGCGGTTATGCCGTACACGATTCTTGTCATCAATCCCGGATCGACCTCGACAAAAATCGGCGTTTTCGAGGATCAGAAACAGGTCTTCACCGAGGGCATTGAGCACTCGGCTGAGGAAATCGGCAAATTTCCGAATATAGCCGCCCAGTACGATTTTCGTCGAAAGCACATTGAAGCGGCGCTCGAACGGCGCGGATTTGACAAAAAGCGGCTTTCCGCAGTCGTCGGGCGCGGCGGCCTTCTGAGGCCTATCCCCGGTGGCGTTTATGCGGTGACTGAGGCGATGAAGGCCGACCTCGCCTCGGCGAAGTACGGCGAGCACGCTTCCAACCTCGGTGCCCTCATAGCTGATGCGATCGGCGCTGAACTCGGCATACCCGCCTTTATCGCGGATCCTGTCGTTGTTGACGAGCTTGACGATGTCGCCCGGGTGTCGGGGCACAAGCTTTTTTCCCGGGTTTCGATTTTCCATGCGCTCAACCAAAAGGCGGTGTCGCGCCGCTGGTGTAAGGAACACGGCAAAAAGTACGAGGAATCCACGCTCATCGTCGCCCACATGGGTGGTGGTGTCTCCGTCGGTCTCCACAAAGACGGTCGGGTTGTCGATGTCAACAACGCCCTCAACGGCGAGGGTCCATTCAGCCCCGAGCGCTCAGGCACCCTGCCTGCGGCGCAGCTTGCCAAGCTCTGCTTCTCCGGAAAGTACACGGAGAAGGAGGTACTCAAGATGATCACGGGGCAGGGCGGCCTTGTGTCGTTCATGGGCTCCAACGACATGCGGGTGGCCGAAAAAGCGTACCATGAGGGCGATCCTGCGGGGACGCTCTACTACCGGGCTTTTATTTACCAGGTCGGCAAGGCCATCGGGGCCCTCGCCGCCGCCGCGCGGGGCAAGGTGGATGCGATCATCCTTACGGGTGGCATTGCATACGGGAAGGAAGTCGTCCAGGGCCTTGCCGAGATGTGCGCCTTCATCGCGCCCGTTGTCGCTTATCCCGGCGAAGGAGAACTCGAGGCGCTTGCGCTTGCCGGCGTCCGCGCGCTTTCGGGCGAGGCGGCAATCCAGCAGTACTAGGAGCCGACATGAAGACGATAGCCGATATCATCGAGGCCGCGAAAAAAGGCGGCCGCAAGAGAATCGCCGTTGCGGCGGCCCAGGAGCACTCCGCGCTCGAGGCGGCGGTCGACGCCTGGAAGGCGGGGCTTGCTGAACCCATCCTTATCGGCGATCTTGCCGCGATTGAGGCGATTGGCCGCGAGCTCGGTCTGGAACTTGCGCCCTTTGAAAAGATCGAGGAAAAGGATTTCTCGAAGTCTGCGGCGAAGGCCGTCGAGCTCGTCCGCGAAGGGCGGGCCGACATGCTTATGAAGGGGCTCCTCGACACCTCCATCATTCTCAAGGCCGCGCTCAACAAAGAGAGCGGGATCAACGCGGGGCGACTTGCGAGCCATGTCGCCGTGATGGAGGCGAAGCACTATCACAAGCTTTTCCTCGTGACGGATGCAGCGATCAACATCGCGCCCGATGTGCCTGCGAAGCTCGACATCATCGCGAACGCCGTCCAGGTGGCGAAAGCGATCGGCGTGGAGACGCCCAAGGTCGCCCTTCTTGCCGCTGTGGAAAAGGTCAATTTCGAGAAGATGCCCTGCACCGCGGATGCCGCGATCATCACCCAGATGAATCGGCGCGGTCAGCTTAAGGGTTGCGTTGTCGATGGGCCGCTAGCCCTCGACAACGCCGTGAGCGCCGAGAGCGCGAAGATTAAAAAGATCGTCTCCGAGGTTGCAGGCGACGCCGACATCCTCGTGACGCCCGACATCGAGGCCGGCAATGTGCTCTACAAGAGCCTCCTCGACCTCGGCGGGGCGAAGGGAGCCGGCCTCGTGATGGGCGCCGCGAAACCAATCGTACTCACGAGCCGCGCCGACACCGCGGAAACCAAACTAGCCTCCATAGCCCTCGCTTCGCTGGCGAGCCGCTAGGGAAAAGGAGATACCGATGGCTACCAAAGGCAAGCCCGAGATCGACCGGGAGCGCTGCAAGGGCTGCCACCTCTGTGTGCGCGCCTGCCCGACCAAGGTTCTCGCTCCGGATGAGGAGCCGAATTCCTGGGGCTACTATCCCGCGAAGGCGGCGGCCCCCGATAAGTGCATCGCCTGCGGCAACTGCTACGCGGTCTGCCCGGACGTCGCGATCACCGTTTACAAGCTCTAAAGGAGGAGCGATATGGCTGAAGAAAAGCGCCTCATGAAGGGCAACGAGGCCATCGGCGAGGCCGCCGTCCGCGCCGGCTGCATGGCCTATTTCGGATACCCCATTACGCCCCAGAACGAGCTTACCGCCTACATGGCGAAGCATATGCTCGACAAGAAGCGGACCTTCATCCAGGCCGAATCCGAGACCGCCGCGATCAACATGGTCTTCGGCGCGGCGTCCACGGGCGCGCGGGCGATGACGAGTTCCTCGAGCCCGGGCATTTCGCTCAAGCAGGAGGGCATCTCCTACGCCTGCGGCGCCGATCTTCCGATGGTCATCGTCAACGTCGCGCGCTCGGGTCCGGGCCTTGGCGGCATTTCGCCCGGCCAGGCTGACTATTTCCAGTCGACGCGCGGCGGTGGCCACGGCGACTACTTCCATCTCGTTCTTGCGCCTAAGAGCGTCCAGGAGGCGGCCGACCTCACCTACAAGGCTTTCGCGCTCGCCGACAAGTGGCGCATGCCCGTGATGATCCTCGCTGACGGCCTCATCGGCCAGATGATGGAGGGCGTCGTCCTGCCGCCGCCCGTCGATCCTGCGAGCCTTCCCGCCAAGCCCTGGGCCGTGGGCTACCAGGACGCCTCGCACCGCCCGAACAACCATGTTACCTCGATCAACCTCGTTCCTGCGGAGCTTGAGGCGCTCGTGAAGGCGCGGTTCAAGCGCTACGAAGAAATCAAGGCAACCGAGGTCCGCTACGAGGAAGTTGGCTGCGAGGACGCCGACCTCATCCTCGTCGGCTATGGCACCTCGAGCCGCGTTGCCCTCGGCGCCATCGAAATGGCGAAGGCCGAAGGGATCAAGCTCGGTCTCTTCCGCCCCATTACCCTCTGGCCCTTCCCCGCGAAGCGTATCGGTGAGCTCGCCGCCAAGGGAAAGAAGTTCCTCACGGTCGAGATGAGCATGGGTCAGATGGTCGAGGATGTGCGCCTTGCCGCGGCGGGCAAGGGCGAGGTTTATTTTTACGGCCGCTGCGGCGGCGTCATCCCGACCGAGGACGAGGTCCTCGCTGAGGCCAAGCGCCTCCTCGGCAAGTGAGCGAAGGAGCGAGAAGCCATGGAACTCGTGTACGGCCACCCGAAGAGCCTTAAATCCGTCCAGACCAAGTACTGCCCCGGCTGCGGTCACGGCGTCATCCACCGCCTCGTCTGCGAGGTGATCGACGAGCTCGGGATGCAGGAAAAATCGGTCATCATGAACCCCGTCGGTTGCTCGATCTGGGCCGACCTCTACTTCGACTTCGATTCCGTTCAGTCGCCGCATGGCCGCACGCCGGCCGCTGCGACCGGCGTGAAGCGCATGCTTCCCGACCACCTCGTCGTCTGCTATCAGGGCGACGGCGATCTCGCCGCCATTGGCACCGCGGAGATCGTCCATGCCGCGAACCGCGGCGAGAAGTTCACGGGCATCTTCGTGAACAACGCAATCTACGGCATGACCGGTGGCCAGATGGCGCCCACCACCCTTGTTGGCCAGAAAGCGACCACTGCCCCCTACGGCCGCGATCCCGTCGATGCGGGCATGGGCTACCCGATCCAGGTCTGCGAGCTCCTCGCGACGCTCGGCGGCACCCGCTACCTTGCGCGCGGCGCGGTCGATACGCCGGCCAACGTGCGCAAGACCAAGCAGTATATCAAGAAAGCCTTCGAGGCCCAGCTCCGCGGGGAAGGTTTCGGCATGGTCGAGATACTCTCTCCTTGCCCGACCAACTGGCAGATGAAACCCGCCGAGGCTGTCGAGTGGCTCGAGCAGAACATGATGAACTACTACAAGCTCGGCGAGATTAAGAACACCCTCGAGGAGGCCAAGAAATGACCGAGAAGACCTTCATGGCGGGCTTCGGCGGCCAGGGCATCATTTCCCTTGGCCAGCTCTGGGTCTATTGCGCGATGAAGGAGGGCCTCGAGGTTACCTTCTTCCCCTTCTACGGCGCCGAAAAGCGTGGCGGTGTCGCCCGCGCCTCGGTTATCGTGTCGACGAAAGAGATTGCAAGCCCCCTCGTCACGAGCCCCGATTCGTCCATCGTGATGAATATGGATTCCCTTCCGATCTGCGAGGAGGTTGCGAAAAAGGGCGGCCTCATGCTCATCAACTCGAGCCTCGTCAAGGTCGATCCGAAGCGCGGCGATCTTAAGGTGATCAAGATCCCCTGCAACGACATCGCCGAGGGCATCGGGGATGTCAAGATCGCGAACATGGTGATGATGGGTGCGCTCTCCAAAGCGACGGGGGCCGTCAAGCTCGACAAGCTCGAGGCCGTGCTCAAGACCTTCTTCCCTGAGAACAAGCACAAGTTCATACCGATGAACATGGCCGCCATCGAGGCGGGCATGAAGGCGGTCTAGTCCGGCTACCTAGCTTTCTTTTCCGCTCGACGCACAGCGGCAGAGAGCGTTTGGGGCCCCGCGATGCGGGGCCCCGCCTTATTATGCCGCATTGCGACGGTGCGGCGCCTGTGGCGGGGAAACCATGCTATACTCGTTTCCGCCATGGAACGCTTTGCGCGCGTCATGCTCCTTCTTTTCGCGGTCGCCTTTGTCGGCGCGGCGGCGTATACAGCCGTTCTTGTGAGTTCGGGACGGAGCGCGCTTATCGGCACCGCGGGGGGCGGCGCTGCCGCGCCCCGCATGCGCTACCACCTCGTGCTCATCACCCCTGATTCGGAGGACTCATTTTACGGGGGTTTTGTGCGCGGTGCCGTCGAGCGCGCCGCTCTTGTCGGCGCCGCGGTTCAGGTGCTTCGCTACGCGCCTTCGTCGGGTGCCGAGGTGGAGCGAGCCTATGACATCGCCATCCGATCAAGGGCCGACGGCATCATCATGGTCGTGCCGCGCGGCGACTCGGTAGCCTTGCGGGCCGAGGGCGCACGGCGCCGCGGCATTGCCTTTGTTCCCGTTGGCGCCGACCCCCAGACATCCGGGCCGGGCGATGCCCGTGGGGGCTTCACCCTGGCCTCAAGCGGCTTACTCCAGGGGCTCGAGGCCGGGAAGCTCGTGGGGGCGCGGCTCGGGGCGGCCGCGCGGATCGGCGTGGTACTGCCGCCGGGGGAAGAGCGTGAGTCCGCCGAGGAACCCCTCGCCCGCGGCCTGCGTGCCGCCCTTGGCGCCTATCCGGGCGCTCGGATACAGGCGACGCTGCGCGCGCGGCCCGGCGCCCTCTCAGGCGAGGAGAGCGCCTCGTCCCTCCTACGCGCTCATCCTGAGATCAACGCGCTCGTCTGCTCAAGCGCCCTCGACACGGTCGGCGCCGCCCAGGTCGTCGTCGATCTCAATCTTGTCGGCAAGGTGCTGATCGTCGGTGCCGACGAGAATGAGGAGATCCGCCGCTATCTTGCAAAAGGGGTCATCGCTGCGAGCGTGGTCCGCGACTCCCGGCGCCTCGGCGCGGAGGCAGTGCGCGCCTTTGAGAGCATCAAGGCCGGCTTGGGCGAGATTGCGCCGATCGAGGTTGGGTTCAGCCTCAAGCTGGCCGCGGAGGCCGCACCGTGAGACGGCCGGCGAGCCTCCGTCGGAAGATCATCGCGAACTCGGGCCTCCTCCTCGGCATCATGGCCATTGCCACGCTCTACACGGGATTTTCCTCCTATGAGCTTGCCCGCGGGGTTGAGTCCCTATTCCGCAATAACCGCCGCATGGAGACGATCCGCCGCAACCTCAATGCCACCGAGGCGAGCCTCGTCGCCTACCTGCGTTCGAAGAGCTCGGATTCGCTTAAGGACTTTATCATGTTCTCGTCGCGACTTTCGGAGAGCTCGCAGGTCTTAAACCGCGAGATTCGTGCGGACGAACGCCTCCTCCTCGAACGTAGCATCGCCGCCCTCATCGATGGCTATATCGAGGAGGCCGAAGCCGCGGTCGCCGCGAAGCGGGGGCGCGATGTCGCAGCCTACACCGAGCGCTATCACGCATCCGAACGGAGCGCCGAGCTGGTGCGCCAGCTTCTGTCCAATACAGAGGGGCTGTTTCTTGCCGACTCCCTTGCAGGCTTCGATCTCTTCGAGCGGCGCATGTCGCGCATAATCCTGTCCGACCTCGTGCTTGTGCTTACGGCGAGTCTCCTCGGTGCGGCGCTCCTTGTGCGCTATTCCTATCGCCTCACCGGTCCGCTCTCGCGCCTTGCCGAAGCGGCCCGCGCGGTGGGCCGCGGCGAGTACGACCACGAACTGCCGCCGCTTGCCGCCGATGACGAGATCGGGACGATGGCGGAGGCATTTTCCGCCATGCAGCGTTCGGTCAAGCAGGCATTCGAGGAGCTCAAGGAGAAAGCCGAGGTGGAAAAGCGCCTCATGGCGGAACGCGTCCGCGTTCTCGATATGGAGCACAAGCTCAAAGATGCCGAACTCGCCGCGCTCCAGGCGCAGATAAACCCGCATTTCCTCTTCAATACGCTCGCCGCCGGCATGCAGCTCGCCCTCGCTGAGGATGCGGAACGAACCGCGGACTTCCTCGACAATCTTGCGAGCTTCATCCGCTACGCGCTTAAGCCTGCTTCGCGGACCGTGAGCCTCGGCGATGAGATCGATTGCCTTGAGCGGTACATTTGGCTTCTGAAACTTCGATTTGGCGAACGGTATCGATTCGAGCTCCTCGTTGATCCCGCCGTGCTTTCACGCGAAACGCCCGCCCTCGTGCTCCAGCCCCTCGTCGAAAACGCTGTCGCCCACGGGCTCAAGGACTGTGCCGAAGGCGGGGTGGTTGTCATCGAGGCCCGAAACTCAGGCGGCGCGACCCTGCTCCGGGTGGCGGACAATGGCGAGGGAATGGATGCTACGGAACTTGCGCGGCTTGAGGCGGAAGGCGCGGGTGCGGAGCTAGGCAGTGAGGGTCTCCGGGAAGGTGGCATCGGCCTGCGCAACGTCCTAAGGCGCGTGAGCCTTTCGTCGGGCGGGGCAGGCTGTTTTGAACTTAAGAGCGAACCGGGAAAGGGCACCGAGGTTATTCTCCGCCTGCCGGGGGAAGGGGAGGCATGAAGCGCATTCTCGTCGCGGACGACGAGCGCCCCGCCATCGAGGGCCTCGCACTCATTCTAAAGCGGGATTTTGCGGGCGAATTCGAGCTTGCGGGCACGGCGAGTTCCGGGCGCGAGGCGATAGAGAGCGCTGCCGAACTTGCGCCCGACATCGTGCTCATGGACGTCCGCATGCCGGGTATCTCGGGACTCGAAGCGATCCGCGAGATGCGCAGGCGTGGCGCAACCTGCGCCTTCGTTCTCGTCACCGCCTACGAGCGGTTTGAGATAGCGCGCGAGGCTGTCGAGCTTGGGGTCATCGACTACATTCTCAAACCGGTCACTCGCGACCGCCTCGCGCCCGCCTTACGCGCGGCGGCGGCCTATGTAGAGCGCCGCACCGAGCTCGACCAACGCGAGATTGAGCATCGCGAGCGCGAGGCCTCGCTCCGATCGCTCGTTGAATCGGCCTTTCTTTCGGGCATGGTGCTTGGGGAGGACTTCGGCGAGTCGCTTGGCCTCTACCGGGAGGCGCTCGGACTCCGCGCTGGGCGCTATATTGCGGGGCTTGCCTCCTTTATGCCTTGCGCCGCCGAAACGGCGGCGCAAGGCATAAAGGCGCGCGCCGATCTTCACAGGCGGTTTAGGGAGTTCGTCCGCTACAAGACCGATGCACTCGCCGGACCGCTCTTCGATGGACGTTGCGCGCTGCTCATTCCCGCGGTCGAGGACGGAGAAGATGGCGCCGAGCGCGGTTTTGTCGAGGTCCTCCGTACGGCATTTCACGCGGAACTTGCGCGAAATGACATTGCACTCGCCTTTGGCCCGCCGCGGCCGATTGCGGAGGCCGCCGCGTCATTCCGCGAGGCGCTCCGCGCACATTCCCGCGGCGACGATCTAGACCGCGCCTGCGAGGCCGAAGGCCGTCCCTTCGAGGACGATGTCGCTTTTCTCGAGGCACTTTTTGCAGGCCGGCTCGAGAGCGCCCGATGCACCCTCGAACGGCTCCTCGACCGCTTCGCCGCCGCAGGGAAGGGCCAGCCTGCGCGCGCCGAGAGGTACCGACTTGCTACGCTCTTCGCCGAGGCCTATCGCACGCTCGCGCGCCGGGGGCGCATCGACCGACGCGAGGCGGCATGCCTTCTCGATCTTGATGACCTCGTGCTCGCGCAAGATGCTGCATCGCTTTCCCGCGCATCGCACGCGCGGCTTTCAGCGCTCGAAGCGGCGGCGAGCGCCCCGCCTCGGTTTTCGCCCGCGGTCGCGCATGCGCTCTCCTTCATCCGCGAGTCTTACGGTCGACAGATCGGCCTTGAACAGGCGGCTGAGGCCGCGGGTCTCTCGCCGAGCCGCCTGTCCCGTCTTTTTATCGAGGAGACCGGGCGGGCCTTCACGGACTATCTTATCGACTACCGCATCGCCCGTGCAAAGGAACTCCTCGCTGCGCCCGGCGCGAGCGTCAAGGCGGTGAGCCTTGCCTGTGGCTATCCCGATCCCAACTATTTTTCGCGCCTGTTCAAAAAGGCGACGGGTCTTACGCCCTCTGCGTTTGCGGACGGCGCCGTGGAGGGCTGCGATGTGTGAGCCGCGCTTCCCGAATCCGATGCGTTTACGCGCTCGCGCAAGCGCGGCGCTTTTTCTTCTTGCGCTCGGCTTGACGGCATGCGGACCACGCCGTCATTTAGTACCTCCCGACAGGGCGCCGGTCATCGGCTTTTCGCTCGATTCGCTTGTTGTCGAGCGGTGGAGCCGCGATATCGAGACCTTCAGCCGCGCGTCGCGCGATCTCGGTGCCGAGGTGATCTTGCGCCTTGCAAACCAGGACGCAGAGGTGCAGGCGGCGCAGGTTCGGGAGCTTGCGTCTCTTGGGATCGATGTGCTTGTCATCGTGCCCAACGACGCGGACCGGCTTTCCGCCGCTGTTTCCGAGGTGAAGGCCAAGGGCATACCGGTCCTCTCCTATGATCGCCTTGTGCGCAGGGCCGGCGTCGACCTGTACGTTTCCTTCGACAACGAGAAGGTCGGCGCGCTCATGGCCGAGGCGGCGGTCAAATCCGTTCCGGCGGGTAAGTACGTCGTCATCAACGGCGCACGGAGCGACCATAACGCGGCGATGCTGTCCGCAGGCGTGCATCGGGTGCTTGATCCGCTCATCGCGGAAGGCAAAATCCGTCTCGTCGCCGAGCGCTGGCCCGAGACCTGGGACAGTGAGGAAGCGCGCAAGGGAATCGAGCAGGCGCTTGCACGGAGCCGGGAGATCGACGCGGTTATCGCAGGCAACGATATGCTCGCGGAGGCGGCCATCGCCGCGCTCGCTGAAAGCGGACTGGCCGGTCGCGCCTCGGTGACCGGTCAGGATGCCGAGCTCGCCGCCTGCCAGCGCATCGCGGAGGGGCCGCAGCTCGCGACGGTCTATAAACCCATCGAGCGGCTTGCGCTCACGGCCGCAGGCTACGCGGTCGCCCTCGCGCGGGGAGAACGGATTGAGGCAAGCGCGAGCATCGATGACGGTAGGATGAAAGTGCCCTATATCCGCCTCGAACCCATTCTCGTCACGCGAGAGCTCCTCGACGCCACGGTTATCCGCGACGGGTTTCACACCGCTACTGAGGTGTACCGCAATGTCGGGAAGTGAACGCGTGCTTTTGTGAGGGACTGAGTGTCCGCCCGCGTTGCGGGCCTTTCTGGACTTTTGTGCTTGGGGTGTGCGTAAAAGTGCTAATAGGCAGTCGGGGCGGCGGCGCGGCTACCGGAAAAGTGCGATTGAATGGCCGAAGTTTCCTGCTGACGGTTTGAAAAAACGGGGCGAATACTGGCTTCTAGACGGTTGATACGACCGCCCACCGGCCCATAAGGGCCACGGCCCAGAGGGGCCGCAAGGTCAGTAAGGAGGCTTACGCACATGAAACGCGCATTTGCCGCTCTCCTCGCACTGGTGTTCGCCTTGGCGCTCGGCGCCGCTGCATTCGCCCAGACCCAGGTCGGCATCGTCCTTCCGACCAAGGACGAGCCGCGTTGGATCCAGGATCAGACCCGCTTCCTCGACGCGCTCAAGACCGCGGGCATCTCCGCGAAGGTACTCTTTTCGCAGGGCGACTCCGCGAAGGAAAAGGCCAACGTCGAAGCGTTGATCACCGAGGGCATTAAGGTGCTGGTGATCTGCCCCCAGGATGGCGCCGCCGCCGCCGCCGCCGCTGACGCCGCCGCAAAAGCCGGCGTAAAGGTTATTTCCTACGACCGGCTCATCCGCGGTACGGCCAACGTCGACTACTATGTGACCTTCGACTCGTTCCAGGTTGGTGCCGCGTGGGGAAGCTACCTCGTCTCGAAGGTGCCCGCCGGCTCGAAGGGCAACAACCTCTACCTCTATGCGGGCGCGGCCTCCGACAACAACGCCTTTATCTTCTTCGAGGGTGCGTGGTCGGTGCTCCAGCCCAAGATCGCCGACGGCACCTTCATCGTCCGCAACTCCGACAAGGCCGTTGCGCTCATGAAGAAACCCACGCTCACCCGCGACGAGCAGGCTCAGATTATCGGTCAGGTCACGACGAACTGGAATTTTGCCGATGCGAAGGCTAAGGCCGAGGCCAATCTCACCGCCGCCAAGGCCGCCGCGAAAGGCACGGTTTACATCTGCGCCCCGAACGATGGCACTGCCCGCGCCATCGCCGACGCTTTCCGCGCCGACAAGGCGGTGAAGACCTACTACATCACCGGCCAGGATGCGGAAATCGCCTCCATTCAGTACATCATCTACGGCAAGCAGTCGATGACGGTCCTCAAGGATGTCCGCACACTCGTCTCCGACGCGATTGCTGCCGCCATCGCGTTCACAAAGGGCCAGGTGCCCCCGAAGACCACGACGTACAACAACGGCGTGAAGGACGTCCCTGCGAAGCCGACGGCTATCGTCACCGTGACGAAGGACAACGTGAAGGCCGCCATTGTGGACTCTGGCTACTGGCCTGCTTCGAACTTTACCGGCCTAAAGTGACCGATTCGCTTCCTGCGCTCTAAAAAAACGCGCTAAGGGGGAGGTCGGCGCCGTGAGGGACCGACCTTTCCCGTGCGAAGCATCCAGGAAACGCGAAGACGGAGAATACACGATGAGCGACACCATTCTCGAAATGCGGAAAATCACGAAGACCTTCCCCGGCGTCACTGCTTTGAGCGATGTGAGCTTCAAGGTGCGGCGCGGGGACATTCATTGCCTCGTCGGCGAGAATGGAGCCGGGAAATCGACGCTCATGAAGGTTCTTTCTGGCGTGCATCCGCACGGGAGCTTCGAGGGGGACATCCTTATCGACGGGGAGCGGCGCGCTTTCCGCGGCATCGCCGACAGCGAAAGGGCCGGCATCGCCATTATCTACCAGGAGCTCGCGCTGGTGCCCGAAATGACTGTTTACGAGAACATCCTCCTCGGCCATGAGCTCAGGCGGGGGCCGGTCATCGATTGGAACGCCACGATCCAAAAGGCGAGCAGTATGCTCGAGCGCGTGCGGCTCGACGTCAACCCCGCGACCAAGGTGAAGGACCTTGGGGTTGGAAAGCAGCAACTCGTCGAGATCGCGAAGGCGCTTTCCCGCGATGTGCGGCTCCTCATTCTCGACGAGCCCACCGCGGCGCTCAACGAGGATGATTGCGACAACCTCCTCGGTATCATCCGTGACCTTAAGACGCAAGGCGTGACCTGCGTCATGATCTCGCACAAGCTCAAGGAGGTCATCTCGATCGCGGATCGGGTGACGGTCCTTCGCGACGGAAAAACGGTCCGCGACCTCGACGCCGCGAAAGGTGAGATAGCGGAGCCGGTTCTCATAAAGCACATGGTCGGCCGAGAGATCGACAACGTCTATCCGCCGCGGCTGGCTAAGCCCAAGGACGAGGTTGTGCTCGAGGTGCGGGATTGGAACGCCTACGATCCTCGCATCGGAAGAAAGGTGCTCAAGGATGTCGCGCTCCATGTGCGAAAAGGCGAGATCGTCGGCATAGCCGGACTCATGGGCTCGGGGCGGACCGAGCTCGCACGGAGCCTTTTTGGCAACCCCGACGGCTACGAACTTTCAGGCGAGCTCGTCCTGAAAGGCCGTCCTCGCCGCTTCAAAAGCCCCCGCGACGCGATCGACGCGGGGCTTGCGTATGCGAGCGAGGATCGAAAGGGCAATGGCCTTATTCTCATCCAGGATGTCAAGCAGAACATCACGCTTGCGAACCTCCGGGCCCTCGTGCGCCGCGGCGCGGCCGTGGACGCTAACGCGGAAGTCAAGGTCGCGAACGGCTATCGCGAAGCGCTCAATATAAAGACGCCGAGCGTAGAGCAGAAGGTCGTAAATCTTTCAGGCGGGAATCAGCAGAAGGTCTCCGTCGCCAAGTGGCTATTCGTGAAGCCCGACGTCCTCATCCTCGACGAGCCGACGCGCGGCATCGACGTCGGCGCGAAGTATGAGATTTATACAATCATGAACCGACTCGTCGAGGAGGGCATGAGCATCATCATGATCTCCTCGGAGCTTCCCGAGGTTCTCGGCATGAGCGACCGCGTATACGTCATCTCCGCGGGCCGCGTGACGGGCGAGCTTGCCGCCGCCGAGGCGAACCAGGAAAACATCATGCGGCTCGCGACGAGCTAGGGGGAAGGAAATGACCATCCAGGGGCTTAAGAAAATAGTGCGGAGTAACATCCGCGAATACGGCATGTACATCGCCCTCGTGGTGATCATGGCCATATTCTCGATCGCGACGAAGGGTACCTTTATCTCGTCGCGCAACATCGCCAATCTCCTCAACCAGACGGGGTACATCGCGGTGCTCGCCGTTGGCATGACCCTCGTCATCGTCATCAGGCACATCGACCTCTCGGTCGGCTTCCTTGCGGGTTTCCTTGGAGCAGTGGCGGCAATCGCGATCGTCGCGTGGGAGCTACCGGTCTGGCTCGTCATCCCCATGATCCTTGCGATGGGCGTCGTGGCAGGCCTCGTCACCGCCTTTCCGGTGGCGGCCCTCGGCATACCCGCCTTTGTCGCGTCGCTCGCAGGCTGGCTCATCTATCGGGGCCTTCTTCTCCGCGTCACCTCTGCCACTGGAACGATCATCATTCCGAACGAGGCGTTCAATGCGATTGGCAACGGCTATATCCCCGATCTCTTCCCGGCCGAATCGCCTTTCCTCCCCGGAATGCACAAGCTCACGCTTTTACTCGGACTTTGCGCAGCGCTCTTTTTTGTCGTATCGCAGATCCGCGCCCGTCGAGCGAAAAGGGCCTACGCGCTCGAGGTGCTTCCTGCCGACCTTTTCGCGCTCAAGCTCGTGTTCGTCGTCGGCGTTGTCGCCCTCGTCACCTGGATACTCGCCGGCTACAACGGCCTTTCGTGGACGCTCGTCATCGTACTCGCCGTCGTTGCGGCCTACGACTATGTCACCAAGCAGACCGTCCTTGGCCGCCACATCTACGCCGTGGGCGGTAATCCCGAGGCGGCTGAGCTTTCGGGCATTAGCGTAAAGCGCATAACCTACATCGTCTTCGCCTCGATGGGCTTTCTCACCGCGCTTTCGGGTATTCTCTTCGCCTCGCGCCTTCAGTCGGCGACGCCAACCGCGGGCACGCTCTTCGAAATGGACGCCATCGCCTCCGCATACATAGGCGGCGTTTCCGCGGCGGGCGGAGTCGGTTCGATCACCGGCTCACTCGTTGGCGCACTCGTCTACATGTCGCTTATGAACGGGATGAATCTTCTCGGCACCGACATATCGCTCCAGTACGTGATCCGGGGCGCGGTGCTTGCCCTGGCGGTTATCTTCGACGTGGCGACCCGCCGGAGGGCAGCGAAGTCCTGATCCTTGCACGGGCCCCCCACGGGGCCCGCACGCGCCGTCTGCCTGGGCGATGCAGGGGATGCGTCCTCAAAGGACGCGTCCTTTTGTACGATGCGGAGGACATTTTTATGAGCGAACGAAGTGCGGCATTTCCGTAGGTAGCTCGAGGGACAGCTCGACGAGGCCGGCTATCGCGCCATCGCGCTTCCACGGCGCCTGGTAGATGAGCTTGCGGATGCCGCCTTTTTCTATCGTGTAGACGTTGGGCTCTCCCGTTTCGAGGATCCTCCGCATTGTCGCGATTGATTCGGGTTTGTGGCAGCCCATGAGGTTTTTTCCGAGAAGGCTTGCGCCGCCCCATTTTTCGAACACTTTCGCCGACTTGTCGTTCATGTACACGATGGTGAGATCGCGGTCGCACACGGTGATCGCGCCGGGAAATTCGAGTGGCCAATCCTGCATTGCAGAGTCTCCTTGTGTGATAGGATAGTACGGGCTGTCGGTGCCGACCGCAAGGGGTCTATTTATGCACGATTTTGTGCACACGTGCATGCAGCACCGGGAAGATGTCAGCCCGAGGAGGAGCGTGCATGCTTGCAGGCGACGGACGCGGTGGCGAAAAGTGGCGCCGGCTTATGGAGCGGACGCTACTCGCTTGTCCCATTTTTACGGTGAACGAGATCGAAAGCGAGTCTCCCTACGGGAAGCACAGTCGTTTTGTCCGTCTTGCGGCGCCCGACTGGGCGGCTGTCGTACCCTATCTTCCCGCCTGCGAGGGACGGGCTGAGGAGGCTTTTATCATGGTCAGGCAGTACCGCCACGGTTCGGACGAAGCTTCGCTCGAGTTCCCGGGCGGCGTTGTCGAACCCGGGGAGGATCCAGCCTGTGCCGCCGCGCGCGAGCTCGAAGAGGAGACGGGTTGGAAGGCGGGACGGCTACGGAGCGCCGGGTGGACCTATCCCAATCCCGCCTTCATGGCAAATCGCTTTCATGTCTTCGTCGCCGACCAGCTTGAGCCCAGCGGTCGCCGCGCCCTCGACGAGCATGAGCTCGTCGATGCCTTCGTTGTGCCGGTCGCCGAGATCAGGCAGCGCATGGGAAGGGGAGAGTGTCGCCATGCGCTCATGGTTGCCGCTCTCTTTCTGGCCGAACGGCTCCTTGCGCACGACCGAGCTAGGTGTATAGCCACCCCGGACGGGAGCGACGTTGAAGGCGGTTGGGATGAGGCGTCCTTAACGGGGCTTTAGACCTCCGTGGGGCGTTCAAGCGTCGTGTAAAAGTCGCGGCCCTCGCGGCCGATCACCAGGATTGCGGGTAGCTCACGAAGGACGACGCGGCGCACCGCCTCCATGCCGAGATCGGCATGGTCGATCACCTCGCTTGCGGCGACGTGCTCCCGCGCGGCGAGGGCCGCGGCTCCGCCGATCGCCGCAAGATAGGCGCCGCCCAGGCGGCCGATTGCGGCGGCTGCGCCAGCCGATCTGCCGCCCTTTGCGATGCTGATAAGTGAGGCGCCTCGCTCCATGAGCGTCTCGATGTAGCTGTCCATCCGCCCCGCCGTCGTGGGGCCGAAGGATCCGGAGACCGAGCCGGGAGCGGCCTCGGTGGGCCCCGCATAAAAGACGGGGTGGCGCATAAGGTAGTCGGGAAGCGGCCTACCTGCCGCGATGGCTGCGCGAAATCTCGCGTGGGCGGCGTCGCGCGCCGTGATAACGGTGCCCGAGAGGAGGAGCGGTGTGCCGAGCGGAAGGGCGGCAAGTTCGCAGGCGAGTTCCGGCATTGGGCGGTCGAGGTCGACGCGCCGCGCCTTTTCAAAAACAGGCACGTTCTGCGGAAGAAAGCGCCCGGGATCCGCCTCCATGCGCTCGAGAAAAAAGCCATCACGCGTTATGCGCGCCCGCGCGCGGCGGTGTGCGGCGCAGGAGACTCCGAAGGCGAGGGGGAGGCTCGCCGCATGGCGGGAAAGGCGAATCGCCCGTGCGTCGAGGGCGAGGCGGGTCCCGCCAAACTGGGCGCCGACGCCCGTCTCCGCGGCGAGGCGGACAAGCCGATCCTCCCAGCGAGGATCGCGGAGCGGCAGGCCAGGCTCCGTTCCATGGTCGCTAGGAGCTACGGGGAGGCCATCGAGTAGGCCGAGGCCTGCGAGCGCAAGGACATGGAGCGCCTCGTCGGGGCCCTCGCCGCCGAGTACCATGCAGAGGCGGTAGGGCGGACAGCCCGAGGCGCCAAGTCCGCGGACCAGTGCGGAAAGGCGCGCACGTAAGGCTGTTTCGTCGAGAAGGGCGGGGGACTCCATGGAGAGGCTTGTCCGGTTCTGCGAGCCGCCGCCCTTCGCGGCGAAACACAGGCGGTACTCGTTCCCTCCTACCGCGCGAAGATCGACCATGGCGGGAAGATTGGTGCCGGTGTTGTGTTCGGCGAGAAAATCCGTGGGTGCAAGCTGCGAGGCGCGGAGGCGACAAGCGGCGTAGGCATCTCGGGCGCCTTGTGCGAGCGCTTCCTCGTCCCCGCCTGCGGTGACAAGCCCTGCGCCCTTCCAGCCGTAGATGGCCGCGGTTCCCGTGTCCTGGCAGAGCGGCAGGACGCCCTCCGCCGCGATGACCGCATTGCGTATGAGGCTCGCCGCGACAAAGCGCTCGGCCTCCGATGCGGCGGGATCCGCGAGTATCGAGGCAAAGCCTGCAAGCTGGCTTTCAGGAAGGCGAAAGGAGATATCTTCGAAAGCAGCGCGTGCGAGGGCTGTGAGGGATGCCTCTTCGACAAAAAGGAAGATGCCGCGCCCCTCATCGTGTAGCTCGCAAGGCTCGGGATCGGGGAGATCGAGACGGCGATAGGCGCATTCAGGCCCGAAAGCGAGGTGTCGCTCGAGAGGGATCTGGCGTTTCATGCTTCATCCTAGCGCGAGGGGCGAGGGCCGGGAAAGGGCCCGCGCACGAGCTCGATCGCGTCTTCGGGACAGATCTCATGGCAACAGTAGCAGCGGATGCATTTGGGGTAGTCGATTTCTACGCGACCCGATCCTCCTTCCCGTGGCGGGACGAGACTGAGCGCCTTCGCAGGACATATGCGCACACAGCCCGAGCAGCGGAGGCACTTTCCGTGATCAAAGCGCGGCCGGGGCACGGTGCAGTCGCGAACAAGACGGTGGAGCCAGGCGGGCATGCGCGCGTGGAAAAAGTCATTCTCTTTAAGGATCGGCACAAGTGCGAAGGACGCAGGTCGCGCTTCGTCGAGCGCAAGGCCGCGCACTTCGATCGCGTCCGCCCTGCCAATCCAGGCGGGGCTCTGGCGGTCTTTGGCGCTTCGGCCTTCGCGCGCCGCTTCGCTTTCTGCCATGCGCTTGAGGAGCTCGGCAAGATAGGGAATGGTGGCGGGATCATAGCCGATGAGATCTGCCGCAGTCCAGTCGAGTGCGAGCGGGTCGCGCGATGCCATGATAAGGCCGAGTTCCCGTGGCTTGCCGTTGTTGGGCCCCGGTCCCTCCATCGCGACCACGGCGTCCATGAGGGAAAAGTCGGGAAGAGCCGCGAGCGCAAGATCGGCGAGCATTGCGGCAAAGGCACCACGTTCGGGGAAACGAAGGTGAAAGGCGCTTTTTTGAAGCCCTGGCACGAGACCGAAGAGGTTTTTCACCGCGCCTGTGAAGTACATGAGCTGGTGGGTTTTGAGCTTGGGGAGGTCGACGAGAAGGTCGGCTTCGGCGAGCGGGCGGGCGAGGCGGAAGCGGCGCGCCATCTTTCCCGTAGGCAGTTCGAACTCGGCTTCTGCGGAAAAATCCGCCCATTCGCCCCCCGCGGCGATGGCGGCGTCCATCGCGCCCGTTTTGCGCCCGACAAAGTCCTGGGGCTGCCAGCCGGGTGAGTCGCCGACAAGAACGCGCGTCGCTCCCGCCGCCTTGAGCCACCGCACCATGGCGGCGATCAGGGCGGGGTGGACGGTGACCGCCCGCTCATGGCCATTTGCGTTGAGGAGATTGGGCTTTAAAAGAACGATGGCGCCGCGCGGATCAAAGCCGCCTGCAAGTTCGATTGCGGCGGCGATCGAGCGGTCAAGGTCTTCGGAATCGTAGGATGTACAGCGGACGAGGGAAACCGGTGACTTCATGGCTTGTCCTTTCACATGATAAAGCCGAGCCCGAGGCCGACAGTGATGCGGGGCGCCATCGCGGGAGCAAGAGCGCCATAGATGCCGCCTGAGAGCACAAAGGGCGAAGCACCGATGATGTACCTGCCTTCGAGTGCGATGCGGGCGGGCCAGGCTAGGTCGAAGATGCCGCGCGTAAGACCGCCCCAGGCACACTCAGCGGAAAGCCCCGTGCGGAAGCGGGGGCCGGAAAGCCATGCGCCTGCGCGGATGAACGACCGAAGGGCGGCCTCCTCGTGCGCGAATTCGCAAGCGACGCCCGGTGCGATCCCGAGACTTGCGCAACCAGCGCGAATGGCCAGGGGGAGGGCCGCTTCAAGCGAAGCGCAGTCAGCGGCCGCGGCTACCGGGGCACGGGGCGAGGAGGGCGCATAGCCGCCCCGCATGAACAGCGCTAGGGAAATAGGCCGCCACTCTTCCGCAAGGCGCCAGAACAGGGAGGCTGCAAGGCTTCCGCTCGATTCTGCTGTTTCGGAAGTCTCGACCGCCGATGAAAGGCCTATGCCGAGACGGCCGAGGGATGCGCCGAAATGTACGGCCAGTGCGGGTGGAACATCGAGCGATGTCGCATATGCGCTCAGGTCGAGCGACAGGGTACCGCGGGGAACGGGCTGCGGATCAGGGAAGTACGCAAGCCCCGGCGATGCCGCCGCCATGCCGAAGGGTTCGACGATGAGACTCGAGTCGATGCGAATCGCTTGTTCGCGGACAAGCGCGGTTCCGCCCTCCGCTCCCGCGGCGAAGGCCTCAAGCCGCGCGCGATAGACGCCATCGGGTAGCGGTGCACCACTTCCATCACGGCCGTTCCAGGAAAATGAGTGGTTCCAGGTTTCGAACGAGGGGAAGTCCTGCCTGGCGAGCCGTTCCCCCTTCTGCGAATAGAGTTCGATGGCGCCATGGCCGTAGCTTGTCACCTCAAAGGAGAGGACGGTTTCGCCGAGCGGGCCTGCGTTGCGCGGATTGAAGGCAGGCTTCGAAACGCGCAGGTCGGAAAGTTCGAAGGGAGCGAGGTCGAGCCGCGCATCGAGGAAGACCGTTCCCCGGTCGGGTATGTCAACCGCATAGACCCGTTCGACATAGCCGAATCTCCGTATCCGTATCCGGTGCAGCCCTGTTGCAAGTTCGATGCTGCCTTGGCGCTGGGGGCGGCCATCGATGAAGATGTCCGCATCGGCCGGTTCGGCGTGGATGGCGAGGAATCCGGTCCGGCGCGTCAGGGTGAAGGTGAGAACATAGCGTGTTTTTTCCGCAAAGACGATGAGTATCTCCGCAGGATAGTAGCCGGACGCACGCACGCCGACCACATAGGTCCCTGGCGGAACCGCTGTATCGACGTAGGGGGTCCTTCCCATGTACGCCCGGTAGAAATAGACCTCGGCGCCTGCATATCCGCCTTTGAGCTCTTCGCCAGTGTCTTCGGCAAAGGCGCGCACCGATACGGACGCAAACCCGGCTGTATCCGTCGCCTCGGTCGTGACGAGGGGGGTAGGAGAACTCCCCGACTCTGCGCCCGTAGCGAAGACCGAGAGAGGAAGGAGCAGGGCGGCGATAAAGCCCACAAGCGGGGCGCGCACAGCAACATACATGGCCTAACCATACCTCGCGGTCCTTTCGAGGGCAACCGCCTTGCGCCGTGCTGTGCGCAGAGAGTACAGTCGATCTCAAACGAGGCTAAGGAGGCAGCATGCAAAGGCTTGTGCCCGTCGCGTCCGGCAAGGGCGGCGTCGGAAAGAGTGTCCTCACGGCAAATCTCGGCATAGCCCTTGCGCAGCTCGGAAAGACTGTCGTTCTCGTCGACCTTGACCTTGGCGCTTCGAATCTCCACACCTGCCTGGGGATTAAAAACCGCCATGCGGGCCTTGGCGCCTACGTCTGGAAAGCGGAAAGGACCCTTTCGGCCCTCCTCGTGGAGTCGGGGAGGGAACGCCTCTGGTTCATTCCCGGTGACAACCTGCTCCCGGGCACCGCCAATCTCGAATGGAACACGAAGAGGCGCCTCATCAAGGAGCTCGCCGCCCTTCCTGCTGACTATGTGCTCCTCGACCTCGGAGCGGGTTCTTCGTACAACGTCGTCGACTTTTTTCTCGCATCCCCCGCGGGGCTCCTCGTCCTTTGCCCCGAAATCACCTCGGTGCTCAACGCATATTCGCTTTTGAAAACCTCGGCCTTCCGCCTTCTCCTGCGCGCCTTTCCCGAGGGGAGCGAGGAACGCGCCCGCGTGCTTGCATTTTCGGGCGAAAAAACGGAAGGATCGGGGCAGAGCTTTCTCGATTTTGCGCGCGAGCTTGCCGCGCGGGAGCCGGAGCGAGGCGGTCAGGCCCTCGCCGCGCTTACGCGGCTTTCTCCCAGCATGGTGCTTAATCGCGCGCGACGTTCCGAGGATGCAGAACTTGGCTATCGCCTTCGCGACATCAGCCGCAAGAACCTTGGATTTGAGCCGGCCTTTTCGGCCTTTCTTCTCGAAGACGAAGGCGTGCAGCGCAGTGTCGCCCTGCGCCGTCCGCTTATCGAGTTTGATCCTGATTCGCCCTTTGCGCGGGGGGTGCGTGCCTTTGCGACACGGCTTGTCGCCGAAACCGAGCGTCCTTTGGACGAGCGTCCTTCAGACGAGCGTCCTTCAGGCACAGCACAAGCTTCGTAACACGCACCTAAAGCGCCAAGAGCGCGAAAAAGTGGCAAACACAGGCGCTGAGCGTGAATGCATGCCAGATCGCATGGTGGTAGGGCATCGCATCACGCGCGCGAAATACCAAGCCCGTTGCAAAGACCAGTCCCGCAAGTGCCACCCATCCAAAAACAAGCTCTCCGAGCAAGCTTCGGAACGGCTCGAGGAGGGGCAGGATAAGCGTTATGCCTAGGTAGTAGGCGGCAAGAACGAGGTCTTTTGCCCGTCCTATGTAGATGAGCGCGACGACAAAGTCAAAAATCGCAAGTCCCCAGATGATGCCGAAAAGCGTCCAGCCGAGTGCTCCGCGAAAAACCGAAAAGCACAGGGGGGTCCATGAGCCGGCGATGAGGAAGAAGTTCCCCGCCTCGTCGAGGGCGGAAAAGACCCGTCGTGCGCGAGGGGCATCGAGAAAATGGTAGAGGCTTGAGATGACAAAGTAGTAGAGGACGCTTGCGCCGTAGAGCGAAAAGCCGACGACGAGGCCTGTCGCGCCGCGCACGGCTGCGCGTATGACGAGGATGGGAATGCCTGCGGCCGCCAGCGAGGCGCCGACGATATGGACTACCGCAGCGGCGACATCGCCCATGGCCCTCGCCCCCTGGCGGTGATTTGATTCATGCATAGTCACATAAGTAGAGCCTCTTGTCGGTGCCCTGTCCAGCCCCCCTTCTCCGCTTGCCCAGGGCCGCTCCTTCACGCTACTGTCCCTTCGTGCGCCTCGGTCGTTTGGTTTATCACGTTTGTGCGGTGACGCTGTGCTTTCTCGTGCTCGCCTCGGGCTGTGGCATCGCGGGTGGGGAGACGCTCGCTGCACGCGATGCCTCCGGCGAGCGCCGTGCCCTGCCGCGCTCCGCGGACCAGCTGCGTCTGCAAGCCCTTACACGCCTGCGCGGGCTTTCAACGGAGCAAAAGGCCGCGCAGGTGCTCCTCATCGGTGTCGATGGCTGCGGCGTCCCGAGCGAGGAGAGTCTTGCAACAGTGGGTAGTCTCTGTCCCGGCGGTGTTGTGCTTTTTGGCTTCAATATCGGGGGTGAAGCGGCCTCGCTCGGCCCCTTTGTGGCTGCACTCCAGGACGCCGCCGCAGGCTCGGTGGCGGCTTTGCCACTCATCGTCGCCCTCGACCACGAGGGAGGGGCCGTTTTCCGCTTCAAGGGCGGCATGACGCGCTTACCGCCTCCTTCCGAGGTCGGCCTTCGGGGCGCCCCCTATGCCCGGCTTCTTGGCGAGCGTGCTGGGCTTGAACTCCGGGCGCTCGGCGTCAACCTTGCGCTCGCTCCCGTTGTCGAACTCCTCACCGCGGACAACCGCGCGCTTCTCGAGCAGCGTAGCTATGGACGAAATCCGGAAATCGTGGATGCCGTGGCGGGCGCGTTCATCGAGGGACTTCAGTCCGCAGGCGTTGCCGCGACCGCGAAGCACTTTCCGGGCAACGCCGGTGTCGATCCTCACCGCGGCTTGCCGCGTCTTGACGCGCAACGCGATGAGCTTGCGCGGTCCTATTACCCGCGTTTTGCCGCGGCGATCGGGCATGGTGTGGGCGCGGTGCTCCTTTCCCACGTCCTGGTGCCTGCGGTTGACCCCGAGCGCCCGGCCACGCTTTCGCACGCGCTCGTGACGGAGGAGCTCGAGGAGCGGCTCGGCTTCGAGGGGCTTGTCATCACCGACGACCTCTACATGGGTGCACTTTCAGGGACGCGGCGTCCCGAACGTTCCGCGGTCGAGGCGCTCGCCGCAGGCGCCGACCTCCTCATGCTGAGTTCAGGCGCTTCGGCGCTCCGTGTGCGCGACGCCATCGTCCGCGCAGTGGAGACAGGCGCCCTCCCCCCGGGGCGCCTCGATGATGCGGCCGGACGGGTCATCGCGCTCAAGCTTCGCTTCGCGATGGCCGAAGGCTTCGACGGACGCCTCCGCGCGGAGCGCCTTGCCGCGCTTCCCTCCATTGTCGAGGAAAGCCGCGTACGGATTGAACAGGCAACGCGGAAATTCATATCGCACCGACCTTGAGCCGATGATGAAAGGGTGAAAACAAGCACGAGGGGCCTGGCCCTTGCTGTGGCGTTCGTTGTGGGCTTCTGCGCGGTTCCGCTTGAGGCGCAGAAGGCGACAAAGGATGATCTTGTCCTTCGTCCCGAGGACCTACGTATCGAACAGCGGACCGACGGGGGGTATCACCTCTATGTCCGCAAAAAGCCGGGTCTGGGGAGCGTGCTTCTTACGGAGAGCACGAAGGATCCTGCACTTAAAGCGGACAATTACGCCTATCGGGCCAAGGAGTGGAATCCGGTCAACGGCGACGAAAAGCGCATGCTCGATGGCGCCTTCATTCCCGCTTCGCGTAGACTTTATTCCATCATCGACTCGACGCCCGAACCCGATGCCGTCTTCGGCGAGGCTTTTCACCTCTTTATCCCCTGGGTCGTCGAGTGGGGCTACCCGTGGACGAGAAACGGCGAAACCTTCATCGCCGATGGGACCTTTGTCAACATCCGCGCTTTTGCCGCTCCCTATGCCGACTATCGGGGGGCCTTTGCCGACAATCCCTACCTCATCCGCGTCACGCAGGCGCCGCGTCCCCGGCCGGCGCCCAGCCCGCCGCTCGAGCCGTCTGTCCCGCCTGCGCCGTCTGTCCCGCCACCTGCGCCCCTGTCAAAGGAGCCGCCCCGCAAGGAACCGGATCCCGACCTCTACATGCCAGAGACGGTTCGTGCCTTCGAGGGAATCGCTGCAGCCGGCAAGGGGGAAGCGCGCTTTTCGGAAGGGGCGGCCGACATTGTGCCGGTGCTCTCGTCCATGCTTGACCGCGCGCGGGGAAAGAGCCTCGATCTTGTGGTCTGTCTTGATACGACTGACTCGATGAAGGACGACATCGATGCGGTTAAGCGAGCGCTTCCCGAGATGCTCCGCTCGCGGCTTGCGGAATTCGCGTCCTTTCGCCTGGGCTTTGTCCTGTATAAGGACTATTTCGAGGACTACCTCGTCAAGAAATTCGATTTCACGACCGATTTCGCCCGCTTCACCGCGGAGCTGTCGAGCGTCCGCGTTGCAGGCGGACGCGACATACCCGAGGCAGTGTACGAAGCGCTCTATGCGGCGCTTACGGGCTATCCCTGGGCCGCAGAAAAGAAGATGATCGTGCTTATTGGCGACGCGCCGCCCCATCCAATTCCGCGCGGAACGATCGATCGGAGCAAAGTTGAAGCCGAGGCGGTCCGTCGTGAGGTGGAAATCGACACGATTATTCTGCCACATTAGTGCGCAAAGATTTTTTCCTTGCGCGGCGCGGGGATTTCGTTGTAGATTCAGGCTGATTTTTGAGAAAGGATGCGCGGCGCAAACATGGCACAGCGACGGAAAGCCGAGGCGGCGGAACTTCTCATGCGCGTGGTGAGTAGAAAGACGCTCATTCTTGTTTCGGCGACGCTCGCGGCGCTTTTTGTCCTTGAAGGTTCGCCCGCGCGGCTTACCGACCCTGCGGAACGCGCGATGGGCGGCATGAGCCAGTCCCGGCCCGAGCTCCTTGCGGAGGCGGATCCTCCCTCTGAAGACCGCGGTCTTTTTTTCAGCGCCTACCGCGTTAGCGCAGGGGATACTGTTGGTGCCATCGCCGAGCGCTTCGGGGTAAGCCAGGATAGCATCATCTCATTCAACGACATCCAGAACACCCGCGCGCTTAGGCCCGGCCAGATCCTCAAAATTCCCAGCATGGCGGGGATCCTCTATACGGCCAAGGCGGGCGACACCGTGGAATCGGTGGCGGCGGCGTTTGAGATTGACGCGAACGGTATTGTCGAGGCGAACCGGCTCCTGAAGTCCGAACTTCCCGCCAGTAAGGTCGTGTTTCTCCCCGATGCCCGGCTTCCCAGCTTCAAGCTCCGCGAGATCAACGGCGACCTCTTCCGCTGGCCGGTGCGGGGCTGGATCACGAGCCGTTATGGATGGCGGAGCGATCCGTTTTCCGGAACGAGAAGCTTCCATAACGGCCTTGACATCGGTGCAGCAATGGGGACGCCGATCGGCGCGGCGATGGAGGGGCGTGTTGTCGAGACGGGCTATTCGTCCACGCTTGGCAATTACGTCTATGTCTCTCACCACTCGGGGTGGTCGAGCTTCTACGGGCATATGAGCTCGATAGCTGTCAAGGCCGGCCAATATGTCGCGATGGGCCAGAAAATTGGCGCTGTCGGTTCCACTGGCTACAGCACGGGTCCCCATCTCCACTTTTCCGTGTTCAAGTATGGGCGGCCGATGAACCCCTCGGTCGTTCTTCACTGATTTTCGTTTTCCTCTGCATAGGCCGCGCATCCGCGGTACAATGCCTCCATGAACCACGTTGAACGTCTCTACTATACGACCCCCGGCCTTACCGCGGTGGAGGCCCGTGTCCTTTCGGTCGAGGGGAGTTCCGCGAATCCGATTCTCATGCTTGATCCCTGCCTGTTCTACCCAGAAGGCGGCGGCCAGCCCTGCGACCTTGGGACCATCGAGGGCGTTCCGCTTGCGGCGGTGGAGAGCGTCGCGGGGCGCATCCTCCATCGCCTCGCCGCGCCGCTTCCCGGCGGACGCGAGCTAGGGCCGGGGGACCGCGTCACCTGCATTCTCGATGCGGTGCGGCGCCGCGACCACGCCGAGCAGCATACGGGTCAGCATCTGCTCTCTGCGATCGCCTACCGCCGCCTTGGCTCTGCGACGCGTGGCTTTCATCTCGGTTTAGAGCGTTCGACCGTCGATCTTGCGTTTGAACTTCCGGCCGAGGAGGCGATCCGCCTCCTCGAAGAGGCAGTGGAAGAGGAAATCGTCCGCGACCGTCCGCTTATCGTGCATGTTTCGCCGCCTGAGGATCTCTCGAGGCTCGACCTAAGGAAGATGCCGCCTCACGGCGAGGACGAGATCCGCGTGGTCGAGATTGAAGGTCTTGACGCAAGCCCCTGTTGCGGCACGCACCTTGGGCGAACCAAGGAGCTTCGACTCGTCCGTGTGCTCGCGGCCGAACGGTACAAGGGCATGACGCGCGTGACCTTTGTGGCGGGCGCACGGGCCGCACGTGAGGCCCGGATGACGGCCTTTCTTGCGCGGGAGGCCGCGCGGATTCTTGGTGCCTCGGTATCGGGCCTGCCCGACGAGTCGGCGCGGCTTGCGGGGCGGCTCAAAGAGGCCGAAGGCCGGGCCCTTGCGCTTTTCCGCGAGCGCGCCGCGCTCGAGGCGGCGCTTGCGCTTGCGCGGAGGGATGGTGGCGATGAGCGCGGCCCCCTTGTTTTCCGATTTGACGACCGCGGGGCGGACGCGGCGTTCGAGGCCGTTCGCGCCGCTCAGGCTCTCGGCGCCTCCGCCGTGGCGGCGTCTCTTCCTGCGCTCACCGCCTGCGCCGTCCTTGAGGGTGGCTCTTCGCTGCGTGGCGACATTGCAAGCGTCCTCGGCCCCCTTGTGGCGGCACACGGGGGGCGCGGGGGCGGACGGGGCGTCTTTCGCGCATCCTTCCCCGATAAAGCCGCGCTTGAGGCATTTCTCGCCGACTGCACAGCGCTTTTTACCGGTCATGAGCTTGACAATTGATAAAATTACAAATAACATTAAAGAAATCCCAATTATTAAGGGGCATGTATGGATGCATCATCCTTGGACGCACGGCGCCTTTTTGAGCTTGCGGCCCGGGCCTATAACCGACTGCGGCGCGCTGTTGAGCTCAAGCTTCGGGCTGTCGGCATAACCTACGCACAGTATGGCGCGCTCGCCGCGCTTGCACGATCGGACGGCGTTTCCCAGTCCGAGCTCGCAAGCCTCCTTGAGACCGATGCGACAACCGCCATGGTTCTTCGCAATTCCCTTGAAAAAAAGGGTTTTGTCGAGCGCGCAAGCGACGAGCGCGACGGGCGGGTTAGGCGCATTACCATCACGGCCGGGGGGCGCAAGGCGCTCGAAGCAGCCGAAGCCTCCGTTGCCGGCATCTACGCCGATGCCGAGCCGCTTGTCTCCGAGACCGAGGCGAAAAAGGTCGGCGCGGTTCTCGAGCGCCTTGGCGCGTATGCAAGTGCCACTGCGGACGGCCTTGATCCACGCAAGGTCAAAAAAGCCGAGGGCGGAAAGCGCCGCGGGCGCCCGCCCAAGGACGAGACTGTTGCGGCGGCGAGAAAGTCCTCCGCCGAGGACGCTGGCACGGCAAAAGCCGCGCGCGCGCGGAAGGCCCCCGCATCTTCCGCCAGGGCGCTTACGTCTAAGGCGGCGTCGCCGAAAACGGCGTCGCCGAAGGGACGGACGAAGGACGTAAAGACGCTCGCAGACGGCGCCATGGCTCGAAAAGGCAAGGCTACCTCTTCCTCCGAGCCCCTGACGGACAAGCGGCCGCGGCGGCCGCGGAAGAGCACCGAATCCTAATGTCTGCCGCAAGCGGCCGCGGCCGCTTTTTTTGCCCCGCCTTCGCGCGTGGCGGCCTTGAGGGGCGTGTGCGGGCTATCTAGAGCGCTAGAGGTCGATCGGACGGCGGTTGTCTGCAAGGCGCCGCTCAAGGTATGCGCGGTCGAGCCCGAGATCTCGCACGATCGCGCGCAGCTGTTCCGCTGAAAGAAGGTTCTGTTCGGCATAGAGGTAGACGAGGGCCCGCTCGGCGATGCAGGGGACTTTGAGCGCGTTCATCTGCATCGGGCAGGGCTCGGCGCATTTGAGGTAGCGTTTCTCGAGCGAAGCGTAGAGCCGGGAATGTTCAATGGCGCCCGCCACTGCGTTGAGTTCGGCAAGGAGAGGCTTAAGCTCGCCTCGCGCCGCGGCTTCGCCGAGGGGCTTGAGCGTAAAATAGGCGTACTCCTTACCTGGGAGATAGTGGTGTTCATCGCAGCGCGTGCAATAGTTCGGCTCACGGCCGTCGGCCTTGGCGCGGTCGCCGCCGATGATAATGAGCGGGTCGAAATAGAGCGCCGGACATTCGAGGTCGTCGATGAGGTAGTATCGGTAGGTGTAGAGTGAGTCGGCAAGGCAGTCGGAATGCTCGCAATACGCGGAAAGCGGAAACACGTCGGTCGCCGTCTCGAGGAGGAGCCTTGCAGTCTGGTTGAAGATCTCGCGCCGGAAGTTGAGGACCAGGGTGGGGCAAACAAAGGTGAGGCCGCGCCGCTCGCTTTCGTCTTTCATAAGATAGGCGATGCGCTCGTCATAAAAGGCCGCCTCGTCGACAATCCACGTGCCCGAGCCTGGGTTTTCCGCAATAAGCGATTCGAGGGCAAATGAATCGCGCGCCTGGCCGAGCCGTGCTCCGCAGCGTTCGAAGCCGCCACGATAGGCCAGCGCGTCGCTTGGGTAGTCGGGAAAGCGAGCGGCGTCAAGAGTCGAGCGGACGACGAAAATGTCGCGTCGATCCGCCCCTGCGCTACTCGTCGCCGCGGCGACGGCCGTTCCTTTGCGGCGGGCGATCGCGCCATCGCGCCATATTCGCGCCGCATATTCGGTCTTTCCCGAGCCCATCGGGCCGATGACGAGGATGCGCCGCCCCGCCTTCGAAAAATCGAAGTGGTTGAAGGGATGGTGCATGCGTATGCGGGGAAAGCCGAGGTTCCTCAGAAGCTCGACTTCCCCTTCGCGGCTCGATTCGATATCGCTCATCCTGCGTTCCTTGTTCTGTCCATCGCCTGCTTGGGCAGGCTAGACTTCATGGGGCTCGAAGATGCGGCGGAGCGATTTGAGTGCGGCGCCCAGGGAGAGGCCGACAAGCCCCGCCACAAAGAAGCTCCGACCCATCGGCCCAAGGACGGCACCCAGATACTCGTGGAATGCCCGACCTGCGTCGCTAGCGAGGAAGCGCGCAAGTTCGGCGGGCATGCCCGGCATGGCTTTCCGCGTGATGACGGTCCAGGGCATGGAGAGTATGACGCCAGGGACGAGGATGAGCACCGAAGGGGGAATGAGATAGGAGCCTGCGCGCGAAAGGACTGAGACCGCGCCGCCGCCTCCGAGGAGCGCAAGTCCCGCAATGAGCGCGAAGGCAAAGCCGGTCAAGGTCGCGGTCGCCTGATCGAAGGCCGCCTTGACCGAGCGTCCCTTTATGCCAGCATCGATGCGGAGTGTGTTCGAAACGACGTCGGGTATCGATGTGGCGGCTTTGCCGAGGGCGGCGCGGGTCTCTGCGTCCATCCGCGCAGGGGCGATCGATGCGGGGCGAAAGGAGAGATCGGCGGGATTCGGGCTTTCGTCGCGGACCGGAAGGGCCCGAACATACGCCTCGGCGGCTGCATCCGTCATCGCAAGGAGCGATGCCTTGAGCGGCCGCATGTCAAGCATGAGGTCTGCATCCGGCCTGTTCTGCGCACCCGATTCGAGGGCGTCAAAGGTCTGGTCAATCGCCGCATGCCCGAGCGCGGTAAGTTCCTTTTCTGGAAGGCGGGGCTGGAGCGCGGTGACGAGGGCGGGGCCGGAAAAGGTGAAGCCGCCGAATTCAAGGCGCGCATCGACGCCGCGTGCAATATCCGGGGAGCGGAGCGCTGCGTAGAGGCGCCGGTCTTCGATCACCCGCTTGTAAAACGCGCGATCGAGCGCCCAGGGCTTGACCGCGAGACAGAATAAGGCGGAGAGGGTGATGGGCAGGCCGAGAAAGAGATAGAGAATCGTGGATAGACCTTTGCGCATAGAGACTCCTTGAAAAGGCTGTGGCCTAAAACTCCCTCGATCCTGGAAACGCTACTCGAGACGGGAAGGCGATATCTCTGCGCGGGCGACATTGGGCCGTATCCTGCGTTCGCCAAAGCCCAGGTATTTGAAGGGATGTATGTCGAGGGCGTTCGAAAACCACCCTTCGATAAAATCGATGTCGATCACGTTGACCGCGATGCTGTGGTGGACGGGGAGGGCAGCGGCGCCCTCGAGGAGGCGCGTCTCCGCCGCGGCGAGGAGGGAGAGCCGTTCCGCCCCGTCCTTTTTCGCCGCCTCGGCGAGAAGGCCGTCGTACTCAGGATCAGAGAAGCGCGCATCGTTGAGGTTTGAGTCGGCGTTCCACATGCCGAGGAAGGCGAGGGGGTCGGCAAAATCTCCGATCCAGGTGGTGAGGGCGAGGGCGTAGCCGCCTTTCGCGAGCCCCGCGCGAACTGTGCTGAAATAGGCGGAGGCGGGCACCTCGACCACATCGACCGAGAGGCCCGGAAGGCGCTCCCATGCCGCCTCCATGAGTCGGCTGACCCGGACGGCGTCCTGCCCACCCTTTGGCGCAAGGATGCGCACGAGAGGAAGGCCCTTGCCATCGGGAAAACCCGCTTCCGCAAGGAGGCGTCGCGCCTCCGCTTCGTCTGTGTCCTTGATCCCCTTTGCCTTGTCATAGCCTGCGAAGGGCAGTACGAGGGTCTCCGCCGTGATGAGGTAGGCGTCCTTCGAGCGGATTTCTTTCCAGGGGAGGAGGAGGGCAAGCGCCCGCCGCACCTCGCGCAAGTTCCATGGCTGTGTGCTGCAGTCGAAAAACCAATAACTGGTGCCAAACATGGGCGCCACCTGGATCGCCGCGCGGTTGAGGAGGGCGTCGGGATCCATGGGGCCGGCGAGCCAATGGAGCTCGCCATTGTCATACAGGCGGGTCATCTCGGCGTCATCGTCGCTCAAAACGAGCCTGAGCCGCGGAATGCGGACCGAGGATGCGTCCCAGTACCGCTCGTTTCGTTCAAGGACGAGCTCGCCTGAAGTGTAAGACGCGATGCGGTAGGGGCCGTTCACGGGGAAGGGGACCGCCTTGCCCCAATCACGTGCGCTCAGCATCGAGGGGTGGATGGGGGAAAATGAGTGGTGGCAGAGGAGGCGCGTGAAATAGGGGGTAGGCTGGACGAGCTTTACCTGTAGCACCTTGTCGCTGATCACGCTCACGCCGACCGACTCAGGATCGCTGTTCTTTCCGAGCCTATAGTCCCGTGCTCCCTCGATCACATCGAAAAACGCAGCATAATCGGCCTTTTCCGCGGGCTTGAGGGCGCGTAGCCATGCGTCGCGGAAATCCCCCGCACGGAGGGGCGTGCCGTCTGACCAGGCTGCGGATTCACGGATGTAGAAGGTGTATGTCTTTCCGTCCGCCGTCCGCTTATAGGTGGCGCATGCCGCCTTTACGGGGTCGAGGCTCGAAGGGTCATAGGAAAACAGCCCCTCGTAGATGCCGGTAAATATCTGCGCCTCCGCGGAGTAGATCGAGTGGTGGGGGTCGAATTGCAGATCCAGCGCATTGAACGCGACGGCGAGTTCCTCTGGCTCGTCCGATGCGGCAAAGGCGCAGGGCGCCGCCGCAAGGGATAGGGCGAAGATGGCAAGGATGCAGACGAGGGCCGGGGATGCAGAGAATTTCGCTGCGCGCTGATGCATGACGCTCCCTCCTTCGGGTGCTTGACGTGGCATGATTAAGGTATCGCGCCGGAGGCGGTGTATCACTTTAGCCGCCTCATTCGGAGCGAATGCCGAGCCGCCGCAGTTGCTCCTGTTCTTCTTTTTGGGCGACATACTCGTGTTTTTTCTGGTTCGCCTTGATGAGCGCGCCCTTAATCGTCGTTATCTCGGCTTTGCAACCACGGAGACGCGGCTTGTCTTCGGGGGACACGGCCTCCTTGAAAAACTCATCGAGGGCGCCGATCCGCTTCACGAGGCGCTGAAGCTCCTCGATGTTCCGCTCGAGGAATTTGTACGATTGGTCCTCGGGGGCGGTTTCAAGGCGTTTCCAGGCGGGCCCTGAGCGTTGGAGGAGACCGGCAAGCTGCTTCGCCTTGCGCGTGCATTCCTCCACGAAGCGGCCGAAGTCGATCTCCTCCGCGCTCCGCGCCCCCGTTACGGGATCGAGGATCTCTACCTCGTAGCACAGGCCCTTGTTGTCAGGAGCAAAGACGTTGCGGATCGCTTTTTTGAGCTTGTAGAAAAAACCTTGCTTGCGCGACTCAAGGATCGTCGAGTTGTCGGCGAGCTTTTGTGCGGCGTCTTCAAGCGGATAATTAACGCCCGCAAGTAGCCTTATCCCCTCGAGGATGACGGCGCGGTAGGATTTTTCGGCCTTTTTTTCGGTCTTTTTCTCCTCTTTGACCTCGAGTCGCTTAAGAAGTTCGTCGCGGAGCCGCTCGCCGTCGGAGGAGTGATCCTCCATGAGGATTTCTTCGACGAGCTCGGGATAAAAGGGGCGTTCTCCCGCAACATCCGCGAACTTCCGCTTGATCTGCCGGACTGCCTCGTCTCGATGGGTGATCACCGCGGTGGAGTCGAATGCAAGACCGGGCAGAACGAGCTGGCGTATCTCTAGTTTGTAGCGTTCGCGGTGGTATGCGGCAAGCTCCTTGAGCGTTCCGAGGATGTCGCGGCTTGCGCGGTCGAGCTGGGATATCGATTCCGCGATGATGCCCGAGGAAAGCTGATCCGAGCCGCGCTTCACCATGTTGACGAGTTCGGCGAGACAGCGGGTGTTGAGCTGGTTCGAAGTGTCGGTGAGCTGGGCGAAATTGAAGTATTTGACGAGCCCCAAGAGCCGTTTTATCCGCCCCATCGAGAGGAAATCGACGCTGAACTGGTAGTAGTTGTTGAGAAAGTCGAGATAAGACTCAAATTGGGAAAGCCGCATGCTCATCTGATCGATCTTTTCGGATTCGGAGAAAGGGCCCTCGGGCGGCGTCGTGACTTCGGATATTTTGAGCTCGTACTTGTACGGGTCTTCGTGGACGATGCCCTTGCGGTCGAGCACTCCGTACAGCCCCTGGAAGGCGGTCTGGAACAGCTTCCAATCTTCCTTGAGTTTGGGAAGCGCGACGCGGTCGAGGTTGTCGCGTTTTGCGTCGAGTCTCTCCTCGAGGGCCTTGGTAAAGGCCTGGCTGTCATACATGGTACGCTCAGTATGGGCCAAAAATCAGCCTAAGGCAATATGCGGCCTTCCCCTCAAGCGGAAGGGCGCGCAGGGTGGCGTAGCCCCATATATGGCGGAACCGCTTGTGAGCCTCGCCACCGCGCTACGTCGTATCTCCCCCCTGCGATGGGCGGTCCTTGCCGCAATTGTCGCTGGCGCAGGCTGCTCGTTTCCCGAGGGACCCGCTAGTGTCGAAAGCCTCCTTGTCTCGACGCCGCAGCCGCCAGAGTCCTGGGCTGTGCTGCCCAGGCTCAGTTATCGCCTCACTTGGTGCAGACCTGACGGCTCCGCCGCAAGCGTCGTGCTTGAGCCCGGCGCTTCGACGGTGATCACCGTGGCGCGCGGTCGTGTCCAGTGGCTATTCGCCGAGCCGTTTTTTGCAGGGCGGAGCCTCCGCCCTGCAGGGGCGCTCTATCCGTTCGGCCGCGCCCCCGATGCCGCCGGGGGGCCGACGCTGGTGCTCGGCTGGCGCGAGGGCTGGCTCGCCGCGGTTGCTCGCGCCCTTGAGGAAGGCGGTGCCGATCCGCGTGCCTACGACCTTGCGCGGCTCATGCGCGAGCTTGCTGCAGAAGGCGGCGATCCCTGGGCGGCCCTTCCGCCGCGCAGGGCTGCGGGCGCCCTCGTGGCGGGGACATTCCGCACCACCCTCCTTCGGGCTGCGCCCGCCGTGCCGCTTTGCCTTCCGGGGCCGGGGCCCTGGGTGCCGGAAAGCGCTCTTGCCTCCGCGCCACTCCTTCGTGCCGACGGTGCCTACGCGGCGAGTCTAAGTCCGGGCGAACATCGTTTTTTCGGGACAGATTCGCGGCTCCTTGTCAGGGTCGAGGAGGGGGGCGGCGCGTATGTGCTTGAGGCGGGGCCATGAGTGCCGCGGCCTTCACCCCGCCTCCCATCTACGGCGAGGGCTTTTTCGCGGGCAAGCGGAGTATGAAGCGCGAGCCTTCGCCTTCGAAGCTCTCCACGGATGCCTCGCCGCCATGGGCGAGCGCGACGTGCCGCACGATCGCAAGCCCAAGGCCGGTGCCGCCGAGTTCGCGCGACCTCCCCTTGTCGACGCGATAAAAGCGCTCGAATATCCGCGGCAGGTCGCGGGCGGGGATGCCGTAGCCCCGGTCGCGCACCTCGATCACTAGCGTCGTGCCGAGGGCGGGGTCTTCTTCTTTTCGTGCCACAACGCGTACCGGTCGCGTCTCGGGCGAGTACTTCACCGCGTTGTCAAGGAGATTGGCGACCGCCTGCTCCACGAGTCCTGCGTTGAGCTCCCCTTCGAGCCGCTCGTCGCAGTCGATGCTGATCTCTATGCCCTTGGCCTCCGCGCGGGGGAGTACGGCATCGCGTGCTGCCTCGAGCACCTCTCTAAGCCGCGTGCGCTCGCGGGGTAGCTCCCCCCTGCCGTCCTGCTCAAGCCGGGCGAGCGAGAGAAGGTCTTCGATGAGACTTTCCATGCGCGCCGCATTCCGTTCGATAATCGACAAAAAGCGTTCGGCCCGTACTGGGTCGCTCATCGCACCGCCTCGGAGTCCTTCGGCGAAGCCCTTGACGAGCTGCACGGGTGTGCGCAGTTCATGCGATACATTGGCGACAAAGTCCTTGCGGACGCGCTCAAGGCGGCGGAGCCGGGTTATGTCATTGAGCACGATGACGAGTCCTGAGCGCGGGTTCATGCTTTTGGCCGCGTCGGCGCTCGCCGGCACGGCGCTCGCCGGCACGGCGCTCGTGCTGGGGTTTGCGCTCGCATCGAGGGGCGAGATGACCGCCTGGAACCAGCGCTCGCCTTCGCCGTAGAGCGCAATCTCCGCCTCAAGGCGTTCGGCCCGCATAAGCGCCTCTTCTGCCGCCTTTTCAAGTTCGCTTGAATGGCTCGCCTCAAGGAGGCTCTTACCGAGCGCCTCCTCAGGTGCCGAGAGACCGAAGAGTGCGGCGGCCGCAGGATTGGCGAGCCGCACGCGCAAGCCAGCGTCGAGGCCGAGCACGGCCTCCGCCATGCCGTCGAGGAGGGCGCGGCGCTCGCGCCCTTCCGCTTCGGCTTCGGCGACGCGTGCGGCGAGCTCGCGCGCCATCGCATCGAGGCTACGTCCGAGCACCCTGATCTCGGCGGGCCCCTCGCCGACGAGGAAGCCAGTCCGAAGCGGCGCCGATTCGGGGCGCCCCGACACGGCGCTCGCCGAAACGGCGCTCGCCGAAACGGCGCTCCGCACAAGGTAGGCATCCGCCGCGGCGGCGAGCCGCGCAAGGGGCGTCGCCGCGTGGCGGCTATACAGCGCGGCGGCGACGAGCGAGAGAAGGGCGGCAAGGAGAGCGGCGAGACCCAGGCTGAGCCGCGCGGCGCCGAGGCGCGACTCAAGTGCGGGGAGGTCGGCGGCGATGCGGAGAACGCCCTGGACTTTTCCCTCGCGGAGAACGGGCGCGGCCGCGTAGAAGAGCTCCATGCCCACCGTGCGCGAGGTCCGGCGCGCCGTGCCTGTTTGGCCGCGGAGGGCCATAAGCACCTCGGGTCTCTGTCCGTGGTTCTCCATGCGCTCGGGCTCGGCGCCCGAGTCCGCGATCACGCGCCCCTCCGTATCGATGAGGGTGAGGCGGAAATGCGAGCCGGAGGCGGCACGCCGGACAAACTCCTTCGCCGGTAACGGCGCCGCCGTTACCGGCGAGGCAGAAGTCGGGCATTCTCCGAGAGCCGCGTCGGGGAGGACCGCCGCGAGCGCCTGAGCCGCCTCTCCGAGGTCCCGGCTGTTCGCTTCATCGTAGAGGGTTCGCATGACACGGAGCGCCGCCCCCGCGGTGAACAGGGTCGCCGCGAGTGCCGCCCCCGCGATTGCCGCAAGGCTGCGTCTGAAGAGTCCCGATGCCACCGCCCTAGCCCTTGAGGCGATAGCCGACGCCCCGGACGGTTTCGATATAGTCGCCGCCCTCGCCGAGCTTTTTTCTGAGCGAGAGGATCTGGACGTCGACGGAACGATCGGTGACGGGGTAGTCGCGGCCACGCACCGCATCGATAATCTGGGAGCGCGAAAAGACCCAGCCCGGGCTGCGCATGAGGAACTCGAGGATGGCGAATTCCGTCGCCGAGAGTTCGAGCCTGCGGTCGCGGAAATGCACCTCGTGCCGGGCTGAGTCGAGCGAGAGCTCGCCGCGCCGGACAAGCGTTCCGCCCGAAGCGGCCTGTTCGGCGAGATCCGCGCGGCGCCTCAGTGCGGCGCGGATGCGGGCCGCGAGCACCTTGGGGCTGTAGGGCTTTACGACATAATCGTCGGCGCCGAGTTCGAGCCCTGCGACTACGTCAGCATCCTCGCCGCGTGCCGTCGTCATGAGCACGGGGAGGCGGCGCCGGGAGGGTTCGGCCCTGATGCGCCTGAGCGCCTCAAGGCCGTCTATCCCCGGGAGCATGATGTCGAGGACGACGCAGTCCGGTTTTTCGGACTCAAGGAGCATAAGCCCCTTTTCCGCATCTTCCGCTAGCACGAGGGTCCAGCCCTCGCTCGCGAGTGAAAACGAAAGGAGCTCGCGAATTTCCGGATCGTCTTCTACGACAAGAACCTTCGCCTTGGCCATCCTCGCAGTCCCTATTCGTTGAGTTCGACGTGAGATCCCTCGACCATGTACACGACCGCCTCGCAAAGATTCGTCATGTGGTCGCCGAGCCGTTCGAGGAAGCCCGCTGTTTTTATGATGCGGTTGGCGCGCTCGATCTGCTCGGGGTGGTCGCGCATAAAGCCGAGTGCCTCGTCGACGACGGCCTTGTGTTCATGGTCGATCTCGTCGTCGAGGGCGGCGATACGCCGCGCCTCCTCAGCATCGCGGGCGAGGAAGGCGCCCACAGCGCCGCGCACCATTTCGCAACCGGAATTCGCCATGCGTTCGAGCCGCTCGATGTGTCTGAAGGGCGGTTCGCCTGCGAGCTTGATCACGGCCTTCGCAAGGTGGACCGCGTGGTCACCCGAGCGCTCGAGGTTGTCGGTCGCCTTGAACACCGCCACGAGCTCACGGAGATCACGCGCCACGGGCTGCTGGGTGGCAATGAGCATCGCTGCTTGGTCCTCGATCTTGAGCTGGAGCGCGTTGACGAGTTCGTCGTCAGCCTTAACTTCACGCGCGAGCTCCACGTCCTGGGTCCTCATCGCCTCGGCGGCCTTGCGGAGGCTCTCCTCGACCCGCGTCCCCATGAGGAGCAGGTCGTGGCGGAGGCGGTTCATCTCGTCCATGAGTTGCGTTCGGTTTCCCATATTGTCTCGTTCCCCCGCATCAACCGAAGCGGCCCGAGATGTAGCTCTCGGTGCGTTCGTCCCGCGGGTTGAAGAATAGATCCTTTGTCGGCGCGTACTCGACGAGCTCGCCGTGGAGGAGGAATGCGGTGGAGTCCGAAACCCGCCCCGCCTGCTGCATGTTATGCGTCACGATGATTATTGTATACCGCTTTTTGAGCTCGTCGAGGAGATCCTCGATCTTCGAGGTGGAGATTGGGTCGAGCGCGCTCGTCGGTTCGTCCATGAGTATGATCTCGGGGCGGACGGCGATGGCGCGGGCGATGCAGAGCCGCTGTTGCTGGCCGCCTGAGAGCGCGTAGGCGCTTTTTTTAAGCTTGTCCTTCACCTCGTCCCAGAGCGCGACTTGCACGAGGCTCGATTCAACCAGCTCGTCCATGTCGCCTTGAAAGCCGTTGATCCGCGCCCCCCAGGCGATGTTCTCGTAGATCGTCTTGGGAAAGGGGTTCGGCTTCTGAAAGACCATGCCGATCCAGCGTCGCACCTGGACGGGATCTACGCCCGGGGCGTAGATGTTGACGCCGCGGAAGAGCACCTCGCCACCCGTCGTGGTGCCGGGGATGAGCTCGTTCATGCGGTTGAATGCCCGCAAGGCCGTCGACTTGCCACAGCCCGAGGGGCCGATGATCGCCGTGACGCTCCGCTTGGGGAAGCTCATGGCAAGTCCCTTCACCGCATGAAAGCCGTCTGCGTAGCGGATGTCGAGCCCGCGGACGTCGAGCGCAGGCGCATCCGATGCGTCGTTTTTTACGGCGTCGAGGCTCTCCGTGCGGAGTGTTGGTGCTTCGGGGGCAAGGTCCAAGCCTTGAGGATTTTCGCGAGTAGTGGTGCTGTTCGCGGTCATCGTGCGAGCCTCTTCTCTTTGCGGTACTTGTTCCGCGCTATGATGGCCGTCGCGTTGAGCGACAGAAGAAGGACGAGGAGGACGAGTATCGCGGCCGCCGCGAGATTGCGGAATTCCTGCTGCGGCCGGGCGGTCCATTGGTAGACCTGGATGGGCAGGGTAGTGAATTTGGAAAACGGCCCCGTCGGATCCTTTGTGAGAAAAGTCGAGGCGCCGATAACGACGAGCGGCGCCGTTTCGCCGAGCGCCCGCGAGATCGCGAGCACGGCGCCTGTGAGAATGCGGTCGATACTCGCAGGGAGGACGTGGTGGAGTATTGTCTGCCATTTTGTCGCGCCGACCGCGAGGCTCGAGTGTCTGAGCGTCTGGGGGACCGCGCGGATCGCCTCCTGGGCGTTGATGATGACGATCGGGAGGACGAGTATGGCGAGCGTGAGCGAGGCGGATAGAACCGTTCTGCCGTTCGCTCCTCCACCTGTCTCCGCGGCTCCGAAGGCGGCTCCGGAGGTTATGGGTTCGAGGAGGCGAACGAACAGCGCAAGCCCGAGCATGCCGTAGATGATCGAGGGGACGCCCGCGAGGTTGTAGATGTTTGTCCGTATGATGCGGGTGAGAAGGTTCTCCTGCGCATACTCTTCGAGCCATATCGCCGCGCCGATACCGAGCGGCAGGGCGATGATGATGGTGAAAAAGATGGTAAGGAGAGAGCCGATGATCGCGCCGCGGAGCCCCGCGAGCGCCGCAACGCTCGACTGCGGGTTTTCAAGAAGGCCGCGATTGACCCAGGAACGGAACACAAGCCTGCCATCGGGCGCGTTTTCGACTTTGAACGCCTCGATGCGCGCGCGGCCGAAGAGGCTTTCGGCGAGCGTCCAGGTCTCGACGACGCGGGATTTGACGATCTCGGCTTCGATAAAGGCAAGGAGCTCGGCCTTACTGCGCGATTCGAAGGGTTTGTCGCTGTCTTCCTTGATGAAAAGGCGGCGGGACACATTCTCTCGGATCGTTTCGATGAGGTCGAGAGGCTCCTGCTCCTCGAGCGGGATGCCGCCGCGCGCGAGCGTCGCCGGTTCGACTTCGGCCACCGACAGGACAAAGCCGAAGCTCTGATTGACGATACTTGCGATGAGTGCGACGAGGAAGAGCACCGCGAGGATGGTGGCGCAGAGGAAGACGGTGCGCCAGCGTTTTCCGCGGGAACTTCTTGCGGCAAGGTTCGGGGCGAAGTCCCTGTCGCTCATTCGTACACCTCCTGGTAGCGCTTGATGATGCGGCGCGAGAGGATGTTGAGGCCGAGCGTCACGAGGAAGAGCACGAGGGCTATGGCGAAAAGACTCTTGTAGTCGATGGAGTCGTACGAGAGGTCGCCGCCCGATATCCGCACGATGTGGCCTGTCATCGTTTCGGCCGATTTGCCCGGGTTGAGGGTCAGATTGGGACCGGCGCCGGCTGCCAGTGCGACGATCATCGTCTCGCCGACCGCGCGCGAGAGGCCGAGGATGAAGGCCGCGGCGAGGCCCGAAAAGGCGGCGGGCACGACGACCTTGAGCGAAACTTCGAATTTGGTCGCGCCCATCGCGTAGGCGCCCTCGCGGAGCGCGGCGGGTACGGAAGAGAGCGCGTCCTCGCACATCGAGGCGATGAGGGGGAGGATGAGGACGCCCATAACAAGACCTGCGGAGAGCGTGTTGTAGACCTCTATCCGCCCCTCGCCGAAGACGGCGCGCAGAGCCGGCGTCACCGTGGTGAGGGCGAAATAGCCATAGACCACTGTCGGAATGCCGGCGAGCACCTCGAGTACGGGTTTAAGGAATTCGCGGAGGCGCAGGCTTGCGTATTCGGACAGGTAGATCGCGACGACGAGTCCAAGGGGCAGTGCGACAAGCATGGCCCAAAAGCTCGTCTGGAGCGTCGCGGTGAGGAGCGGGAGAATCCCAAAGCGCTCGATGGCGGGCTGCCAAACCGAGCCCGTGAAGAACTCAAGAAGATTCACGCCTTTGAAGAATCCGAACGACTCCTCGCCAAGCGTGACCACGATGCCGACCGTCGTGAGGATGGAGACGGCAGCGCAGAAAAAGAGGAAAGCTTGCACGAGAGCCTCGCCCGGCCTCCGTTTCCGGGCCAGGAAGGCCGGAAGCGAATTCCGGGCAAGGCTCCGCGTACCGGACTTCCCTTTAAGGAGAATGCCGGTATCGCTCATCGCGGCTTAGTACCTGCCCTTCATCGCGTCGGCGAGCGCCTGCTTGGACTTTTTGAGGGCCTCGGGCGTCGCGGGGAAGTAGCCGACCTTCTTGATCACGTCGTTGACGTAGGTGAGGTAGTAGGTGAGGAAGGCGGCGACCTGCGGCTTCTCATTGATGATCCGCGCGTCGGAGTAGAGGAAGAGGGGGCGAGAGAGGGGGTACTTGTTCGCGTCGACGTTGGCCGGGTTCGGTTCGACGCCGTCGACCGAGATCGGGCGGATCTTGCCTTTGTTTTCGACCGCGTAGGCGAAGCCGAAGTATCCGATCGCGTTTTCATCACCAGCGATGCCCTGCACAAGGACGTTGTCATCCTCCGAAAGCTGGAGATTTTTGGCCGCGAGGAGGGGCTTCTTGTCCTTTTTGAAGACGTGCTCGACAAAGTAGTCGAAGGTGCCCGAATCGGTGCCGGGCGAGAAGCGCTTGATCTCCTTTTTGGGCCAGGTCGGGCGGACGTCAGACCAGTACTGAGCGGTGGAGAAGATGAGGGCGAGCTCGGCGGTCGTCGCGTCCTGGACGAACTTGTTCTTCGTGCTCACGCAGACGGCGAGGGCGTCGGTGCCAATTTGGAAACCGATCGGCGTCCGGGGCTGGGTGAGCGCCTTGGCCCATTCGACCTCGGAGGACTTGATCGCGCGGGATGCGTTGGCGATGTCGATTTCGCCGGTTTTGGCGAAGCGCTCAAAGCCGGCGCCGGAGCCGATGGAGTCGATGGTGATCTGGCCCGCGAAGCCCTCTTTCTTGAAACGCTCGGCGATCGCCTCGGAGAGGGGGAACACGGTTGAGGAACCGGCGGTTACGATGGTGCCGGTCACTTTGGTGGGATTGACGCCGGGCAGGATCTTGTCTTTGTCGTCGGAGACGGAGTCGATCCAGGCGAATTTGCCTTGGGCGAAGGTGCTGGCCGCCGCGAGAGCAAGGGCCAGGGCGAGCATCGTCTTCTTCATGCCTTTCCTCCGGAAGTCGGGGTATGCCCCGTGGGAGATGCCCTTGCGGGAAAGTCCTCGCAAGGGATGGCTAGACCATACGCGCCGCTCATGAGGGCATCGTGCTCTTAGTGTTAAAAAACGGTTAATCCGCCGTTCGCGTGCTTTGTGGCGCTTAACACACTCTTTACCTGAGCCTCATACGGCGCATGCACAGGGCCTTGTATGCTCGCGGGGCGAAAGGAGTCCCCATGCGCTTCAAAACAGGCCTTCGCACCCGGCTACGCCTCCTCGTCCTCGCCGAGGCCCTCCTCCTCGCGCTGGTCATCGGGCTCATCCAGAGTTTGAGCTTTGGCCGCTTCGCCAGTAGACTTGCGGGCGAAGTGTTTGGCCGCATGCTCGAAGCGGATCTGCGCTCCTTCGGCCACTATGTGAAAACCTACTACGGAAAGCTCTTTGCGGTCGATGGCGCGCTCGTCGATCGGAATCTCGTGCCGATCGACGGGCGATCCGAGATGCCCGAGGCGCTCAAGCGCGAGCTCGGCGTCGAGGCTGCGATCTACACCCTCGACCCGCGCGGCTTTCGCTGCGTCGTGTCGAGCGTCGCCGGCGCCGTGGGAACCATTGTGGAAGCGGATGAGGCACCCGCAAAGGCCGCTGCAGAGGGGAAGCAGCACCGCGGCGCCGCCCGAGTCCTCGGCGAGGACTACTTCGCGGCCTATGCACCGCTCTTGGGGCTTGATGAGGAACTCATCGGTCTTGTGTTTCTCGGGGTGCCGCGCTCCACGGTCGATCGCCTCGTCGAAGCGGAGCGGCGCAAAAGCCTCACCGGCCTTATTGCTACCGCTTTAGCCGCGGCGCTCGCGGCCGCCTTCGCGGCCGAGCTTGTCCTCGGCGCATCACTGTCCCCGCTCGGCCGCCTCGCCCGGGCCCTTGAGGAGCTGGGCGAAGGTGGTACGCTTGCCGCGCGTATCCCCGTGCTTGACGCCGACGAGATCGGCGCCGTCGCACAGGCTTTTAACCATTTCGCGGAGCGCGTATCGGGCGGCGTCGGCAAGGCGAGTGAGGCACTCGACTCGCTCGGCGACGCCTCCGCTGAACTTGCCGAAGCGCTTAAAGCAGTCTCGAATGCAGCTTTTGATATTTCCTCAGAGGTGGGCGCCGCCGAGGACGCGGCGGCAGCGCGACTTTCGGCCTTCCACGCGGGACGGGAGGAGTCGGCGCTCATCGCCCGCGAGTCGACCGCGCTCGCGGCGCGTTCCGTCGCCATGCTCAGCCGCGCTTCGGAGGCGAAAAGGGCAGTGGATGGCATGGCGCGAGGGCTTTCCCGCGCCGCCGCGTCCTCGGCTGACGCCGCACGGCTCGGCGCTGAACTCCGCCTCCGCGCCGGAGAGGGAGGAGCTCGGCTTGCGGAGCTTGCCGAGCTATCTCGCGGTCTTTCCGAGCGTCAGGCACGCCTTGATGCCGCGAACAGCCTTATTGCGGAGGTTGCGGAGCGAACGGGGGTGCTCGCGCTCAACGCGGCGATCGAAGCGGCGCACGCGGGCGTCTATGGCCGCGGCTTCGAGGTGCTCGCGGGTGAAATCCGCCGCCTTGCCGAGGAGTCGGCTGAGCGAAGCGGCGAAGTCAAGATGGTGCTCGGCGAGACAGCGGCCTTGGCCGCCCGCAGCGCCGAGGCCGCCGCCCTCTCCGAGGCTGCCTTCGCGGCGATGTCCGCCGCCCTTGCGGAGGTTGAGACCGCCATGATGCGTCTTGACGAAGAGCTTGCCGCTGAGGCCTCGTGTTCGCGCCCCGTACTCGAGGCGCTCGACGCTATGGCGGAGGAAGCCGCCGCGACGGCCTCCTCCGCCGAGGCTTCCCGCGAGGCCGCATCACGCGTGATGCGGGGCATGGATGGCCTCATCGAGGGTTCGGACGACGCCGCAGCGCGCCTTATAGGCATCCATCGGAGTATCGCATCCATCGAGGCCCGCCTCGCGGCGATGCGCGAGATGGGCGAACGAAACGAACGCGGAGCCGCCGCCGTCGGCGAACTCCTGCGTGCGCTCGGCGGTGATAGCTCATGTTCCGCTGCGGGATGATGCGGATGCGTACACGAAAGCGGCGCTAAGCCGCCGGGATTTGCGTATGGCTAGGTAGAGCGCTCGCGGCCTTGGTCGCAAGCGACTTAGCCCTCAACCAAGCTCCTTCGCGAACTCCTCTGCCCAGGTCTTGATGGCGGACCAGTCCCGCGAGTCGAGGGGCGCGTCTTTTTTGACGCCGAATGCCAGGCGGAGGGGCCAGGGCGCGGGCCCCTGCATCGTCCCGCCGAAGTAGCCCGCCTTCGCGCGGGGCAGGATCGCGAGCGCGGGATCGAGGAAGGAGAGGGCGCGTCTACGGGCGCTCGGCCGCCCGAGGCCGTACATGATCGAGAGGAGGAAGAGGCCTGTGGGCTTTGCGGCAAGGACGGCCCGGTGCCGCTCCACGAAGGCCAGCGCCTCCGGCCTCCAGCGGAAGCCGTTGACCGGTGCGCCGACGACGAAGGCTTCGTAGCCTTCGATGTCCCTCGCCTCGCCGAGCGGCGTGCAATCCACCGCCGATCCGCGCTCGCGGAGCACGGCGGCGATTGCCTCCGCGGCCCCGCGCGTACTTCCCGTGGCGCTGTAGTAGGTGACCAAGACTTTGCCCATGTCGTCCTCCTTGCCGGTTTCTATCGATGCTACGCTAGGTCTCCCCGCCTTGTCCACAAATCTCGTGTTCCTTAAAGGCAAAAATGATGCGGCGGTCAAGAGGGATCCCTCCCGACCGCCGCATCACGGACGAGCCCTATGGCCGTGCCAGCTTATTTGATAAGATCGACAGCCTTCTTGCCAAGGTACCACCTTCCGGTATCCGCGATGAAGACCGTGACGCCGTCGAGCGTCTTCGTCTCGCCGCCTGAATAGGAGGTCTTGCCGTCCTTGGTTTCAAGCTTCGCGCCGACGATGGCGTAGTTTTTGTTGCGCGGGAAGAGGACGGTCTGGCCGCCTTTTTCCGCGACAAGGATGGGGTTCGCAGGTGCCGTCGTGTCGACGGAAACCTTTGCCCCCTTCGCCTTCAAGGCGGATTCGGCCTCGATGAAGAGCGCAGAGGTCGTTTTGGCAAGATCAAGGCCGAGCGCTTTCTCGATGTAGCGCGCAATGTCGGTGTTCTCGACGGTGCCCAAAAGCCTGCCGGCCGGATCGGGCGAGTAGGTGTAGAGAATGGTGTCCTCACCGGTATGGCCGTTGGTTGTGAAGCCGAGCTTCGCGCGCTTTGCGAGCATGGGACCGACCACATAGTTGAGCGAGCCAGCGGCCGCCTTTTTGACGGCGGTGATTTCCTCGTCGGTCGCGTCGGTGATGCCGTAGTAGTCGGCAAGGACGGCCTTGGCGTTCGAGCGCTCCGTGTCGAGCAGGGCTTCAAGGCCCTCGCCCGTGAGCTTTGCGCGCTTTAAGGGCTCGATGAAGGAGGCGAGTGGAACGGCGGTGTAGTTATTGCTCGTCGAGTAGTCGCCGATGGTGATGCCAGAGTTCCCATGGTCGGGAACAGATATGACGAGCGTATCCTTCCTGCCCTTCGCGAAGTCGAGGGCAACTTTCACCGCCTGATCCCAGGCGAGTACGTCGCTCACGATGCCAACGGGGTCGTTCGCGTGGGCGGCCCAGTCGATCTTCGAGCCTTCGACCATAAGGAAGAAGCCGTTCTTGTTGCCCGCAAGAAGCTCAATGGCTTTTTTCGTCATGTCGGCGAGGGAAGGCTCGCGGGCGGGATCGCGATCGAATTCGTAGGCCATCGCAGTTGGCGCGAAGAGGCCCCAGGCCCTGCCGGACTTGAGATTCTCAAACTCGTAGACCGACTGGACATACTGGTAGCCCATGCCGCGGAGGGCTGCGCCGAGATCCTCTTTGTCCTTGCGCGTCGCGGGGGAGAGATAGGTGAAGCCGCCGGCAAAAGCGACATCAACGCCGTTGTAGACCATCTGCTCAAGGATGTCGTCATAGTCCTTGCGCGAGGGTGCATGCGCCGCGAAATCGGCGGGTGTGGCATGGGGCATCTCGCAGGTGGCAACAAGCCCTGTCGCCTTGCCGGCAAGGCGAGCGGCCTCGAGGACCGTTGCGACGGGGCGCTTCACATCCGCGCTCTTGGGCGCGGGGATGCCAGGCATACCGGCCTTTTCGGGCAGGACGGCGATATAGGGTGTGTTTGTCTTAAAGCCCGTCGAGAAGGCGGTGGCGGCGGGGGCGGAGTCGGCGATGGGCGTGTCGGCATTGTAGGTGCGCACGAGCCCCGACGCGAGGGGATCGACCGCAAGGGGGGCGCCGCCAGAATACCAGCGGGCGAGGGCGATTGCTCCCGCGCTCGTGCCATCCGGCACGAGGAAGATAACGTTTTTGATACCCTTGGGCGTAGGGATCGGCGCCTGGGCCTGCGCACCGAGGAGCGCGGGGAGCGCAAGGAGCGCGGCGAAGGAAAGGGCGAGGCGAACCTTCGATCGCATCGTGTACCTCCAGCATCGAATTCGGGGTGCTAGCACAGCTTCCCCGTCGCGAGGGATCTTCCTGACATTCTATGTAAATATGGTGAGGGGGTTGTGAAACCATGATGAATTGCGTTAAGAGCGCCCTGCGTAACTCGCCGCCCTGTTCATTAGGCATGATTGCTTAATGAACAGGGGCGGGCGCATTTTTATAAACTGATTCCAATCCATACTAGTGGAAAAAAGAACGGATCGTTACCCATAGTTGGCCATGGATTATCTCTATATAGCCCAAAAAGCATGGCAGCTTGTGTTAATATATAAACATCGAACGAATTATTGATTTTTAAATCAAATCGGTATCCGGGCCGTATTTCGGCTACGACTTCATAGCCATTGTAATACTTGCCATCGACGTAGCAGTAGAAATTATTCACTGCTGGAAAAAACTCGATATCCACATGCAATCCTTTAAGAACATACTGGCGATAGCCAAGCAACAAAGTATGACCATGGCACTGCCCTTCATTTTCTATTATTTGATTTTGATATGCATACCCTACTATGACGTCTCCCTTGTTCCAAAGCGAATATGTTCCTTGAATTGCGTATATTTTAACTAGTGGGAATATGGGGGATGTTTCTATTCCGTATTTGCGGTTTTGCATCGCTTCGGTAGTTTGAGCAAAGAGTTTACTGCTTTCAAAAATTAAAATGGCAATAATAACGATATTCGTAAGATGTTTGCGCATTATAACCTCCCATGTGGTAAATAAGTTCGCTTGTACGAACAATAGTGCGTCGTAGGTGAGCACATAAGCAGTTTAGCGCGTCCTAATACATAATTATTCCTCTTCTCACATGCAATTCATCGTGACAGGCGATGGTCAACCCAACGTACATGATGCACGGTCAAGGAGGGGGACATGCCGCGCTGGTATCAGAGTATCGCATACGGAGCGTTTAAAACGTTCGGGGCTCGGGCCTACCTGCGAGGACAGGGGGTCGAAGCTCGCGGCCTTGCGGATCTTCCCGAGGGGCCCTTTGTGCTTCTTGCCGACCACGCGAATACGGGCGACGCCTATGTACTTGCGGCGCTCCTTCCCCGCCTACCTCGGTTTATGGCGAATCTTGAGGGCGTGTCCCCGCTCAAGGCCGCGTTGGCCGATCTTGTTGGTGCCTACGGACGACGCAAAGGCGCAACCGACCTTGCGGCGCTCCGCCGTACCTTCGCGCTTGCCGCCTCAGGAGAGTCACTTGCGATTTTTCCCGAGGGCGATCGGAGCTGGGATGGCGCAGCGGCGCCGCTCCGTCCCGGATCAGCGCGACTTGTAAAAAAGCTCAGCCTTCCTCTCGTGGTAGCGCGGCAGCGGGGCAACTACCTCGCAGCACCGCGTTGGGCAAAGACGCGGCGCATGGGGCCCTGGATCGTCGAATTTTCCGTGTTCGACTCTGGCGAGGTCGAGCGCCTTTCTGAACCGCTCCTTGAGTCGATCATCGCGCGCGCGATGGAAAAGGATGAGATACCCGAGGCTCTCGAACGAGGGCTTTTCTTCTGGGGCGAGGGCCTTGCGGAGGGCATTGAGCGCCTTTTGTGGCGCTGCCCGGTCTGTGGCAAGGCCGAAGGTCCCGAAGGGCGGGGCTCCGCGCTCGCAGGCTCCGGCGATGAGCTTGCATGTCTCCGTTGCGGCGCGCGCTGGCGTGTGGACGCGAATCAGCGCGTGCGCCCGCGCAATTTCTCCCCATCATGGAGCACGACGGAGATACGCGACCTGCGCTCCTGGAACCTCTGGCAGCGGGCCGGCATTCGTGAGCTCGCCGCCGAGGGGCGCCTTGAAAACCGCCGCGTCCGGCTTGCCCGCATGCGCGCGCATGCGGGCGGCCTTGGTCTTGAACGCCTTGGCGAGGGGCGTCTTGCGTATCGGTCGGGCGAACTTGTGTTCGAGCCGCGGGGCGGCTCCCCCATTGCGTTCAGCGCACACGAAATACGTGGCTTTGTCGACCATTTTAACCGGCGCTCGGAGTTTAGCCACCGTGGCGTGCGCTGGGCGGTCGAGTTTCTCGGTGGCAATGCGTCGAAATGGTGTTATGCATTCGCAGACGCGCCCTATGGCGCCGGCCTTGCCGCGCTCAAGGAGGAGAATCTGCGGAATATCGGCACGGGCCCGCTTGGGGAACAGGGGGATGCAGCATGAGTATCGGGTTCTCGGAACTGAGCCAGGTCATCTTTCCGAACATCGTCGCCCGCGCCTCGCCCGATCTTGCGCGAAGGCTTGTCGTCGCCGCGGGCTTAGCCTATTTCGCGCTCAATCGTCAGGAGCGGGCGCGCGTCGAGGCCAGCGTTATCGAGCTTGTCCGCGACCCAGAGCGCGCCGCGCGGGTTCGGGGGAGCGTTGTGTCGCACATTGCGGAGCATTACTTCGAGAAGCTCTTTGTCGCGGCGCGTCCGCTTCCCGCGCTTAAGAATTTTCTTCGCGAACGGGTCGAGGCGCGCGACCTGTCCCCCCTCGACGAAGCCCTTTCGCTCGGCCGTGGCGTCATCGCGGTGACCACGCATTGGGGCGCCGTCGAGTTCATTCCCGCTTTTCTCGCTGACCGCGGCTATCCCGTCTCCATCGTTCTCGAGGCAAAGACGAAGCGGCTCCGCGCCGCTCTCGAGCGGGCGGCGCGCAACGTTGACGTGGAGCTCCTCATCGCCTCGCGCGGCGATCGAGTCCTTGCAGGCATATTCTCCGCCCTCGAGCGCGGGCGCATCCTCGTGACGCAGGTTGACGAGGTTGACGCATGGCGAAGGCGTCCGTCGCGGACGATCAGGCTTTTCGGTTCGACGCTCTACTTCGACTACAGCCTCGACTTTATCGCAAAGCGCTCGCGTGCGCCCTCGGTCGGCCTTTTCTGTGCGCGCGAAGGCGGGCTTCGCTATTCGCTCGACTGCGAGCCGATAGCCCTTGACCCGCAGACTGCCGATGTTGCCGCGCTTGCCCTTGCGCTCTGGGAGCGGCGCACGCTCGAGCGTCCGGAGCAGTGGTATCAGTGGAAAAAGTGGCCACTTATGAAGGCCCAAAGCGCCGCGCAAGGGGCTGTGTAAGGCGTCGAGGTGCGCGCAGGGGGTGGCTGACCCGTTGACCTGGAGGCCGCATGAGAGGCTCAAGGTCTTGCTTGTCCGCCGCACGGCGGCGTTAGGGCGTTGCGGCGATAAGAAAGGGAGAAAATACCGGGAAGGGGCGGGGGGGCGCATGCATCTCGCGGCTCCCGCCTTGTGCCCTGTCTCTTCGCCCTCTTTCGCTTTGCTAGGGGAACAGTGTGCTTCTTTGTCATCATCGCTTGGGCCGCGCTCTACCCCGAACTTTGCGCCGCCCGGACCGGGGCCGATCACCCGCACTGCAAGGCGCGCGGGGGAGAGCTTTGCCTCGCGCTTTAAGGCGGCGAGGGCCTCAGCAAGTTCTTCGGCGTCGATTTTTCCGCCTGGTTCGATGTGGAGCACGGCAAGACTTGCCGATAGAAGGGCGATCTTGCGCTCGACGCCTTCGCGGTCCTTACCGAGTATCCAGCCGCGTTCGCGGTCTTCAGGCGCATAAAACGACGAAACCTCGCGAGCAAAGCGCTCCTGCGCCTCGACGAGCCTGCCGAGCGCTTCCTCGATTGAGGGGGCATGGACTGCCGCGAAAAAGTCGTCGCCGCCGAGGTGGCCGACTGCATCGCCTGGCCGTCTGAAAATCGAGCGCAGAATGTCGGCAAAGAGCATGATCACCCGGTCTCCGTTTCGGAATCCATAGCGGTCGTTGAAGGGTTTGAAGTTGTCGAAGTCGAAGTATGCGAACGAGGTCCCCCGCCCAGGTTCCGCAAGACGCTCGGCGATGGCTGCAGAAACCCGGAGATTGTCTGGTAGCCGCGTAAGCGGATTGTGGTCGCGCGCCTCGATGAGCTCGCGTTCCGCAACGAGTGAGAGTATCGATTCCGCATGGAGGATTCCGGCATAGCCGCCTCCTTCGGTGAGGACGACACAGCCTGCGTCCGGGGAGGCCGCATAGAGTTCGACGATGCGTCCGAGGTCGCTACCGAGCGGCGCGGCATCCGCGCCGCTCGTGGCGGGCAAGGTCGGTATGCACGTCCACGCCTGAATAGCAGTCCTTGAGCGCTTCGGTCGAACGGCTTGGCTGGGCGACGAAAAAGCCCTGGACGTAATTACAGCCTGCCTGGAGAACTGCGCGGAATTCGCCTGCAGTCTCCACGCCCTCCGCGACGACCGCGATGCCCATGAGGTGGGCCATGCCGACAGCCTTTGCAAGAAGCGTGGCCTTTTTGGGGTCGTCGCCCGAACCTGAAACAAAGTAGCGATCTATTTTGACAAGGTCGGGTTCCGAACGGTGGAGGAGCTTGAGTCCCGCGAACCCAGAACCGAAATCATCGAGGGCGATGCGAAACCCGCGGCGTCATAGCCGCGGAGAAGGGCCTCAAAGCCATAGGCACTTCCGTCCGAGGCGCGTATGATCGGCTGGAAGGCGTGGTCGAGGAGCCCGAGGATCGCCTGCCATCGCGGGTCGAGAGCGCGCATCGCATCCATAATTTCGCCGCGCCTGTTCCGTCTAGCGTCGCGAAAGGAGATTAAGCCGCGCGAAGAGGTGCTCGATGCTTGTGGTTCTGAGGAGGTACCTTGCATAGGGGGTTCCCGCAAGGCGCTCCTTCATGAGCGCCTCTCGTTCGACATAGGGGCGCGGCCCACGCTTGCCTGTCCATTGGACAAGCGAGAGCTGGCCGCCCTCGTATTCCAAGGCGGTCACGCCATGCTTTCCGGTCGCGCAGCCTGAGTTGAAAAGGCAGGGCACGAGGAGCGCGCTTGAGTCGTAGAGCCCCGCCGCGAGGGCGCGCTTGCGCTCCTTCTTGTCGAGCCGGGATAGTTCGTCGCGGTAAATGCCCACGAGCTCGGCGATCGCCTCGCGGCGGCCATTCTCCGCGTCGGGATATTCGCGGAGGAGTTTTTCAATCGAGAAGCGCAGGCTATCGTATTTCGAAAGCGATTCGAAAAGAGGCCTATGCGTGTGGCCGGTGAGCGAGACGACCCCGAGTTCGCGCGAAGCGCGGTAGATGCGTTTTTCCGTCTTGAAGCGGCGCTTTGCGTCGTCGTCGACGCTCGTGTTCTTGAGTGCAAGGGGGCGGGCGATGTAACGAACGACAAAATCAGAAAGGTAGTCGTGCTCGGTAAAGAACTTCGACGCCTGGTGGCCGTGAAACGCGAACAGTCTACCTTCGGCGTGCTCGAGGACAAGCCCGTGTGAAAGCGGGTAGGGGTAGTCTTTCCTTTTGAGGAGGGCAAGATCGTGATTTCCGATGATCTTTCTAAGCCGTCCCCTTTCCGCGAATGAATCGAATATTGCGTACAGGGTGAGCCAGGCTGGCCGTATTTCCTCGTAGCGGAATTTCGAAAGATCCTCGACATCGCCGTTGAGGACGAGCGTGAAGCCTCGCTCTAGGTAGTGGTGGGTGAGCATGTTGTGCACAATGCCTCGGTTCGGCGAAAGGTCGTCTCGCGAACCGCCATCGCCGAGATGGAGGTCGGAGAGAAAGACGTACCGTGAATCGGGGCCGAGCTCTTCGCGGGGCGAGGCCGCGACAAGGCGCGCGAAGCATGCAAAGAACTCCTTGAACTTCATAGGCGCATCATCTCCTAGCCCCGCGAGGTGATCGTGAAAGCCGTGTGAGGAATCGGTTAATCCGAACCGCCTGAGAACCAGCGCACGACACCCACCTTGTTCTTTTTCGCATTGTAGATCATGCCGCCGTTCCAGTATTCGAGCGCCGCGATGAGGCTGTTGCCGCCGTCAGTTTCGTCGCTCGACGGGCCGCGGTAGCTTGCCAGGGCGAGAAACTCGTCGAAGTCCTCACGGTGGAGGGCGGTCTGGCGTTTGCGGTAGAACTCGTTCCATGCCTCGAGTTCTAAAAATCCCTCGCCCTCGTCTTCGACGATGAAGCGCGCGCGCTTTCGCAGGTCGTACCAAACGCGGAGCCGTTTCGCGGGGTCGCAACGGTTTCCGTGCTTGATGCCATTCTTGATTATTTCTGAAAGCTGCTGTTCGAGGAGGTTGCCCTCGCGGAACGCCTCGGGACATCCTTCAAGAATGAAGGATGCGTATTCCCGTATGCGCGAATAGTCGCTTGCAAATTCCGCATAACGCATTCCCTGGGCGTCGAAAAGCTCGTTGCGTTCATCGACGATGAGCTTTCTGATGATGAGCGGTTTCATGAAGAGGCCCTTTCCGGTCGATCCTCCTCGAGGAGGGCGATGACGTTGGACATTTCAAGTACGCGGCGGGGGCTCCCAGAGAGGCCGCGGCAGCGGAGCTTTGCCCCCTTTTTGCGTAGCGCCTGGGCTATGCGGATGATCGATCCGACGCCCGTCGAATCGAGATAGCTTACGCCTGAAAGGTTGAGCGACACCCGGTTCCAGCCACCTTCGATCTTTCCGAGCACGAAGGCGCTGAAGAGCGGTGCGTGGTACAGGTCGTAGTCGCCGACGAGCGCGATCTCCGCCTCGTCGCCCGAGGGGGAAAGTTTCGGCGTCCATTCCATGCCTGGCTCCTCCTGGTGATTCGTGCAAGGTGATCATGGCCTTGACCGATAAGACGCACGTGAAGGCTCCGTAAAGAAAGGGTTAATCCGCGCGGTCTTAACCGAAAGCTAATTGATGTAGGCTAGGATCCAGGTCATGCGTACTAGTAGTGAGGCTCAGGCACTCGTGCGCGAGGCACCCCGCGCACGCGACTATGGCACCACCATCCTTCGCGCGGCGCGGCGGCCGCACTTTACGGCTGCGGAGGCGAACGCCGTTGCGCTTGCGGACGAGCTCCGTTCGCGATCCGAGGTGGAGGCGCTTGCTGTTCTCGACGGAGATATGCGGCCACTCGGCGTCCTGTCGCGCGACCGCCTCTTCGGCCTTCTCGGAAAGCCCTTCGGCCGTGAGGTTTTGGGTCGCTGCCCGGCCCGCGAGCTCGTCGAGTCTGCGCCCCTCTTCGACGGTCATGCTGGGCTTTTTTCGGCAGCCGCGTCCTTCCGTCGTGACGACCCCGCGTCCTACGCCGTTCTCGTTGACGCCGATGGCCGCTTTCTTTCCCTTCTCGCCCCCCGTGACATCGACGAGTATCTTGCGCGCATGACGCAGGAGGACATTGAGCTCGCGGGCCGGGTGCAGGAACGTCTTTCCGAGGCCAACGAGGCGCTCGGCGGCGAAGGCTACCGCTTCGAGGCCTGGACACGGCCTGCAAAGGGCGTCGGCGGGGATTTTTGGTATTCGCGCAAGCTTTCTGAGGGTAAGGCGTTTTTTGCGCTGTGTGACGTCTCGGGGAAGGGCGTCGCCGCCTCGCTCGTCGTTTCGCTCGCCTGGGGCATGCTTCGCATGTTTGATCACCGCCGCGGCCTCGTTGCGCTCGTCAAGGAACTCAACGAGGCGCTTGTCGCCACCTTTCACCTCGAGAAATACCTCACGGGGTTTTTCGCCGTTTTTGACCCCGAGACGCGGATCCTCGAGGTCGCCGACATGGGGCACGCGCACGCGCTCCTCTTTCGCGAGGGCCGCGCACGACGGCTCAAGGCGGAAGAACGCAACCTTCCTGTCGGCATTGAGCAGGACATCGAGCCCCTCATCCATCGTTGGCGGCTTAAGGCGAACGATGCGCTCCTCGTGTTCTCCGACGGGCTCCCCGAGCAGGAAGACGCTCAGGGCAGGGAGTTCGGCGAGCCAGAACTCGCGGCCTGCGCGCTGTCGGCCCTTGTGGCGGGCACGGCGCTTCGCAAGGCAATTCCCGAGGCCATAGACCTGCACCGCGGTCGTACTCCGCAACAGGACGATATGTCCTTCGTCCTTCTAGTGCTTGCGCCGTAACTTTGCCGCGCGGCGCCGCGTAAGGCGTCTGTCTTGCTTTGCGGCTGATGAACGGCTATCAGGCGAGCATCTTTGCGATCGCCTCGACGCGCTCGACGCCTTCACGCTCCATCCATGCGCGTATGCCGCAGAGCACCTCCTCCGCGGTGCGCGGGTTGACGAACGTGCCCGTCCCGACCTGCACCGCGCGCGCGCCCGCAAGAAGGTACTGGAGCGCGTCATCCGCACACATGATGCCGCCAAGTCCGATGACGGGGATGCGCACCGCGCGCGCGGCTTTGTAGGCGCAGGCGACGCCGACGGGCCGGACGGCCGGGCCGGAGAGCCCGCCTGTCCCCATTGCTAGGACAGGGCGGAGGCGGCGCACGTCGATGACCATCCCCACGAGCGTGTTGATGAGCGACACGGCGTCGGCGCCGCCTGCTTCCGCCGCGCGCGCAATGGGCGCGATGTCTGCGACGTTGGGCGTGAGCTTCACGATAAGGGCGCGACGCGTGCGCGCGCGGAGGGCTGCGGTAAGCCGCTCGACCTGGATAGGATCGGTGCCGAAGGCGAGCCCGCCGTGTCGCACGTTCGGGCAGCTAACGTTTATCTCGTAGCCGTCGATGCCCGTCCGCGCCGAGCAGGCGGAGATCGGTAGCCCCTCGGGGGGGGATATCCAGGGTCCCGCCGCCTCTTCAAGTCGCTCGAGCACCGCAAGGTACTCCTCTTCGCTTGCGCCCGCGACATTGGCAATTACCGCCGCTCTGCGGGTTTTGAGCTCGGGAAGTTTGTGTTCAACGAAAGCTTCGACCCCCGGGTTCGCAAGGCCGATCGAATTGAGCATGCCCGCGGGCGTCTCGACAATGCGCGGTATCGCGTTGCCCGGCCGCGGCGCGAGGGTGACTGCCTTCGTGTAGATTGCGCCGAGGGCGTTGAGCTCCACGAGCGCTTCGTATTCCGAGCCGTAGCCGAAGGTACCAGATGCGACGCCGACTGGGTTTTCAAGGATGAGGGGGCCGATTTGAACGGAAAGCGTAGGCTGCATGCGCGCTCCTTGTGGCGGCCGCGCCTAACGCGCGGCGCGGGCGGCCTCGGCCGCCCAGTCGATGTCGTCGCGTTCGAACACGGGACCGTCGGCGCAGGCGCGTAGAAAGCCTGCGCCGTCCGCGCGTTCGAGCGCGCAGCCCATGCAGGCGCCGACGCCGCAGGCCATCCACTGTTCGGCGGAAAGGCTCGCATTCCAGCCTCGGCTTTTCGCGAGGGCGGCGAGGGCGGCGAGCATGGCGGCGGGGCCGCAGGCGTAGATCCGTGCCCTTCCGGGACCTGCGTCTTCTTCTGCAAGGGCTGAAGAAGGCGTTCCGGCGAAGCCAGCACTACCGTCGTCGGTGTAGATGCGTACGCCTTCGGGCCATTCGATTGCAGGCACCGAGGCGGCCGTGCGGAAGCCGAAACAGGCGAGGGCGGGCGAAAGCCCGTCTTCGCCCGTGGCCACGCCTTCACGCTTGCGCCGCGCAAATTCGCGCGCAAGGAAGAGGACGGGGCCGAGGCCGATACCGCCGCCTGCAAGGAGCGCCCGCTCGCCCTTGCCCGGCGGGGGGAAGGCCCTGCCGAGCGGGCCGATCGTGTCGAGCCGCGCGCCCGCCGCAAGATCGGCGAGAAGCCGTGTCGCCTCGCCGCGCACCTGGTAGATCACGGAGGCTTCGCAGCGCTCGCGCGAAAAGCCTGCGAAGGCGAAGGGGCGCCTGAGTAGCGGATCAAAGCGCGGCGAGGCGCGTACCGTGAGGAATTGCCCCGGCTCAGGCGCTTGGGCCGGCCAGTCGATGACAAGCTCCCTCCATGACTCGGCGATCTGCCGATTGGAAAGGACGCGCGCTGCAAAGTGCTCCACCCCGCCCCCCTTACGGCGCCACCATAGCCCGCACTCTGCAGACTGTCAATGTGCGCCAAGGCCCTCAAAGTGGCCTTGCGCCTGCCACAGCCCTCCGTGTAGTCTGACGCGCATGGACGGTTTTTTTCAGATACTCATCCTCTGCGGCATCCTGCTCTGCGGTGCGCTTCTTGCAAGGTTGCGGATTGCTCCGCCTTCCGCTCTTGTCGATCGCGCCATCAAGCTGGTGCTCTGGGCGCTCCTCCTCGTCATGGGATTCCGCCTCGGCAACGATCGAAGCATTGCCGCGCGCCTAGGCGAGATCGGCCTCCTCGCCCTTCTGGCCGCAGCCTGTGCCGTTCTAGGGAGCATCCTTGCGATTCTTGCAGGCTACGCGATACTCGGCGCGTTCTCCGCTTCTTGCGCTTCTCCGCCTCGTCCTGCACATGATGCGGGCTTTGGCCCGCAGGACGAATATGCTCAGGGCTACGGGGCGGGGCGGATCGCGGACTGGAGGGCCCCCCTCGCGCTTCTTAGTATCGTCATCGTCGGCTTCGTTCTGGGACTCGCTCTACCGCCTCTTAAGGGATTCGACCCCTCGCAGGCTACAAGCCTAGCGCTTTACGCCTTGCTCTTCCTCATCGGCATGCAATTTGTGCAGGCGGGCGTATCGCTCAAAGGTGTCTTCTTCCGACCGGAAACGCTCATGGTGCCGCTTGCCACCGCGCTTGGAAGCCTTGCGGGATCCGCGGCGCTTATTCCCCTCTTCGGCCTCGGCATCGGAAAGGCGCTTTCGCTGGGTGCCGGCTTCGGCTGGTACAGTCTTTCGGGCGTCATCATCGCGGATCTTGGCGACAGCGCCCTTGGATCCGCAGCCTTTCTTGCGAATATGGCGCGCGAGTCCATTGCGTTTGTCGCCATCCCCCTCCTTGCGAAAAGCCGCTTCCCCGGCCTCGCCATCGGCGTTGCGGGTGCGACCGCCATGGATGTCACCTTGCCGCTCATCGAGCAATGCTCAGGTCCCGAAGCCGTGCCTACGAGCTTCGCTTCGGGGGCGATTCTCTCTCTGTCGGTGCCGATCCTTGTCCCCCTCCTTTTTCGCATAGGCTAAAGGGCGCCTCTCGCAGGCATGGCCGCGCGCGGAGCGCTTCATGCGTGTGAAAGATCAAGAAGTGTTAAGGACCTTGCCGATGTTATCGCGGTGGTTCTGCGGGCCTTGCCTCATGGGAGTGCTAAGTCGTTGCCGTGACGGAGTATAGTTAATTATTTGTTATTGGTTAAAACTTGGCACCTTTCGTGCTTAAGCGCTCTTGCACATTCGACTTTAAGGAGGAAGGGATGGCAGAGCGGCTTCATGAGCTTGTGTGCGCGTACAAGGCAAGCGGCCAGGGCCTCGAGGCTATTTTTTCGCGTATCGCCGCCGATATCTACCGCGAACCACGGCGGTATGGTTTCGACTCCGAAGACGACGTCGCGGAGGCCTTTGAGCGGTACAGGGAACGCATTCGGGGCTTTCCTGCGCGCTACGTCGATAAGGGCGTTCCCTTTGACGCCTACCTTACGGTGAGTCTGCGGTTCATCGCGCGGAGCATGCGGCGGCTTCGCCGCCAGAGCCTTGAGCGCGACATCGTGTGCGAACGGGCCGAGCGCTGGAATGTGGAAACAGGCGAACATGTGATGACTCCCTGCCAGGACCTCTCGGCGACCTACGACAGCCGCGAGGTCGAGGAGCTTTTTGTTCGCCTTGGTTTGGGAAAGGGCGAGGCAGGGGCCATCCGCGCCGAGGCGTTCCGGAGCCGTCTCGTCTATCTCTACCTCAAGTGCGCATGGAGCGCCGATGACGAGGACACGCTCCGCGTCGCAAGCATCGCGGGCGTTCAGGCGGACTGGCTTGCCGCGGTTGTCGCCCAGGCGCGGCGTTACCTCGAGCACGAGCGGGAACGCTACGAGCGCTGCTGCCTTGCGCGGGATCGCTCCTGGTCAAGGCCACGCCTCCTCGAAGCGCGGCTGTGCGACGAAGTCGAACCGGCGCGACGGGAACGCCTTACCGCGAAGATCGGGCGCGAACGGGCACGCTATGCCGCGGCCCGCGCCAAATTCTCAAACATGCGGCCGCTTGTCCCCAACGCGGTGGTCGCGCGCATACTCGGCGTACCCAAGGGGACGGTTGATTCGGGAATTTACTACCTTAAGCGTCTCAAAATGGCGACTGCATAGCATAAGGTATGTCCAGAATGCCGGCGATCGGATCGCCGGCACTCTGGACGCCCTTGTCCTTTGTGCCACCTCACCGCTAAGCTCTCCGCTATGGAACTACTTGTCGCCACGGGCAACGCCCACAAGCTTGAGGAGCTTAAGCCCCTCTTTCCTGGTCACCGCCTCCTCCTCCCTGCCGAGGTCGGATATGCGGGCTTTGACGTCCTCGAGGACGGGACTAGTTTTTTTGAAAACGCGTACAAAAAGGCCCGCGCCCTCTTTCGGCTGACAGGTCGACCTTCACTCGCCGATGACTCAGGTCTTGCGGTTCGCGCCTTAGGCGGCGCACCTGGCATTTATTCGGCTCGCTATGGCTCGGAGGAGGGGGGGCGCAAGCTCGAGGCGGGAGAGCGGAACGCCCTCCTCCTTGCGAACACCGCTACTTTCGCAGACAGGACATGCGCCTTCGTCTGTTGCCTTGTCCTCGTCCTCTCTGAAGAGCGCTTTTTCACTGTCCAGGAGACGCTCGAGGGCGAGCTTCTCCGTGAGCCGCGGGGGAAGGGAGGCTTTGGCTACGATCCCGTCGTCTACCTCCCCGCCATTGGGAAGAGCGTTGCGGAGCTCTCGAGTGCTGAGAAAAATGCACTCTCCCACCGGGGCAAGGCCGCGATGCGGATGGCGGCCCTCCTTTCGACGCTTTGAAGGCGTTTCAAAGAGCTTCCGCCACCCCATTTGCCGCCTACATTAAAAAAGGGCCGCCCGGGAAATTCCCGGGCGGCCCTCGTCCATGCGGTGGTGACGCTGCTTAGAAGTGGAGCCGTGTCTCGATGGAGATGGCCGGCTTCACATACGGAATGCCCTGTGCTTCGTTCTTCCACTTGATCGCGCCGCTTGTCGCATCGCGCTCTGGCACGGTCGCGAAGAGGATCGCAAGGTCAAGGTTCGGCGTCTTGGGCACCGGCACCACGAGTTCGCCACCGAAGACGGTGTTCTCGTCGAAGAAGCGGAAGTCTCCGGCGGCGATCGCGCCTACGAGGTTGCGGCGGTCGTACACGATGCTACCCGCGGCGTCGATGAGGGGGATGAGCCCCTTCTTGACGGCGAGCCGCGCGTGGAACTCGTCGTTTTCAAGCTGGTCGGCGACCGCCGCGTCAGGCGACCAGGGCCACATGTACCCGAAGCTGAGGCTGAGCTTGTCCTTCATGATGGAGAAGCCGCCTTCGCCGTAGACGCCCATAACGGTCGGCGTTTGGGAATACGCCGACGGAGAGGTAAGGTAACCCGCATACTGCATGGCATACTCGGCGCGCTTTCGATCGTAGGTCGCATCGAAGAAGGCGGGCCGGAAGGCGCCAGTAAAATAGCGGTACTCAAGGCGCCAGTCGATGAACAGCACCTTGCCCATGAGACCCGCGGCGGCGCCCCAGTTTTTGATCGCACCCGTAGTCGTGTCATAGATGAGCTCGTACTTAAGGCCCGGCTCGACACTTCCAAACTCGGTCTGGACGTAGGGGACCGTCGCTGCGCCGTCGGCGAAGAGGCGGATGCCGAGTAGTTCGGACTGGATAATGGGGAGGTCGAGGTCGAGCCCCGCGCCCACGAGCATCATGTCGCCTGCCGCGCTTTCCGCGAGTTCGGCCGCCGCGGCGGTGTCGACCACACCCGAGACGCCGAGCGCGAGCTTGAAGTCAGGTATGGGGCGGAAGAAGAGGCGGGCGCCGAATATCTCAGGATCGGCAAGGTCGTTGACGATGGCCTCAAAGCCAGCCCTTCCGCCGTCGACGCCGAGGTTGAGGCCGACGCGCCTCACTGAGGGGAACTCGGAGTCGTTCGCATAGTCGCGCATCACAAGGCCGTGGCCGAGGGTGAGGCCCTTGAGGTTACCGACCTTCACGAAGAAGGGATCTTCGAGTTGCCTACCGTATTCGAAGTACTTGACCTTGAGCGCAAGGTCGGAAAGTGCGTCGAGCCCCGCGGCAAGAGGATCGACCTCCCAGCCGATGCCTGTGCCGAAATCCCACTCGTTGTTGCCTTTCGGCTTATACCAATCGCTGGGGTCGAAGAGGTTCGAACTGTAAATAATGGGGAGGTAGAGGCCGAGCTTCACTTTGCCGAGCTTGATCTCAGGCTGAATGACCGCCTTGGCGTAGGTGCGGTCGGCGATGGTCACCGAGCCGAGTTCCATGCCGAGGGCCTCGCGGAGCCACTTCACGAGGGGATTCTCCTCTGCGGCCACTGCCGGTACGGCGGCGGGCGCGGCCTTTTCCTCCTCGGCAGGCTTCTCTTCGACGAGGGCGGGGGCTTCTGTGCTCGTCGGCGCGCTCGTTTCAGGCGCATTCCCCGGGACCTCGAGCTCTTGGAGTTTTTGAAAATTTACATCGGCATAGGCCGCCGCAAACTGCTCGGCGCTCGCCTTGAAGGACGCAAACACCTCGGCAAAGGCATCGGCCGCCTCGCCTGCGCCGACTGCGATTTCGCCAAGCACCCCGCCTGCAGGATCGAGCTTCTGGAAGGCGACAAGCCCCTTCGCAACAAGGAGCATGGCCTTGCCCTCATTGACCTCGAAGGCGAAGTCGGTGCCGCGAACGCCGCAGACAGCGGTCTGCGAGGAGACCTCGTAGTTTCCGCCCTTCGCCGCGACGGCGCGTATTTTGCCCGCGGCGAGGGCGAAGGCGTTTTTATCCTGCCCCGTCGTGGCAAGCCCCGCCACCTTGAAGGTAGTCGACTTCGCAAGCTTCACGATCGTGCCGTTGGGCGAGAGCTTGAGCTCTGCCGTGGTCGAGGCGCCCGTCTGTACGGTCGCACCGAGGGGGATGGGATCGCCCTCGAAAATGCCGGCGTTGAGCTTGAGCACCGAGGCGTCCGGCGCGATCACGGTAAGATCGGCGCCGTCGACGAATTCGAGAATGAGTTTTTGCGCCTGAGGCGCGGGCGCGGCTGCGGCCGCGGTCTTGCCCTGCGCCGCCGCGAGGAGCGGCAGGGCAAGGGCGAGAACGAGGCCCGTAAGTATCCGTTTCATGAAACTTCCTCCTATGTCCCTACCTAGAACTTCATCGACGCTTGGATGGTCGAAGTGACGACGAAGTCCGCCTTCGCTGCATCCCACTTGGCGTCATACTTGAGCGTGAGCACCGAGGCTCCCGTCTTATAGTTTACGGCCAAGCCGATCACCGCATCGGTCGGATCGACAAGATCCTCCCAGAATCCCTGTACCTTGCCGAGGTAGTACTTCTCGTAGGAAGCATCGAAGTAGAAGCCGCCGATAATCCCTTCGCCGAGCCGAGCTAGTGCCTTTGCGTGTGGGTAGTCGGCCTGGTTCTCGGTCGCCGGCGTCGGGATGGGTTTGAAGGGACCGTCGAGCGAGGCGAGGAAGACAAGCTTGTCCTTAATGAGCGAGGTGCCGAGGCTCGCGTACCAGCCTGCGAACATATCGCCACCACTCGGCTTGTCCATATAGGCGTATTTGAAGGCGCGATAGAGGTCGTAGTTCCCGTCAAAATACGCGGGGATAAAGCCCTCCTGGAGGAACCGGATCTGTGCGCCGTAGGTGAAGAGGCCGAGGAGCCTTCCGCCAAAGCCGAGCATCGCGCCCATCGAGTCATTTGGCTCAAAGGCAATGTCCGCAAAGGCGGCGAGGGGGAAGAGCTTCCCGCCGAGAATGGGCACGGTAAGGTCGGCGCCGTAGACCGTGACGGGCTTGGAAGCCGCAGGAAGGCCGGGAATCGACGAGGGATTTGCAATATAGAGGTAGGGATCGCGGTCAACGACCAGTGTAAGGCCTAGCTGTGCGTTTTTTATGATCGGGATCGAGGTCCCGACAAGCGGCCGGGCGTAGAGCCGCGCGCCTATGACATCGAAGCGTGCGAGATTTCCCGTCGCAAGCTCAAGTCCGAGGTAGGGGAAATTCACAAGAGCGCCGTCGACGCCGACATTGAGGCCAAAGAGCCGCGTTTCCGGCATGAAGCTCATGTTCGAATACGAACCCATGATAAAGCCGTTGCCGAGCGTGAGATCGGCAATCGATCCGAGCTTCGCATAGAGGGGATCCTCCCCCTTCACCCCATAGCGCACATAAAGGAGCTTAGGCAGGTAGATGTCGAAAAACGACTTGCCGTTTCCGTTATAGTCGGGAACCCAGTCGTCGGGATAGATTTCGACCGCCTGATCCGGGCTTGGATACAGTTTGAAGCGGAGTGTGAGGTCGACGCCAATGCCGAACTTGCCGAACGCTATATCCGGCTGAAAGCCCAATTTGGTCCACGCCTCGCTCGTGCCGCCCGGTCCCGTGGGGAGGACGTCGGTGCCGAGGTTAAGGCCGGCTTGGAAGGCGAGGGGATTCGCGCTAGGCTCGGCACCCTCCGCGAAACCTGCAAGCGCGACGAGGGCAAGCAGGGCCGCCGCAACTAACTTCCTCATATTGTGAAACCTCCTTAGGCTCGTAGCCGATCATGTGCTCCCCATAGTATATAACCGAAGCGCCAAAAAAGCACTGATTCACGCTTGGTGTTACGAAGCTTGTGGTGCCCGGTTTGTTAGGCCTACGCTGCTATCGACGCTCGACCGCAAGTTATGCTAGGTTACTCTATCCCGCCGCTTCGGAGGAGCCCATGGACTTCTTCGCCCGACTCGATGCCGTTGTCCGCGAACGGAGGAGCGCCCTCTGTGTCGGACTCGATCCTCGGATCCCAGCCACAAACCCCGACCCAAGGGCGGCGATTGTCGCCGCGAATCGTCGTCTTATCGCGGCAACGGCTCCTTATGCTGCCGCATTTAAGCCCAATCTTGCCTTTTACGAAGCCTTTGGCTCCGCCGGCTTTGAGGCGCTCGAGGAGACGCTTTCGTTCATACCCGATGATATACCTGTCATTCTTGACGCCAAGCGTTGCGACATCGATGCGACCGCGGAGGCCTATGCGAAGAGCCTGTTCGGCCTTTTACAGGGCGATGCGGTGACCCTCTCGCCCTACATGGGACGCGATGCGGTTACACCCTTTCTCGCCTATGAGGGGAGGGGAGTTTTTCTTCTTTGCCGGACGAGCAACCCCGGTGCGGGCGCCCTGCAGGATCTTTCGGTTATCACTTCCGCGGGGAACGGGCCAGAGCCTCTCTATATCCAGGTCGCGCGCGAGTGCCTTTCCTGGAGCAGCCGCGCCTCAATCGGACTTGTGGTTGCGGGGAACGACACTGTGGCGCTCCGCGCGGTGCGGCAGGTCGCGCCCGCGGCCTGGTTCCTCGCTCCCGGCATAGGCGCCCAGGGCGGCAAACCCGTCGAAGCCTTTGCCGCCGGCCGACGCGAAGACGGTCTTGGTATTCTCGTTGTTGCGGCGCGCGCCGTTGCCGAGGCCGCCGACCCCGCACAGGCCGCCTGCGAGCTTCGCGATGCGATGGAGGCCGCCCGCAGTGCCGCATCGGCTGCGCCTGCGTATGCGCCCGGCATCGGGGGCGGCAATGCTACTCCTTCCGCATCTGCGGCACAGGCCCGTGATGGGCTTAAGGATGCCTTTCTCGAAGCGCTCATTGCGACCGAATGTTTTCGGCTTGGCGACTTTGTTCTTAAAAGCGGCAAACGGAGCCCGTTCTATATCGACCTCCGCCGCCTTGTCTCCGATCCCGCGGCGCTTGCCCTCGCGGGCAAGGCCTATGCGCGGATTGCGGATGGGCTTGCCTATACGCGAATTGCGGGCATCCCCGCCGCCGGCCTTCCCCTTGCGACAGCCGCCGCTCTTGCCACCGGGAAGCCTATGGTGTGGCCGCGCATGCCCGCCAAAGAGCATGGCACGGGCAACCGCGTCGAAGGCGCGTTTAGGGCTGGCGAGCACCTTCTTCTCCTCGATGATCTCATTACGACCGGCGCGAGCAAACTCGAGGCTGCGGACATTCTTCGGGGCGAGGGCCTCATTATCGAGGACCTTGTAGTGCTCATTGAGCGGGGGCGGCAGGGGCGGCACGACATGGAGGCGGCGGGCATACGCCTTCACGCCTTTGTGCACGTGCGCGAACTCTTTGCCGTCTGCGAGCGCCTCGGCCTTGTCGACACAGCCCGCCGCCGCGAGCTCGAAGCCTATGTCGACGCGGAATAGCGGACAAGGCCTGCCTGTCGCTTAGTTTTGCGACGCGGCAATCATGTCTTTGAGGTTTTTTTTTGCGGCGTAGCTCCGGAGGTGGTTGTCCATTTCCCGCCATATTCCTCCCGCCGCGCAGTCTTCGACCGAGCATGATTGCGCGCGCCGCCCGCAGCTACAGGGGGCGATGCCGAGGCTTTCGCCCGAGGCTTCAAGGATGTCGAGAAGACTTATTTCGGCGGCCGGGCGGGCGAGATAGAAACCGCCCCCCGGACCGCGCACCGATTTGATGACGCCGCCCCGTCGTAGCCTGAAAAATATCTGTTCAAGGAATTCTGGCGAGATGCCTTCCCGCTCGGCGACCGCCTTGATGGTGACAGGTTTGTCTTCGGCGCTTGTCTCGGCAAGGGCGATGGCGGCTCGCAGGGCATAGCGACCTTTCGTGGTGATGCGCACGTCAGGCTCCATTACGCAATTATTTACGGAGTATATTACTCATTTTATTCCAAATTGACAAGCGATTTTGCCGGTTTTTATATACAAAGCCTGGGACAGTCCCGCCGCCTGCATACGGGATACCTCGCCGAGGCGTTCGTCGCGATGGGGCGGGCCTCATGACCGCCCGTCCGCATACGGGATTTCTAGCTGCTCGCCTCGATGCGCCACGCGCGGTGGATTTTGCGATCGCGAAAATCGGGCGGAATGCTCTCCTCGCTTACATCCTGCACCCTCCCTTCGACAAGGCGTGGATCAAAGATGAGCCTGCGCGAGTTGGAGGAAAAATAGAGCGTCCCGCCCGGCGCCAAAACGGCAAGGCAGGCGCGAATAAGATCGGGCCACGCGCGATTCACGTCGAAGTCCGTAGGCGATGCTTTCGAATTGGAGAAGGTCGGCGGGTCGGCAATGATGAGGTCCCAGCGTGTGCTGCGGCTTTTCGCCTCCGCGAGGAAGCTGCGCGCCTCGGCACGGATGAGGGGCCGCGAGGGGCCGCCTAGTCCATTGAGCGCTAGATTGCGCTCCGCCCAGGCAAGATAGGTGTTGGAAAGATCGACCGAGCTGACAAGCTCGGCTCCTCCCGCCGCCGCATGGACGGAAAAGCTGCCGGTATAGCAAAAGAGGTTGAGGACCCGTCTGCCCGCGGCCTCTGCGCGCACGCGTGCGCGCAAGGGGCGATGGTCGAGAAACAGACCGGTATCGAGGTAGTCGGAAAGGTTGACCAAGAAGGAAAGACCGCCCTCGCGTACGATCCGTTCCGCCTTGCCGCTCCCCCTGCGTTCATACTGTGCATCGCCCCGCATTTTCCGGCGTGTTCGGACGAACACGGACTCAAGCTCGACGCCAAGCGTTGCCGCGGCGGCCTCTGCCATGCGCGAAAGCCAGGCCAGTTCCTCGGCAAGGTCTTTTTCGTAGGGGCGCTCGTAGAGCGCAAGCGAAAGCGCCGCGTCTTTGCCGCCGAGCGGCCCTTCGGCGGTAGCGTCCGTTGCGGAAGGCGAGCGGAATAGCTCGATGGCCAGCGGAATTTCGGGAATGTCCCGATCGTAGAGCCGCACCGCGCCCACGCGCTCCGTGCGCGCCCATCGCCTTAGCGACTTTTCATTTTTTGCAAGGCGGCGCGCAAGGTAGTCCGCCTGACGCTCGTCTTTTTCACCCACAGTCGGCGGGGCGCTGGACTAGATCATGCGACCCTTGCGGGTCTGCATCATGATCGACAAGAGGGCGTAGCCGGAGGAGAGGTCTTCCCTCTGGACGACAACCTCGTCGGGAACCTTGAGCTTGGTGTTGGTGAAGTTCCAGATCGCCTTGATGCCGGCACGGACGAGAAGCTCCGCCGTAGCCTGCGCATTCGGCGAAGGCACGGCAAGCACGGCGATTTCCGCGCCAAGGCTCTTTATGCCCTGTTCGATTGTGTCCATGGACAGTATGGGGACGCCATGGATGTGCTGGCCGATTTTCGCGGCATCGGTATCGAAGGCGGCGACAAAGTGTAAGCCATGGAGCTGGAATTCCTGATAGCCGAGTAGGGCGGAACCGAGATTGCCGGCACCGACTAAGACCGCGTCATGGGCCTCGTCCCAGCCGAGATAATGCTCGATGGCGGCGACCAGCGCTTCCACGGGGTAGCCTTTTTTCGGCTTTCCCACGATGCCGGTGATCGCAAGATCCTTGCGCACCTGGATGGGCTCGAGGTTGAGCTCCTGGGCGATGACCGTTCCCGAAATGTAGTAGTCGCCCGCACGTTGCGCCTGGCGGATAATATGGAGGTAGGAGGGAAGTCGACGCACGGATGGTGCGTACGAAATCTTCATCTTGGCCATGGCTTCTCCAATCGCTAGGGAAGTGTGGCCCGTATCGATAAAAAAGTCAAGATAGTTTTTTTCTAATTTTAGCGCGTCTGCGTAAGGGCAACCTTAGGGCGGTGAAGCGGAAATAAAAAAGCCCCGGGGAAAAAGGAGGTTAAAACCCCGGAGCTTACGCACAGCGTAGAGTCATGACGAACTCTTGGTATAAATATACACAGCCGGGCCTTCAGGCGCAAGTGGCTTTGAGAAAAAATACAGCCCGCCTTCGGCCGTGCGGATGTGCGTGTAGCTACCTACGGGACCGAATTGCGGCGCGCCACCTCTTCTCCGATGTGCCACCCCGCCTTCAAGGCCGTGAGGGTGTTTTGAAGGTCGAAAAACAGCTATACATCCGTCATGTTGTTCGGCGCGAATTAAAGTTAACCACGCTTCTTTTTACGAATACATCCGCAGGGCCTTTTGTATAATCATCGCGGTCGTCCTTTACGCGCGTGAGGCGAAAGGATGGCGGAACCGTACCAAACAAGGAGGCGCGATGTCTGAAGCAAAGCGCGAAAATTGGGGCTCGAAAGTAGGCCTCATCCTGGCCATGGCGGGCAATGCCATCGGCCTTGGCAATTTCTGGAGGTACCCGTACCAGGCCGCCGCCAATGGCGGTGGCGCCTTTATGATTCCGTACTTCTTTGCCCTTGTTTTCATGGGTATTCCGCTCATGTTCGTCGAGTGGAACCTCGGCAAGACGGGCGGCAAGTACGGCCACGGGACCCTCGGTCCGATGGTGTATCTGCAGGCCCGAGAAAAGGCCAAGCCCCGCAGCGCGGCGGTTATCGGCGCGATTGCCGGCGGCTTTGCCTTTGCCGTCACGGTCCTCGTCAACTCCTACTACAACCACATCATCGGCTGGACCCTCGGCTACTCCGTGATGTCCTTCACGGGCGGCTACATGGATCCTGCGAAGAAGACGGTTGAGATCCTCTCCGCCTACCTCGCCAACCCCGCGAACCTGGCGTTCTGGATCGTCACGCTCGCCCTCCTTGCGCTCGCCGTCAACGGCGGTATCAAGAAGGGCATCGAGGTGGTGGCGAAGCTCCTCATGCCGCTCATTTACGTGTTCGGCATCATCCTCATCGTGAAGACCCTCACCCTTGGCTCCCCCGTGAAGCCCGACTGGTCGCCGCTCGCCGGTCTCGACTTCATCTGGACGCCACGCTGGCAGGACCTCAATTTCAAGTCCGCCATGGCCGCCGCGGGGCAGATATTCTTCACCCTTTCCCTTGGCATGGGCATCATCGCGAACTACGCGTCCTACCTCAAGGCCGATGACGACATCGTGCTCTCCGGCTTTACGACGGTTGCGCTCAACGAGTTCGCAGAGGTCATCCTCGGCGGCACTATCGCCATCCCGATCGCCTTCACCTTCCTCGGGCCCGAGGGCCTTGGCGCGGGCGTCGGCCTCTCCTTCATCAGCCTTCCGAACATTTTCCGCTCTATGTCGGGCGGCGGACTCTTCGGCGGCCTCTGGTTCCTCCTCCTCTTCTTCGCGGGCTTTACGAGCGCAATCGCGATGTTCAACTACCTCACCGCGCTTCTTGAGGAGGAGATGGGGATTAAGAGGAGCGTCGGCAGCTGGGCGATCTTCGGCCTGTACATCCTCGTCGGTATTCCCATCGCGCTTGAGGCGACCATCGGTGGCAAGGGCTTAGACGGCCTCAACTACTTCAGCTCGGTGGACAACTGGGTTGGCAGCGTCTTCCTCATCGTCCTCGGCCTCATCGAAGTCATCGTGACGGGCTGGCTCATGGGCCAGAAGGGCCTCGACGAGATCAACCGCGGCTCCTATTGGAAGCTTCCGAAGTGGTTCTATGTCGCCTTCATCCAGGTGCTCACCCCGATTTCGATCCTCGCCTTCCTCGTCGGCTTCCTCGTGACGACCTTTCAGAGCGGCACCTACAAGGTGGTGGATACCTGGAGTCTCGCCGGTACGATCGTGAGCTTCGCGGTGGTGGTTCTTGGCGCGATCCAGGCCTACCTCAACATCAAGCGGAAGTACGGCGAGGAGCTAGCCTCCAACACCGTCAAGATCCTGAAGTAAGGAGGTCGACATGTCCGCTGGAGCCCTTATGTTTATGCTCCTTGCGTGGGCCATCATCATCGGCTGCACCGTGATCGGCCTCTCGAGCATTCTGAAGCATCAGAAGTAAGGTTTTACGCTTCCGCTTCCGGGCTTTTGCGCCCGGAAGCGGTGGCTACTGACAGCGCCTCGGGACGCGTGCGAGCGATCCTTGAGGCGCAGTGCCTTTCGCTCCGAAATCCCTTTTGCGAGGCGACATGAAGCTCTTAAAACTCCTCGACGACCTCGAGCTCCGCATCAAAAAGGAAATCCTTGTGCCGGGCGACCGAGATTTGGCCTTGAAGGCGCTTAACCGTCTCCGCGCCAAATTCGTCGACTTAGGCTCGCTCGACGAAGCGGCCCCCGCCTATGTCGGCCTGTGCTCCCGCCTCGAAAAACTGCTTGAGGTGTCGCCTCTGTCGAAGGCGGCCGTCCAGGGGGGGCTCGACTACGCCGCGGCTTCCTGGTATGACCTATCGGGTCGGCTTGGTCCCTATAGACGTTATGTCTACGCCTTTTTCGGCGCTTCGATTTCGTTTTTTGCCCTCGCGCCGCAGTTCTTCCCGCCGGTGCTACCGATCCTCTTTGTCGTTCCGGTTTTTCTCGCGATCCGTGGTCTCAAGCGGAGGAGCCGCCAGGGTTTTTCGCTCAGCATGCTCGTTTATCCGGTGTCGCTTCTTGCCGCCTCGGCGGCCGCGCGGGCCTATGTCCCCGCTCTCGGCGACTGGAATTCTTTCATCGCCTCGCAGGCGAACGCATACCGCGCGAGCCAGGGGCTTGCCGCAGGCATTTCGGTCGCCTCCATCGTTCTCACCGTCGTTTCGTTCGCATCGGCACTCTATGGCTCGATCGCGGGCTTCAGGCACCGGGATATGTTCGTGTGAGGCTCAGACGCCCGTTCAATCCCACCAGGTGCGTGCGGAAAAGTCGGGCCGGATGCCCGCCCCCGCGTGTCTGATGACGCAGGCGGTTCGCGAGGATTCGAAAAGGGGAGCAAGCCGGTTGCTAAAAAGGTTGAGCGTCGTGCCCTTTGCCACATCCTCATCGAAGAGGAGGGCGCGCTTCGTGCGTCGCTCGGCGAGCCAGGCCTCGTCCGAAAGGGAGAGGATGGGGCATTCGTCGTTTCGTTTGAACATCGAAAAGCGCACAAAATAGAGCTCGACCTCGAGCGCCTCTGCAAGGAGGAGTCCGGGCATGATTGATCCGTGTGCCGCGGCGACGATGAGCTGTGGCGCGAAGCCCTCGCGGGCCATGCGCGCGAGGGTGTGGACCTTTGCAGGCTCTGAAGCGCGCCAGGTATACTTGTCGCGGCATCCCGTGTAGATGAAGTGCTCAAGTTCGCCGGGTAGCCGGGCGCGAAAGGCTACCGCCTGTGTTTCGAAGCTTGTGTCGAGTCGATAGGCCGCGCGTGCAAGCGCGATGGACTGGCGGAACAGGCGGTTTGCGTCCTCGATGAGGCTGATGGGATGGGAGAGTCGGTAGCGCCGTGCCTCGGCGAGTTCGTAGTAAACAGTCGGGTGGAAGGGTAGCCCATGTTCGGCGCAGATTTTGTAGTTGAGCGCCACATTGATGAGGGCCGGCGCCCGTACAAGGATGGCGCGCGCCGTCCCTGCGCGCCGCTCGTAGAGGCCCTGGCCCGCTGCCGGACAAGAGAGGTTTGCGTCGCTTTCGCGAAGCTCCGCGACTAACTGGGCAAGTTCTTCGATGATGGCGCCATAGGGCGCCTCGAAGTCCATGGCCTCGTGCGCTTCGTCCCAGTTTTCTGCCTTGAGGTAGCGGTCGATCATCGCCCTTCAGTGTAGTGTAGCGGCCTTGCTTCGTGGAAGCAGGCGGTGTCGTGGCAGTGGATCGCGGGGGATGTCCTTTCGCGCCGCAGGCCTTAGCCGCCTGTTTCGGTGAGGTGCCGCCGGTAGCGCAGGGGGAGAAGCCTTCTTTGCAGGGTAGGATTACTGCGCGCGGGGTTTTCGGTCGCGGAAAAGTAGCGCTTCCAAAGAATCGCATCCTCGTCACCATATGCGGTGGCGGCCAGCGCCGTTGCGTCCTCGCCGAAAAGCGCCTCGACGCTTATGTCCCGACCGCGTGAGTCCCCGTGCGGGCTAGCCTGCGGCTTTGCGCGAAGTGCATACCGTCGCCGCGCATCGACGAGGGCGAATGCTCCGCCCTCCGGACTTGCGAGCGCATATCGGTCGACAAAGAAGTGAAGGAGGGCGCAAAGGATGTTGTGGTCGGGTTCGAGGACGGCCACCATGAGGTCGTCTCCGTGCGGCGAAAAGCGCGCGTGCGGCGAAAAGCGCGCAAAGCCCTCAAGGCGATGTATCTCCCGATTGACGCGGCGGACTGCGGCGACGAGGGTGCGGAGGGCCGCCATGCTAAAATCGCCGAGCGCCGCCTCTCCGCGCTTCCCGTAGTCGGCCGCGACGGAAAGTAGCGCCGTTTCCACGCCCTCTTCGCTCATCCATGCGCGCGCGGCTGCTCCATAGAGCCGCGGGGCCTCGATGCGGAGGCGGGCGCCTCCGCCCTCTGTTTCCTCCGTGTGGGAGGGGCTGAGGAGGCTCCGGGGGATGAGAATGGACGGATCGGCCTCCGTGCCGCCAAAAAGGCCGCCGCGTTCGACGGTATCGATCGCATCCGGAGCCCGCCCCTCGCGATAGGCGCGCTCGGTAAGCGCTATGAGGCTCTCGAAGGAGCCGTCGTGCCGCCAGGCTGCGTTCATGGGAAGCTGAACTCAAGCTGTCCTGCGCCTGGGCCCTGCGCCGCTGCGCCGCAGAAAGGTCGCTCCGCAAGGAGATGGCGCAAGAGCGCCGGCGGAGGCACAGGTGCAAGGCGTCGGCCGCGGAGCGTGAGAAAGTATCGTGCACGCTTCATGACGATGCCCATCCGCGAAAGATCCTCCTCGCGGAGGACGCCGCAGCGCCGCGTCTCGACGATGCGCCGTGCGCTATTCGCTCCGAGCCCGGGCACGCGGAGAAGCTCGGAAGGTGCGGCGCTTAGAAGTTCGACGGGAAAGAACTCAAGGTGGGCGAGGGCCCACGCGGATTTCGGGTCGATGTCCTCCGCGAGACTCGGCCCCGCCGCTTCGAGGATTTCGGATGCGCGAAAGCCGTAAAATCGCAAAAGCCAGTCGGCTTGGTAGAGCCGGTGTTCGCGGAGGAGCGGCGGCGCGACGCGCGGCAGGCGCGGATCCGGCCGCACCGGCACGAACGCGGAGTAGTAGACGCGGCGCATCCTGAAGCGGGCGTAGAGGCTTTCGGCAAGCCCGAGAATCGTGCGGTCGTCCTCGGGACTTGCGCCGACGACGATCTGCGTGCTCTGTCCCGCGGGCGCAAAACGCGGGGTTGAGGCGAAGCGGCGCCGATCCTCGCGCTCCTCGGCCTCCGCTTCGCCGATGAAGCGCATTGCCGTGAGTATCTCGGTCCCCGATTTTTCAGGCGCAAGCCGCTTAAGGCTTGCAGTGGTGGGTAGCTCGATGTTGGCAGAAAGGCGGTCGGCGTAGAGCCCCGCCCGCCGCAGGATGCGATCGCCGCAACCCGGAATGGCCTTGAGGTGGATGTAACCCCCGAACCCTTCGCGCTCGCGGAGGATGCGTGCCACCTCGATGATGCGCTCCATGACGATGTCGGGGTCGGCGAAGACGCCCGAGGAGAGGAAAAGGCCCTCGATGTAGTTGCGCCGATAGAAGGAGAGCGTCAGGCGCACGAGCTCTTCCGGCTCGAAGGTGCAGCGACGAATGTCGTTGGACGCGCGGTTGGGACAGTATGCGCAGTCAAGCCTGCACACATTCGAATAGAGGACCTTGAGGAGTGAGACGCAGCGGCCATCTCCTGTGAACGAGTGGCATACCCCTGCGGGGACCGTTTGGCCGATGCCCCGCCCCCTTCCCGGAGTCCGCGCACTGCCGCTCGAAGCGCAGGAGGCGTCGTAGCGCGCACCTGCAGCGAGGAGCTCGAGCTTCTCGGCAAGTTCCATAGTGATACTATACATATGTGTAGCTTTGACTGCAAGCCCTAGCGACGGTTCTTGACGGCATGGGGTGTACGCGTGAAAGCGCGGGAGTAGTTAAATTTCCATGCTATAAAATACATCGTTATCGATAAAAAGTTAACTTGACAAGAATAATGGAGGGCATTTAGTATCTGTTTGGAATGGGTGACCATTCTGTTTATACGTTCTCCGAACCGTGTCGCCTATAAGCGAGTTGAGCCATGGCGAGCGGTCTTGAGGCTTGGCTTGTGCTTGGCCTTAAAGGTCTGGGTGGAAACGCCTTGGCCTCCCGCCCTCCGGCATTGGAAAGGAGACGACTATCGATCCCAGCTCGGCCGCGGGGGACTGCCCCCGGCCCGCCTAAGGAGGCAGGAGCGATGAGCGATTTACCGGAGAAGCGGGAGGGCTTTTTTGAAAAGGACCAGTCCCGCCGCGACTTCCTCAAGCTGACGGGCACCGGATTGGCGGGTGCATTCGTTGCTTTAACGCTTGGTTGCGCCACGACGGTGCGCACACGCGAGGGTAACGAGCTCCGTGTTTGGAAAACGCCGGAAGGCGCCATTGTGCATGATCCGAACCGTTGCGTTGGATGCAGGAGGTGCGAGGTCGCATGCACCGTCCGCAACGATGGCAAGGCGAGTGCGCACATTGCGCGCATCAAGGTTGCGCGGAACCTCAACTATGGCGTCGCCGGGGTATCCGCCGCCTATGCAAAGGCCGACGGTCAGCTTGGCAATTTCCGCATCGTTGCTGAGACCTGCAGGCAGTGTGAAAAGCCCGCCTGCGGCATAGCCTGCCCGACGGGCGCGCTCACCACTGACAAGAAAACCGGCGCGCGTGTTGTCAATACAAAGGTCTGTGTCGGTTGTGGTGCCTGCCATGACGCCTGCCCCTGGCATTTACCAACGATTGACGCTGAAACGCGAAAGGCCACGAAGTGCCTTGTGTGCAATGGGGATCCGAGCTGTGCAAAGGCTTGCCCGACGGGGGCGATCCGCTACCTTCCTTACGCTGAGGCGGAAAGGCTTCTTTGGGGCGCCGAAGTCGTATCGGGTGCAACGGTCTAAAGAAAGGGAGAAACCGCGATGGCGATCACCTACGGATACACTGGCAAGATACTTCGTGTCGATCTCTCGACCGGCAAGATTTGGACAGACGACACCTTGAAATACAAGGACTTCATCGGCGGTGAAGGCATGGCGATGAAGATCATGTGGGATGAGGTAGCGCCTGGCACAAAACCCTACGACCCTTCCAACAAAATTATCTTCGGCACCGGCCCCCTCTGCGGCACGGGAGTGCCCTGTTCTGGCAGGACGAATATAACCTCTCTTCTTCCCTCAAGCCCGTTTTATGGTATTTCGAGTTCTCACATGGGCGGTTACTTTGCCACGGAGCTTAAGTACGCAGGCTGGGACATGATAGTCATAGAAGGCAAGGCGTCCTACCCCGTCTGGCTCCGGATTGAAGACGATAAAGTAAAAATCGAGGATGCCCGCTGGATGTGGGGCAAGGGCATTTTTGACACGCAGGCGATGGTTGCAAGCTTCATGGGCAAAGATGCCCAGGTCGCAGCGATCGGCCAAGCTGGCGAAAATCTTGTGAACCTTTCTGTTATTCGCACGGGGTCTTCGCACTCTGCTGGCGGGCACGGCGGCGTCATGGGCTCGAAGAACCTCAAGGCTATCGGCGTCAAGGGAACCGGCTCTGTAAAGATCGCGGGGGACCGTTCCGCTTGGGCTGAGCTCGATAAGCTCATGATGTCGATAATCGGCGCAAACAACCAAATGGTTGTACCTTCTACCCCTCAGCCCTGGGCCGAGTACAGCGACAAGACTTCCCGCTGGACTGCTCGCAAGGGACTTTTCTGGGGAGCGGCCAATCCGCCTGTGGAGACTGGCGAGTGCGATCCGCACGATATGCAGTCTGTCGGTTTCCGCACGATGAAGGCTGTTTTTGACCTTGGGCCCCAAGCCGAAAAGTATACGGTTCGGATGGGCGGTTGCGCTCATTGTCCTATACGGTGCCATTCCCAGCTCAAGGTGCCTCAGCTCTCGAAGTACGGTTTTGATGAGCACGTTTCTAACACCTGCATGGGTTGGTTTAGCCCTCGAGGGGTGATGTTCAAGGGCATCAAGGCTTTTGACGGCATGAATGCCGATGATTCCGCCGTGGTCGGCACCGCCATTGGTGCAAAACTCGCCGATGACTACGGCGTTTGGTGCAACTACGGACAAATCGGTCGCGATTTGCAATACGCCTATGAGTCGGGTATTCTCAAGAAGGTTCTCCCCGCGAGCGAGTATGCCTCTATCCCTTGGGACAAGCTTGAGAAAGGGGACGCGACCTTCCTGGTCGATTTCTACGAGCGTGTTGCCTTCAAAAAAGGCGAGTTCTCGCACATCGCGGACGGCACCTATTGGCTCGCGGAGCGCTGGGGCTTCGGTGAAGATTTCTGGAACGGCAAGGTCTACAAGGTGTGGTCTCGCCAGGGCTTCCCTGTTCACCACTCAAACGAGGCGGGTGGCCAAGTCGGCGCGCTCATTTCCTGCTTCTCAAACCGTGATGCGCAAAACCACTCGCACATGAACTTCATCGGTTCTAAGCTCCCGATTGCGCTCCAAAAAGAAATCGCCGGCGAGATATTTGGTTCGCCTGACGCCCTTGATGCGCCTGCCGACTACAAGCCGATGAACGAGTATAAGGCCCGCTTTGTAAAGTGGTCCCTCTGCCGCACAATGCTCCATAATTCGCTCACGCTCTGCAATTGGATGTGGCCGATGTCGGTAAGCCCGCTCAAGGAGCGTAAATACCGTGGCGATACCGCACTTGAAGCGAAATTTTACTCGCTTGCGACGGGTATCCAGATGAGCGAGAAGGAGCTAGATGAAGCGGCGGCGCGGTGCTTTACCCTTTTCCGAGCGATTACCCAGCGCCAGATGGGAATCAAGGACCTCCGCACTGCCCACGATCAGACTACGGAGTGGGTTGTCCATCGTGAGAAAGGCAAGGATGGCAAGGAGATTCCGCAGTTCACGCCTGGTACCATCGCCATGGAAGAGAAAGATATGGAACTTGGGCGGACGCTTGTCTACCGGGAGTTTGGTTGGGATGAAACGACCGGTGCTCCCACTCGCGCATGCCTTGAGAAATATGGGCTTGTCGACGTGGCGAACGACCTTGCCGCCCGGGGACTAATCCCTGTCTGATGCGGCCTGCGAAGTGCTAAGACGATGAGCGGACAAACCGGCCCCGGCGCACATTCAGACGTGGAGGGGCCTGCCGCTCCTATCGTCTCCGCGATTCGTCGTGCGAGCGCCGAGATCCGCCTAGTGCGGCTCTCGGCGCTCCGCGAGGCCTTTCCCGCCGAGGCCGTCTGCGAGGGCGGCCTTGAAAAGCTCCTTGCGGAATCGGGTGCCGCGGATATCCGCCGCATGGCAGGGGAACGCGGAGAGGTCTACTACTTCAGTGCGGAATCTATGACCGAGGCCTATGCGCTCCATCTGTTTCGCGTGGAGGAGCATGACCTTATCAAGCTCGTTGCCGAAACGGTGCGCGACGAGTCGCGCTTGTATCCTCGTCCGACCGACCTTCGGGTTTTTTCTGAGCCGCCGTTCTCCCTATCTCTCACACAGGTGAATGAAATCATGGCCCGAATGGCGACGCAGCCGGACACTGTGGACATCAAGACCTGCTCCGCCTCCAATGGCGCCGTATATCTTTATTCTGATCGCTATCTTGTCCCCCTCTACGCGGAACGCCTTGCGGAGTGGATCGAAGTGGGGCAGAAGGAGAATCCCTAAACCATGAGGAGCTCCTTGCCCCTTGCGCCCGAGGTTCCGGTCGCGATTCATGTCGACGGCTGTCGTTTGGGTGTGTTTATGTGCAGCCCCTTCGATCTTGACGAACTTGCGGTTGGGCATCTTCTTGGACGAGGTATTGTAACTTCTCGCGGGGAGCTCAAAGTGCTCGCTCCATGCCCAGATCAACGTTCCGTGCGGGTTGAGACGACAACGGGCGCAGGGAACCGCGTTCCGCCCGAGGGACTTGTGTATTCGGCCTGCGGAGCGGCTACCCGACTTGCGCCGCCGCTTTGCGCCACTAATCCGCTTTCCGGTACAGGCGTTGTAGCGAGTCTTGAGGATCTCAAAGCCTGGGCGAGGGCAATGTTTGACGCCGCTGTTTTGTACCGCCAGGTGGGAGGGCTCCATGTTGCTGCGCTGGCTGTTCAAGATGCCTCTGCGGGGGCAGACGACGGCGCCTGCGGCGCTGAGCGGCGGACTCCATCCTACTTTGTGGTTCGGGAAGACGTTGGTCGGCACAACGCGATCGATAAGGTTATGGGCCGAGCGCTTCTCGACGGTGCCAATCTGAGGGAAGCCGTCCTACTTACAAGCGGCCGCATTGCCGCCGACATGGCTGAAAAGGCCGCCCGCGCTGGCCTTCCCATTCTTGTTTCCCGGAGCGTGCCAACCACAGAGGCCTATGAAATTGCCCGCGATGCTGGTATAACGATTGTTGGAAGGATAGGGGCGGTGCATCCCTTTGTGTATACATGGCCGGACCGTCTTAAGCCTTAAGGTGCGTAATTGGCCCGGCCTGGCGCATGCCCCTTGCAATGCGACTAATGGATCCCCCAAGGGGGAATCCCGGGAGGTTTTTATGTTTGGTAGAATTGGTCCTGCGGAGCTCATACTCATCCTCATTATTGCACTTGTCGTTTTTGGCCCCAAAAAACTGCCTGAGATAGGAAAAGCCGTTGGAGAGGCAATTCGACAATTCAAGAAACATTCCGAAAAAGTCACGGAGGAGATTGAAAAGGCAACCGAGCCTGACGCATCTGAGCCGGCTACTCCGAAGATCGAATCCGTTGCCAAGACAGCCGAGAGCCCCAAGGCGTCTTCCTCGGGAAGCAAATCCTAAACCAGCGAGGCCTGGCGCCTCTATCCAATCGTGCGGAAAAACCCGTGACGTTTACCGAGCATCTTGCGGAACTTCGAAAGCGGCTGGCAGTATCGCTGGCCGTTCTCGTGGCTACTTCTGTCCTCGCCTTTTCCTTTGTTGAAAAGATCGCGGATTTCCTCATCCTGCCTGCGGGATCCCTTTCCTTTGTCTATCTTTCGCCCCCTGAGCTCTTCGTCTCCTATGTAAAGCTTGCGCTTTATACGGGGCTGGCGCTCGCTCTGCCCGTGATTCTCTTTGAGTTATGGCGTTTTGTGCGCCCTGCCCTCCGGGGGCGGGAGCGTAGGTCTGTTTTTTTCGCCTTGCTTGCCGGCGGGTTTTTTTTTGCGGCGGGGGCAGCCTTTGCGTATTTTGTTATTCTTCCCTTCACAATCCGCTTTTTCCTGTCGTACGCTAATCCGCGCATTGAGGCGGTCTTCTCGATCCGCGATTACTTTGACTTTGTGACGGGCCTTGCCTTCGGGTTTGGCGCCGCCTTTGAACTCCCGATGGCGGCTATGCTTCTTGGTGCTTTGGGGATTCTCAGGGCCGGCCTTCTTGTCAAGATGCGCCGCTATTCGATCCTCGGCATTTTTATCGTTGCTGCCATACTCACCCCGCCTGATATAATATCTCAGGTTCTTATGGCCGCGCCTCTTCTCTTTCTTTACGAACTCTCGATTGCAATACTTCGCGTTCAGGAAAAAAAACGTGCGCGACGAGAAAACAGTCTTGCCCTGTCGGATACAGGCGACGCTTTAGTCCAATAGCGCGCAAAACTCCGCTTAAGGCATCCAGTAGGTTCAAACACAAGGGCCGCCCATGATGGGCGGCCCGATTTATAAGGCTGTGAGCAGCGTCCCTTTCAGGCTTAGAACTCCTCGAAATCCTCGTCCTTAGGCTCGTCCTTGACCGTGATGCCGGTTTCGCGGACCGGGCGAGGCGGGACTGCCATGGCCTTCGGCTTGGGTGTCGCAGTGGGTCTCTCGGCCTTGGCGGGGCCTACAGGCGTGGGGGCCTTGCGCGGAAGCGGCTGCTGCATGGTCTCGGGGCCCGCGGCGCGCGAGCGCGCAAGTTTGAAGAAGGCGACGCGCTCCGAGAGATTCTGTGCAAGGCGGGCGATCTCGTCGGTCATGCCCGCGATTTCTTCGCTCGAGGCGGCGTTCGCTTGGACCACCTTGTCAAGCTGTATGATCGCCTTGGTGATCTGATCGGCGCCGGTCGCCTGTTCGTTCGAGGCTGCGGATATCTCCTGGACGAGCTGAGATGTCTTTTGGATGTCGGGAACGATCTGGTTGAGCATGGCCCCGGCCTTTTCGGATACGCTCACGCTCCGCACGGAAAGTTCGCTGATTTCAGTGGCCGCCTTCTGCGAACGCTCCGCGAGCTTGCGCACCTCGCTTGCGACGACCGCGAAGCCCTTGCCCGCCTCGCCCGCGCGCGCGGCTTCAATGGCCGCGTTGAGCGCAAGAAGGTTGGTCTGCCGCGCGATTTCCTCGATGATGAGAATGCGCGTCGAGATGTCCTTCATCGCGGCGACGGTTTCAAACACCGCACGGGAGCCTTCCTCCGTGTCGCGAGCGGCTTTTTGGGATATGCGCTCGGTCTCCCGCGCGTTGTCCGCGTTGTTTCTGATGTTGCCGCCCATCTCTTCGAGCGAGGCGGAGACCTCTTCGGTGCTCGCCGCCTGCTCCGTGGCGCCCTGTGACATGGCGACACTCGCCTGGTTGAGGTTGGAAGAGCCCCTGAGGAGGACATCGACGGAGTTTTTCACCTCCTCGACGACGGCGGCGACCCGTCCGACCATCGTTTCGAAGGCCATGGCAAGCTCGCCGAGTTCGTCCCTCCTTTCTGCAAGGCCCTCCTTGCGGGCGTCGAAGTCGAGCTCCCCCTCCGCAAGCCGCTTTGAGGCATGGGTGAGCGCGATGATGGGCCGCGAGAAATTGCGCGCGATGAGGAAAATCACCGCGATGGCGACCGCGAGGCCGAGAGCCACGATGAGGGCCAGCTGGCTTAAAAAGATGCCGAGTGCGCCGTAGATGTCGGAAAGCGGCCCGAAGGTCACAAGAACATAGTTGTTGAATTCAGGGATGCGGGTCGAGGCGTAGTACGCCCCTTCCGCGCGAAGGATGCCGAAGGTCGAGCCTTCGCTCTTGAGTATCTTGTCCTTAAGGGGCGCGATGAGCGGCGTTTCGAAGAGGTTCCCCTTGAGCACCTTTTCCGCGTCGGGATTTGTGATGAAGACGCCGCTTCCATCGACGAGGAAGGTTTGACCGTTTTTGGAGAGCTTTTTCGCCGCGACGATCTCGCCGACGCGGGTTATGAAGATGTCTCCACCGACGACGCCGATGTCCCTGCCGCCGCGCTGGACCTTTTGGGCGACGGTGATGACGAGTTTGTTGGTGATCATGTCGAGATAGGGCGCCGAGTGGGTCGGCCCCGATGCCGCAAGGGCGCCCGTGAACCAGCCCCGTTTGTACTGGTCGTAGTCGGAGGGCGGCACCCAGCCCGAGGCGATAATCACGACGCCGCCATCTTTAATCGCTTTGGTTTCCATCACATAGACGTCGGTGAGGTCCTTGTCGGCCGCGACGCTCGCTTTGTAGATGGCCTGGAGTCTGTCCCGGTCGGGGAAGAGCACCGAGGTCGCATCGGCCTGGGCGCTGATCATTCCGTCCTTGGCGGAGAGCCAGGTCGCTATCTCCTGGCGGAGGAGGGCGGTGGTCGTCGCTGCGCTTTCCTCGAGGTTTTTGTCGAGGGTCGACCTAAAGGTAAAGAAGATGATCGTCGCCGTCACCCCGAGCACGAGGAAGAATACGAGCGAGATGAAGACGATGAGACGGGCGGTGATCGAAAATCCGCGTTTCATGCCGCGCTCCTTTGGTTCGAAAGTCGCGGCCTTACAGGCCCTTGTGCAAAGGGCCGTAAGGTCGCGGGCCGTACAGCAAGGAAGTTTAGTTCCAGAGACCGGGGCCTGTCAAAGTGATAAAGGGACTTACGCTGTATGGCGGGGCCGGCACTCTGCAGCTCCAGAGCCGTGGCTTTGAGACGAGAGCAGTACCCGCTAGGCGAAAGCCGATGCTGCGCGATACAATTAACGCACCATCACGACAGCCGCTGTTTTGGATCGCGCCGTTTCGGCGCATCGTCACCTCTGTAGCACGTTTTAAGGAAGCATATGGAACGCCTCAGCTTCGCGAGTCTCGGCCTTAAGCCGGACACGCTCTCCGCGATCGAACGCAAGGGCTTCGAGGAGCCCACACCGATCCAGGCTCTCACCATCCCCCGCCTCCTCACCGATGGGCCCGACCTTATCGCCCGGGCGCGTACGGGAACGGGTAAGACGGCGGCCTTCGGGCTTCCGCTGGTCGAACGCCTTTCCACGCCGACGGGCAAGGTCGGCGCCCTCGTCCTTGTGCCCACCCGCGAACTCGCCCTCCAGGTCGCAGGCGAGATCGTTTCGCTCCGCTCGGGCGAGCGGCCGCGGATCGCCCCCGTCTATGGTGGTGCCTCGATGGGCGAACAGCTCAGGCGGCTTGCCGCGGGCGTCGACATCGTCGTCGGTACCCCCGGTCGCGTCCTCGACCACCTTGCGCGCGGTAGTCTCGATCTTTCGGCCTTGCGCTTCCTCGTCCTCGACGAGGCAGACGAGATGCTCGACATGGGCTTTATCGAGGACATCGAAGCGATTATGGAGGCCTGCGGTCCCGAGCGCCGCGTCGTCCTTTTTTCGGCGACGATGCCGGCGGGCATCGTGCAGGTCGCGCGGCGGCGCCTCGGGAAGTACGAGCTTGTCGAGGACGAAAGCAAGGCGGTGGCGACCGAGCTTGCGGAGCAGGTATGGCTCGAGGTCCGCGAAGGCGACAAGCTTGAGGCGCTGTGTCGCATTATCGACGCGGAGGAGGAGTTTTTCGGCATCGTATTCACCGCCACGCGGGTGGACGCCGAGCGCGTCGCCAAGGCCCTCGAGGAGCGCGGCTATGAGTCGGACGCGCTCCACGGCGAGATCACCCAGGATCGCCGCGAGCGCATTCTTAGCCGATTCCGCGAGCGGCGGATCAGCGTCCTTGTCGCGACCGACGTCGCCGCCCGTGGAATCGATGTCGAACGCATAACGCATGTCATCAACTGGACCCTGCCTCACGACCCGGAGGCCTACGTCCATCGCGTTGGCCGCACCGGCCGCGCGGGCAATGCAGGCACGGCGATCACCTTTGTGACGCCCGAAGAGTACCGGAAACTCTTCCGTTTTAAGCACGCGGCCGGATCCGGCTTCAAAAAGGGCGCGGTGCCCGCCATCGCCGAGGTGATCGGTGCAAAGCGCGAGCGCCTTAAGGCGCGCGTCCTTGCGCGGACCGAGACTCCGGAGTTGTGGCTTGAGCTTGCTGACGAGCTTCTCGCCCGACTTTCCCCGCGTGAGGCGCTCGCCGCAGCCCTTTTTGAGTCCTTCGGCTCCGAACTCGATCCCGCCCGCTACCGCGAGATCCAGGAGTCATCGGTCGATGCCGCTGGCACCGTCCGTCTTTTTGTCGGTGCCGGCAAGCGCGACGGTGCAACGCCGCGCCGCCTTGCGGAGATGGTGAAGCGGCTTGCAGGGCTACCCGACCGCTTGGTCGGCGGCATCGAGGTGTACGAGAACTTTTCCTTTCTCACGGTGCCCTTCGAGGCTGCCGAGCGGGTGATCGCCGCGGCACGGCGGCAAGGGGGGCTACCGCCCGTTCGCCTTGCGACACCGCGTGCGAGCGGCGAACGCGGCCGCGCCGGTGCGGGGCGGCCTGGTCTGCGCAAGCCTCGAAACGCTAAAAGCGGCGAACCGGGGAAACGGAGCGGCACACGGGACTAGGGACTTTGACACCCAAGCACGCGGGTGTCGTTCCGTGGCTCCTGGACTGCGCGGAGTTATGTGTCGTAAATCGAAACGCTATTCCGTAAATCGATGCAAGGACGCAGGCTCGAGGTTCACGAACTGGCCGGGTCGTGTTACAATGCGGGCACTTCGAACGCACAACTTAAGGAGCCAGCATGCCTGAGCGGAAGATCGTCGAATGCGTCCCCAATTTTTCCGAGGGGCGCGACCGTTCCGTGATCGATGCCATTTCCCGTGCCATATCGGGCGTGGCAGGGGTCGCACTGCTCGACGTTGATCCGGGCGCGGATACGAACCGCACCGTGTATACCTTTGTTGGCGAGCCCGAGCCGGTTGTCGAGGCTGCGTTGCGCGCGGCCCGGGTTGCCCACGAACTCATCGACATGCAAAAGCACTCGGGTGCCCATCCCCGTATGGGCGCCCTCGATGTGTGTCCCTTCGTGCCGGTTTCCGGCGTGACGATGGAGGACTGTGTCGCGCTCTCAAAGCGTTTTGGCGAGCGTCTTGCGCGCGAGCTCGGCGTGCCGGTCTACCTCTATGAAAACGCCGCATCGCGCCCCGAGCGCCGGAGTCTTGCCGACATCCGTTCAGGCGAATATGAAGCCCTTGAGGCAAAGCTCGCCAAGCCCGAGTGGAAGCCTGATTTCGGCCCCTCGCAGTTCGTCGCCCGCTGGGGCGCGACGGTCACGGGCGCCCGTGAATTCCTCATCGCCTACAATATCAACCTGAACACCCGGGACAAGAAGCTTGCGAACGAGGTGGCCCTTACGATCCGCGAGGGTGGTCGCGCCGCGAAAGATGCGCAGGGCAATACGATCAAGGATGCGCAGGGCAACACCGTCAAGGTGCCTGGTCTACTCAAGGATGTCCGCGCAATCGGCTGGTACATTGAGGCGTATCGCTGTGCGCAAATTTCCGTCAATCTCGTGAATTATAAGACGACGCCGCTCCACATCGTCTTCGAGACTGCCAAGGCGGAGGCGGAAAAGCTCGGCCTTCTCGTCACGGGGAGCGAGGTCGTCGGCCTCCTGCCACTCGAGCCCCTCCTCGAGGCGGGGCGGTATTTCCTCAGGAAGATGGGCAAGAGCGAGGGGGTAGGCGAGCGCGAGCTTGTCGACACAGCTGTTCGTTCGATGGGGTTGGATTCGGTTGCACCCTTTGATGCGGAAAAAAAGATAGTTGAGTATGCCTGTCGCGCCCCTGCGCCTCTTGTCGCCATGAAGGTGGCTGACTTTGTCGACGAAGTCGCAAGCGAGTCTCCGGCGCCCGGAGGCGGCTCGGTCGCCGCGCTTGCAGGGGCCCTTGGCGCGGCGCTCGCCGCGATGGTCGGCAACCTCACTGTTGGCAAAAAGGGCTACGAGGCGGCCTGGGCGGAGATGTCCGCCCTCGCGGTCGAGTCGCAACGCGTGAAGGACGCCCTCGTGCGCGCCATCGACGAGGATACGGCTGCCTTTAATGACCTCATGGAGGCGATGAAGCTGCCGAAGTCGACCGAGGAGCAGAAGGCCGCGCGCGAAGCGGCGATACAGGCGGGCTACAAAAAGGCCGCTCAGGTGCCGCTTGAGACGGCGCGGATCTGCCTCGAGGCGATCCGGCTCTGCGAAAGGGCCGCCGCGAAGGGGAACCGCAACTCGGCCTCCGACGCCGGCGTCGGCGCCCTCATGGCGCGCGCCGGGGTGGAGGGCGCGGCGCTCAACGTTCGCATCAACCTTGGTGCCATCACCGATGCCGCCTTTGTCGCCGACCTCGCGGCGAAGGCCGCCGCCCTTGTCGCCGATGCCGAGGCCGCGAAAGACAGAGTTCTTACGCTGGTCAACGCCTCGATCGGCGCCTAAAACGGTACGCCATGCACCTCCTTGTGGCTTAATCCACAAGGAGGCCTGCGCCTTGCGCAAGGTGACTTGACCCCGGGCATCGCTACCGTATACTGGCTTCGTCATGTCGAGCGCCGAACGTTTTACGAGCCTCCTCCTCCACAGCTTGGGGGCGGTGCATGTGCCCCGCTTGCTTCGCGAGCTTCCCGGTCCACTCCTCATCCATGTCTCCGACACCCCGAGCTGCTTTTACCCAACGCTCGTCCGCATCCTAGACCGACTTCGCCCCGCCTGGCTCGTCATAAGCGGCGACCTTGCCGATGAGGTGAAGCTCGAACTCAATCCCGCCCTCGCACCCCGCTACGCCGCCCGACTTTCCGCGCTCCACGAGCTTCTCGCGCCTCGCCTTGCCCGCGAGCCACGGGGGCTTCCGGGGCTTGGCACGCGCCTTGTGCTTGCCGTGGGCAACCACGATGACGGCCAGCTTGTCGAAAGGCTTTTCCCCGAAGCCCTTGTCGTCCGCGGCGCCGCGCGCTTTCAGGCAGGCGGCTGCGCCTGCGCTGTAAGCCACTGGGCGCATCTGGCGGAAAAGTCGGACGCGGAGTATCTTTTCTACGGACATGACCTTGCACGCCTTTCCGGCCGCGATGGCCGAAGGGTCTACTGCAACGGCATTCAGTGGATTAACGTGCTTGATCTCGGCTCAGGCTGCACGTATCGGCTTCCGTATCCCGCGGGAATCGATGCCGAGCGGCTTCTTAGGAGGAAGATCGGGCTCTAGGCCTGGGAAGGGAAGACAGTGATCGCTCTTGTTCGCAACGGCCCCCGCGTGCTTGTCGCCGAACCCGCCGACGGCCCCTTCGCCTCGTGGCTTTCGGCTCTCGGTTTCGAAACCCCGAGTTTCGACACGGCCTTCGATGCCGGTGACGATGGCAGTTCCATCGTCGTGCTCGCCGATTCGGCGCAAAGAGTCGTCCGCTATGCGGACTGCCGCCGCGTCTTCCTTGTCCGCTGTCCGATCGAAGAGCTCCTCCTCCGCATGTACGCCGCGCTTCCGCTTGGCCTCGGACGGGTCCGCATGGCGCCGCGTGTGCTACTGTTCCGCGGCGTAGGCGACCTCGATGCGGTTGCGGGGCGCATCGAAGAGGAGCTGGGCGCCTTTCCCGGCAGGTTCGAGGATCTTCTTGACCGCGAAGCCGAGGGCGTGATTATCGCGGTGACGGGACGGAGCCTCGAGTCGCGGGTCGGCCTTGCCGACCTTCACCCCATCGCCCTCCATGTGCCGCGCGCCGCCTATGAGCCGCGCGCCCTCGAGGCGGAGCTCAGGCGCAACGGCCTGCGCTACCTCAATGCGGGACTGGGCGACCGGGACTGGTCTGATCTCGAGATCAAGGTCTACGACCGCTACGGCGCCTATGACATCCAGCTCGAGCGGCTACGCCGTATTGTGAACGCGCTCGAGCTCGGTCTTATCCTCGGAGAGTCTTGGAGCAAGGACAGTCCGCGCTTTCTTATGGAGATCGACGTCTATCGGGTGCGGCTCATGAGCTTTCTCAGCCCCGAGCGCGTCAAAGGTCTGCTCCTCGGTCTCGAGTACCTCGACGACGGACTCCGGGTCGGCGACTATGACCTTTTCCGCGACGAGCGCAAGGTGCACTGGTCCGACGCCCAGGTTGAGGGTATTCGCGAGCGCAAGGAACTCGGTCTCCGCTTCCGGCGCGAGCTCCTTGCGCTACTCCCCGAGACTGAGCGGGCTGCGCTTGCAGGGCTCGAAGCGCGCCTCCGTGCATCTCGGCGCGACTAGCTCGCTATGCATAAATATGCAAAAAAAGTGGATATCTATACCGTTTTGCCCTTGACCAAGGCCGGCCCTTGTTCCTATACCATGCGCATGATCGATTTCCGTTAGGGAGGCAAAAGCCTTGATTGGATCGGATGTCGCCGTCTCGGCGCTGCGCAAGTCCTTCGGGAGCTTCGAAGCCCTGAAGGACGTTTCTTTGGGGGTCAGGAAGGGCGAGTTCTTCTCGCTCCTCGGCCCCTCCGGCTGTGGCAAGACGACCCTCCTCCGGGTCATTGCGGGCTTCGAAGATCCCGATGAGGGATCCGTGACTATCGATGGGCGCGAGGTCACAGGCCTTTCGCCAGACAAGCGTCGCTGCAACACTGTTTTTCAGAATTACGCGCTTTTCCCCCATCTGTCCGTCTACGAGAATGTCGCCTTCCCCCTGCGCATCCGCAAGGTCCCGAATCGTCTTGTGAAGGACATGGTGCGCCGCCATCTTGCGCTCGTTCAGCTCGGGGCGCACGCGGATAAAAAGCCATCGCAGCTTTCGGGCGGCCAGAAGCAGCGCGTCGCCATCGCACGTGCGCTCATTAACGAACCCTCGGTGCTCCTCCTCGACGAGCCACTTTCTGCGCTTGACGCCAAGCTCAGGCAACACATGCTCCTTGAGCTCGATCAGATACACGACCAGGTCGGCATCACCTTCATCTATGTGACCCACGACCAGGCTGAGGCGCTTTCGGTTTCCGATCGCATCGCCGTCATGGACGCCGGGCGCGTGCTCCAGGTGGGAAGCCCACAGGAAATCTACGAAAATCCTAAATCGGTGTTCGTGGCGCGGTTCATCGGCGATACGAATCTCTTTTCAGGTCGCGTTGTCGAGCGGCTCGGCCCCTTGGCGCGCATCGACGCGGAGGGTTATGGGCCGCTCCTCGTCGAGGCGAACGGCGAGGCGCCCCTTGGCGCCCATGTCACCGTGGCGGTCCGTCCCGAAAAGCTCCGCATCGGCAAGGCCGAACCCGAAGCCGATGCCGAGGCGAATCTGTTCCGCGGTGTCGTCGAGGAGCCTGTATACTCGGGCTTCCAGACCAAGTACATCGTCCGTGGCCGCGCGGCGGGGGCTCCCGAAGGGCTTGTCGGCAGCCTCGTTGTCTTTCGGCAGCACGCGCAGTGGTCCGAGGGCGTGCCAGACATCAAGTGGCGGGACGAGGTCGTCCTCTCGTTCAGCGCGCGGGACGCCGTCGTGGTCGAGAGCGATGCGCGCCCGTCCGATCCTGCTCCGGCTACGGAGGCTGTGCGATGAGCCAGCCCACCGCGCTCCTTCCGTCCTGTGAGCGCCGCACGGCGAGACGGCGCAACTACGGCCCTCTCTACGCGGCGCCCCAGACCCTGTGGCTCCTTGTGTTCTTCGCCGCGCCGCTTGGCATCATCGTCGCCTACTCTTTCATGCGGAAGGGGCTTTATGGCGGCGTCACCCGGGAATTCTCGCTCGATGCATATAGAGCCCTCGCAAATTCTTCGCTTCTCCAGGTGGCCGTTCGCACCCTGCTAGTTTCGCTCACCGCGACGGCTCTTACCCTGCTTGTCGCTCTGCCGTCGGGGTACGCAATCGCGCGAAGCCGTAACCAGGCAATGCGCCTTTTTCTCGTGATTGTGCCTTTCTGGACTAACTTCCTTGTGCGAATCTACGCCTGGATCGCGATTCTCGGCAACGAGGGTTTTTTGAATGACGCGCTCCGCGCGCTCGGCATCGTGGCCGATCCCGTGCAGTTCCTCTATAATCAATGGGCGGTCGTCCTCGTCCTCGTATATATGTATCTTCCCTATGCGATACTTCCGCTTTTTTCGACGATCGACAAATTTGACTTCACCCTCCTTGAGGCTGCACGAGATCTTGGCGCGACGAAGCTTGCGGCGCTCAGGCGCGTTTTGCTGCCGAACATCAAGGGGGGGCTCGTCACGGCGGTTCTTTTCACCTTCATTCCCATTTTCGGCGCCTACGCGGTGCCGCTCCTCGTGGGGGGCAAGGACTCCTACATGCTCGGCAACATCATCGCCGACCAGGTGACCAAGACGCGTAACTGGCCGCTTGCCTCGGCGATCTCGATGACGGTCACCGCGCTCACGGGGCTTGCGGCGCTCGTTTTCCTCTATCGTATGCGAGAGCATGCTGAGCCATCTCTTGGCGAAGAGCTGCTACCCGAACCGCATGCGGCGCTCGCTACGTTTTCTGATGCCTCGCATGGAGCATCCGGCTCCTTCACCGGCCTTGCAGGAGGCGCGCGATGAGTGATTCTTATGCAGGCGGCAATTCTCGCGCTGTGGCGGAAAAGGCGGCGCCGCGACCTCATGTCGCGCCGCGACCTCATGTCGCGCTGCGTCCGCTCTCCGCGCGGCGGAATGCCCCCGCACAGCGGAGGGCCTCCGTACAGCGGAGGGCCTCCGTACAGCGGAGGGCCTCCGTACAGCGGAGGGCCTCCGTACAGCGGAGGGCCTCGTTTTCTTCCTTTGTCTATTGGGCGACGATCGTCTTTCTCTTCACGCCGCTTTTCGTTCTCGTCGCATATTCCTTCAATGCATCGAAGGGTGGCTCGTGGAGCGGATTTTCGCTTGTCTGGTACGAGCGACTCATCGTGGCCTCGCCTGAGCTGTGGAAGGCCTTTATGAACAGCGTTCTTGTAGCGCTCGGATCGGCGAGCTGCGCGACGTTCCTTGGTACGCTCGCCGCGGTGGGCACGAGTCGCTTTTCATTCCGGGGACGTGGCGCGACCAAGGCGCTTGCCTTCGTTCCGATGATTCTCCCTGAGATCGTCGTCGGGGTGTCGCTCCTCGTTTTTTTCTCGGGAGTGGGACTCAAACTCGGCATGTGGACGGTGCTTATAGCCCACACAACCTTCAACCTGCCCTTCGTGTATCTCCTCGTTTCCGCCCGACTCGAGGAGTTCGATGCTTCCGTGATCGAAGCGGCGAGGGATCTTGGCGCAAACGAGTGGCAGACACTCGTTAAGGTCATTGTCCCTATGGCACTGCCCGGCGTTGCCTCGGGCTTTCTCACCGCGGTGACCCTCTCCCTCGAGGATTTCGTCATCACCTTTTTTGTCTCCGGTCCCGGCTCGACGACGCTCCCGCTCTACATTTACTCGATGATCCGGTTTGGCGTTTCGCCGGTGATCAATGCGCTTTCGGCCGTCATGGTCGCAGGGACGATCGCACTTGTCTATCCACTCCGTGGATTTCTCAAGTCCTTCGCCTCCCGCGCATGAAGAATGCCGTTGTGCTTGATGTTTTGCACAGTGCCGCAAAGGCGGCCAGTGCGGCCACAAGGCGGGGCCTTGCGCGTTCCGCCCATATCACGGGAAAGGGAGGCTTTATGAAGGCTTCCGGATGTGCCGGGCGTTCTATCGTCCGCGTCGCGGCGTTCGCACTCGCGTTCGGCGTGTTTGCTCTTTCATCCTGCGCCCAGAAAAATGCAGGCAAGAAGCTATATATTTATAATTGGACGTATTATACACCCGACTCCGTCATCGAGAAATTCGAGAAGGAGTATGGAGTCGAGGTGGTGTACGATTTCTTCCCCTCGAACGAGGAAATGTACGCAAAGATCAAGGCGGGTGGCTCGGACTACGATATCGTCTTCCCCTCGGGCGACTACGTCTCCATCATGATCAAGGAGGGAATGCTCGCGCCGATCGACAAGGCGAAGCTCAAGAACTTCGGCAATATCGATCAGTCGGTGCTCGGCCGATGTGATTTCGATCCTGGCAACGTCTACTCGGTCCCCTACTACATGGGAGCGGCCGGCATCGCCGTCAACAAGGCAAAGGTGCCTGAGTTCGAACGGAGCTGGTCAATTTTTGGCCGCAAGGACTTGGCCGGCAAAATGACGATGCTCGATGACATGCGCGAGGTGCTCGGCGACGCGCTCAAGTACAAGGGCAGATCGGTCAACGCGACAAGCGACGCTGATCTTGCGCTCGCCCGCGAGGTGGTCGAAAAGGAGTGGGTGCCGAACCTCCTCAAATTCGATGCAGAGGCCTTTGCCAAGGGCTTTGCCTCCGGGGAGTTCTGGGTCGTCCAGGGCTACGCCGAGTCGGTCTACGCCGAGCTTGAGCCTGCAAGGCGTGGCGACGTAGAGTTCTTCATTCCGAAGGAAGGCGGTCCCATGTACATCGATAGCATGGTCATCCTCAAGGGGTCGAAAAACAAGGACCTGGCGCACGCCTTCATCGACTTCATCCACCGCCCAGAAATGTATGCCGAGTTCGTCGATGCGTTCGGCTTCCCCGCAACTTGCAATGTACCCGCGCGCGCGCTCAAAAAAGGGCCCGCCTGGTATACCGCGGAAGCCCTTGAAGCCTGTGAGCTCAAAGCCGACCTTGGCGCCGCCCTTGAAAAGTACAACGCTATCTGGCAGGAGATCCGCGTCGGCAAGTAGGCGTCTACGGGATTGCCCAATGCGATTTTCATGCGAAAGTCAAAAAGAGGGGGCGCTCCGCCGCCCCCTCTTCCTGTGTACGTGCGCCCCGGCGCTTACTCCGGCATGTCTTCAAGACCGCCTGCGTTCGTGACGTCGGAAAATCCAGCGGCCTTGAGCATGCGTGCCGCCATCGCGGATCGCGCCCCCGAGGCGCAATAGAGGACGACCGGCCGATCTTTGGGTCCGATTTCAGACATCCTCGATGCAAGTTGGTTCACGGGGATGTTGAGGGCGCCCTTATAGTGTTCGTCGGCGAATTCGGCGGGGGTACGGACGTCGACGATCGCCGCGCCATTCTTGATTTTCTCGATCAAAGTGCTCACATGTTCCTCCGTTTACTCTTGCGCGATTGCGGATCTGTGCGTTATCGCGCGCGGAATGTATGACGTTAGTCGGTCTCGTCATGGTAGCCGGGTTCGAGCCGCAGGCTACGCATGCCGCCAGAGATGTAGCGGACACGTTCAAATCCCGCCTGGACAAGCTGGCGCGCCGCAAGGTGGCCTTCGAATCCCGTTTTGGACGCGACGATGAGCGGCAGAGTCCGGGGTACTTCGGCAAGGCGGTCTCGCAGCTCGTCGAGCGGTATGTGGATTGCCCCCGGGGCGTGGCCCTTCCCGTACTCTCCGTAGGTCGAGACATCGAGCAGGCGGGCTCTTCCCGCATTGAGTTCGGCCAGCGCCTCCACCGCGCTTAGGGTGGGGGAGTAGCCGGACATCGCGTTCGCGGCGGCGAATGCTGCCATGTTGAGGATGTCATTCGCATAGTTGTAGGGCGGCGCATAGGCAAGGTCGAGTTCGCCGAGCTCGTCGACGGAGATTCCGCCCATGATCGCAGCGGCGACGACATCGATGCGGCGTTCGGCGCCCGATTTTCCGAAGGCTTCCGCGCCGAGGATGCGGCCTGACCCTGTGTCGTAGACGAGTTTGAGCGAAAGCTCCTCGTAGCCGGGCATATAGGAGACATGGTTGCCCTTGTGGATGGTGACGGCGCCTGCGGCGAAACCGGCCTCACGTGCCGCTTTTTCGGACAGGCCCGTCTGTGCGAAGGTGTAATCGACTGCCTTGAAGACGCTTGTCCCGAGGGCACCGCGGTAGCGCATGTTGCCGCCGAGCGCGTTGGTCGCCGCGATGCGGCCCTGCCGGTTCGCGGGGCCCGCGAGGGGGATGCGCACCTTTTTCCCGTCGACGATGCGCGTGACTTCGATCATGTCGCCCGCGGCGAAGATGGCCGGATCGCTCGTTGCAAGCCGCTCGTCGACCGCAAGTCCGCCCGAAGGGCCGATGATGAGCCCCGCGGATTTCGCAAGATCGGTGTTCGGCCTGACGCCCGCCGAGACGAGCACGAGCTCGGCGGGGATGCGGGAGCCGTCGTCGAGGACGATCTCCTTCCGCGGTGCGTCGATCGTCTTCACCGAGCGACCGAGCAGGACGCGCGCGCCCGCCTCTGCAAAAGCGGCGCCGATCATCGCGCCGAAGTCTCGGTCGGCGGGCGGCATGAGGTGATCGGTGAGTTCGACAATGGTCACGGCGATACCGCGCTTCAAAAAGGCTTCCGCAGATTCAAGCCCAATGAATCCGCCGCCGACGACAACGGCGGTCTTCGGCTTTTGCTCGGCGATGTAGGCGTCGATCGCATCCATGTCCGGAATGGTCCAAAGCCGGAAGACATGAGGGGCTCCCAGACCTTCGATCGGCGGCATAAAGGGGCTTCCGCCCTGCGCGAGGATGAGAGCGTCGTAGGGAAGGCTTGTTTCTCCCTCGGGCCCCCGCACCTTAAGCTCTTTTTCCGCGCGATCGATGGCGATAGCCTCGGTGTCGAGGAGGACCTTCACGCGGTAGCGTGCCTCGAACCCCTCAGGGGTTTGGAGAATGAGGGCGCTTCGCTTTTTGACATCGCCGGAAATGCGGTAAGGGAGACCGCAATTGGCGAAGGATACATAGGGGCCACGCTCTACGATGGTGATCTGTGCAGTTTCATCGAGCCGTCGTGCACGCGCTGCGGCCGTTGCACCGGCAGCGACGCCACCGACAATGATAATTTTACGCACGCTATCCGCTCCTTTGGTGCTGATAATATATATCAAAAACTATATATAGTCAAGTGTGAGGCGCCCCGGGCGGTATGCGCGCCTGCGCCTGCGAGGGCTGACCCCAGAGGTCAAGCCCTCGCAGGACGTAGCCGCGCGGGAAGGGGCGGTCTAGCGGTAACTGTGGAGGCCGGGGAGAAGGTAGTTCACCCCAAAAAAGGTGAAAAGCGCGGAGAGAAAGCCGAGCACGCAGACAAGGGCGGGGAGTTTGTCCTGCCGTTTGCGGGTGAATCGGAGATGCAAATAGGCAGTGTAGACGAGCCAGGTAACAAGGCCCCAGGTCTCCTTGGGATCCCATGACCACCAAGCGCCCCAGGCTTTTTCTGCCCAAATAGCGCCAAAGACAAGGGCGCCTGCGGTGAAGAAGGGATAACCGAGCGCGGTCGCCGTGTAGGTGATACGATCGTAGTCCGCCTTTTTCGCTTCGTTTTTCCCGAGGAGAAAAGCGAGAGAGGCGACGAAGGCTGCTACGAAAAAGGCCTCGCCAATGAAGGTGAAGGCGACGTGAAGGATAAGCCAGCCTGAGCGAAGGGCCGGGATCGGCGCGAGTGCCGCTTTGGGCGCAAGCGGCGAGTTTGCGAGTGCAAGGAGAACGGCCGCTACCACGGTGCCGCCCGTCGCGATGAGCGGAAGCCGTGGAAGGCGCGATTGTGAGCGATAGACGAAGAGCAGTATCGACACCGCCGCGGCGTAGAAGACGAGCGACTCATAGGTGCCGGTGAGCGCGGGGAAGCCTATCGCGACACTCCGTGAGACGGTCGTTGCACCGAGGAGGAGGGCTGAAATGAGAATGAGCCATCGCGAAACAGGTTCTTCGCGCCTTTCTTTTTTGAAGGCGAAGGCCGCTTGGAGCGCGGCCGCCGCGAGGAGGAGCACAAAGGCAAGGGTAGGGAGGTAGTTCATGGGGTGACATCCTTGAGCTTGCGGATAAAGGTGGCGAAGATGCCCAGCGCACTGAGGAGGAGGCCTGCGAGCACGATAGGGTAGCCCGGGTCGACGACCGCTTCAAGGCCGGATATGTCGCGATTTTCGATCGCTGCGACGACAAAGGGGCCGAGCGTGTCGCCTGCTAGCACCTTGCGCACCGAAGGTTCGGCATCGCGCGTCTTAATGCGTACGACTGCCTTGCCGCTTCCATCGTCGGGGGCCATGAAAAAGACCGAAGTGCCGCCAGCTTCGAACTCCTCGCCCTGGGCAAGGCTTCGCTGGACCTCGGGCCCCTCTGCGCCCGGCATACGGAGCACGAGAAGACGTTCGACCTCGTGCGATACCTGGTAAATGGAAATCGCTCCGACCTTAAGCGGCGCATTGACGCGGATCGGGAAGTTCGCGCGGTCCGGCTTCCCCTCTTTGTTGAGAAGGGCGACTTCGCTCGTCCATTCGCGTGGGCGGCCATCGGCGTAGGCGAGGTATTCAAAGCGCTCGAGGCGCAAGAGCCGGCCATCGGGGAGCTCGACGGCATCGCCTTCGGCAAGACGCACCGCGCCCTCTTGCCTGCCTGAGAAGGTCATGATCGCGCCGACGACGAGGATCATAAGGCCCAGGTGGAGGATGTCCGGTCCGTGGCGCCGCCGCTCCTTTTTTTTAAGCTCGTTAAGGAGCCGCGTCATGGTGCAGGCGGAGAGATTTGCGAAAAAAAGAAATGCAGGGAGGATGAAAAGCCAGGACCGAAAGAAGCTCGTAAAGCCCGAGCTTACCACAAGATCGGCGATGAGCCGTGGATAGCGGCTTGCATAGAACTCAGGCTCCCGCCCCTGGGGGACGAGGGTCGCAAGAATGCCCATCACCGCCATATACACGATGAGGCCGATGGCAAGGCGCATGGATCGCAGCCAGGTAAGGATTTTTTTCACGACACCCCCATTGCGCAGTCGGGTTTGGGAAACAGGTCATTCAAGATAGGATGCCGCGTGTGGACTGTCAATATAAAGCTAATATGTTATATAGATATATTGTAATTTTTATACTTTACAGAACCTGATCTTAAGGAGTATGCTTAAGATCATACCACAGGAAAGGAGGTAGCCCATGAAACGGTCAGCTTCCGCGCTCGCGGCCCTCGCGCTTGCCGGCTTCGGGGTGCTTGGCGTCCTTGGCGCCGGCGCCGCCGAATCGTCTTGCGTGAAGTGCCATACGAATGATGCGACCATAAAGTCGCTGTTCGTGCCGCCTGCGCAAGGCTCGTCCGAGGGCGAGGGCTGAGCTGGCGCTCCTCCCCCGGTCCGGGCGGATGAACTGTACAAGGGCTTCGTTGTCGACAAGGCCCTCATTGGAAAAGATCCTCACCTCACGGCGGACTGCGCATCCTGCCACAAGGGAACGTCTGCGGGGACGACCAAGACCGAGGCACATAAGGGCCTCGTGAAGCGTCCTTCCGACGATCCTGCAAGCTGTGCGAGTTGCCATGGGGGCATCGCTAAGACCTACAAACTGTCGCTCCATTATTCGACCGCCGGCATGAAGTCGGGCGTTAGGCCGCGTTTTTCCGCTGCCGAGGCAAAGACCTACGATGCCGCAGTGTTCGAGCAGTCCTGCAGGTCCTGCCACGCATCCTGCGGCGACTGCCATGTGAAGAGTCCCGTCGTCTCGGGTGTCAATCTCGGGCTTATGGCCGGGCATAAATTCGTTCGCAAGGACGAATCGAAAACCTGCGCCCTCTGCCACGGTGGCCGCGTGTACCCCGAATTCACGGGCGAATACGGCGGCAACCCCGATGTGCACTATCAAAAAGGCATGAGCTGCGTGGATTGCCACAAGGGATCCGAGCTGCATGCGAGCCTCGGCGCCCAGGCCGACCGCCGTTCGGTGCCCGACAAGCCAAGCTGCGCCGCCTGCCATCCCGCAGGCTCCGAGAAGACGGACAAGGCCAAGGAGGCCCACGCCGACCATGGCGACAAGGTCTCCTGTTCGGCCTGCCACGCCTCCTCGAGTTATCGGGGTTGCGCCTCGTGCCATCTTGGCGAAGGAGCCACCTCGAGTCCGCAGTTTGTCATCGGGGAAAACCCACGAAAGCCGGGGCAGATAACGACGCTCAGGCTCGTGCCGACGGTGCGTGACACGTTCAAGAAGGCCGGCATCGCGCAAGGGAACTACGATGCCTTGCCGAACTTCTGGGACACGGTGCCGCACAACACACGCAAGCGCACGGACCGCACGCGCGACTGCGGATCCTGCCATGCCGAGCAGGCCAATTTCCTAAGCGAAGAGGGGCTGCCCTCTGGCGGCTCCGAGGCGAATAAGCGCCTCATCTTCAAATTCTCGTACTGATCATCTTAAGGAGTGGAATACGATGAAGAAGTTTCTTGCTGTCCTTCTCCTTGCGGCCTGCCTTGCGCCGTTCGCGTTCGCAGCCGACATCGCGCCATTTGTCGATGCCTCTTGGCTCGAGGCGAATCTTTCGAATCCGCGCCTCGTCATCCTTGACATGCGCGCCCCTGGTGACTACAAGGCGGGCCATGTGCCGGGCGCTTCGAGCGTCCTCGGCTCCACGATCTATGTCGCCAAGGGCGAGCTCAAGAACGAGGTGCCCGAGGCTGATGACTTGAGCGACGTCCTCCAGGCGGCCGGCGTCAAAGCCGATTCGATCATCGTTGTCGTCGAGGCTGACGGCTCGCGCATCGCCTGGGCTACTCGCGTCGCCTGGACTCTCAAGTACGCCGGCCTTGCGAATGTCGGCATTCTCGATGGCGGGTACAAGGCCTGGCTTGCCGCCGGCAAGCCCGTTTCGACCGACATCACTCTGAAGAAGGGCGATTACACGGTCAAGAAGTACGTCTATGCATATTTCGCCGACAAGGCCTATGTGCTCAAGGCGAGCAAGGCCCAGATTGTCGATGCACGTAGCTACGACAGCTATTTCGGCCTTGCACGGCAGGCTTTTGTCGCACAGGCGGGACACTTCCCGGGCGCCTTCTCCCTGCCGTACAACTGGATCACCACGCCTGAGGGCATGGTGCGGCCCAAGGCGGAGCTCGAGGCGATGGCCGCGAAGCTCGGCCTTAACCCGAAGACCGAGACCATCGTCTACTGCGATTCAGGCGTTCTCTGCACCTCGTGGTGGTGGGTGTTTTCTGAGGTCCTCGGCTGGACCAATGTCCGGAGTTTTGACGGCTCGAGCCAGGTGCTCACTGCCGATGCGACGCTCAAGGCCGCCGATCCTGCGGTCAAGTATGTGACGCACACCTGGCGCTAAGGCGCGCTTCTTTTCGCCGTAAAGCGCTCTCACGGGCCGTCTTGGGGCTTATCCCAAGGCGGCCCTGTTGCATTCACGAGACGCGTTCGATGCGGTCGAAGGGAACGGCTGCGTTTAGAAGGAGCGTCGCTACGGCCTCCGCGGCGGCCTCGTCGAGCCTGAGGGCGGCTCCGCAGTCGCTCGAGAGCGAGCGCGGGGTCGGCACAAGCCGCGCGCCGGCAATACCCGCATCGCGCGCCACGCGCTCAGCGCGGAAGGCAGCCGCGCTCGTGAAAAAGAGGACGTAGGCGAAGGGGGGATGGGTAGGGTTCACCGCGAGCGCTCCCGCTTCAGGACCTGAGCAAGCGAATCGAGCGCGTAGTGCAGTGCGTCTTCATCGACGTCTCGCCCGGGCGCGAAGCGTATCGCGCCGTCCGGATAGCTCCCTAGAGCGCGGTGCGCGCGCGGCGCGCAGTGGAGTCCGACGCGGCAGAGAACGCCGAATTCGTCGTCGAGCGCGAGCGCGACAGCGGCGGGATCGGCGCCTTCGACCGTAAAGGATACAAGTCCAATACGGCGGGCCTCGGGACCGGGGCCGAGTATTCTTAAGCCGCCGATACGACACAGGCCCTCGATGAGGAGTCGCGACTTTTCCGCTCCGCGCTCCTCTTCCGCGTCAAGGCTCGCCGCGCGGAGCAGGGCCACGCCTGCCCCGAGGGCCACTATGCCTGGCGGGTTGGGCGTGCCCGCTTCAAAGCGGTCAGGGAGAAAGTCGGGCTGCTCCTCGCTCTCGGATCTGCTGCCGGTTCCGCCGCGTCGCAAGGGGATAAGCAGGGCGGGATCGATTTCCGCGCCGAGCGCAAGCCCTCCTGAGCCCTGGAGGCCGAGAAGTCCCTTGTGTCCCGCAAAGGCGAGAAGCGCGTTAGGCGCTTCGGCAAGATCGATGGGCAGGTGCCCGACAGCCTGGGCGGCGTCGACGACGAGCATCGCGTCCGCCTCACGAGCCGCCTCCGCGGCGGCGCCGAGCGGCGCGATAGTGCCCGAGACGTTGGAGGCAAGGGTAAGGAGGCCGAGCACGCGTCCGCGGCATTGCTCGGCGGCCGTGCGAAGCGCGGCTACGAAGGCGTCGAGGTCGAAGGCTCCCGATGCATCAGGCGGCGCATGCACCACATGAACGCCCTCGTGAGCCAGGGCTGAGATGACGCGCGCAGAAGCGTTGTGAATGAGCGGGTCGGCGACAACGACGTCGCCGCGCCTAAGGAGGCCGCGCAGGGCGAGGTTGAGCGATTCAGTCGCCCCCGAGGAGAAGGCAATGCGCGAGGGGTCCTTGAGGCCGAAAAGCGCCGCAAGCCCCTCGCGCACCGCGCATAAATTTCGCCCCGCCGCGAGCGAAAGGCGGTGCCCCGCGCGTCCAGGATTGCCGCCTGAGTCGGCTAAGTGCCGCGTAAGAGCAGCAAGCACCTCTGGTGGTTTCGGCCAACTCGTCGCGGCGGCGTCGAGGTAGACCACCTTATCGTTCGCGGGGGGCGCCATGTTCAGATTCCTGCGGCGGAGATGATTATCCTCCACCCGTCGGGGGCGTTGTCGCGGATCTCGGCGGCGCGGCCTTCGCGCGAGGCAAGGCGTGCGACGTTGTCCCTGCTCGTTCCGTTGTCGACGAGTACCTCGACGCTACCCCCTTTCGCGCGGACAAGGGCAGCCTTGGCACGCATGACCGGCTCGGGGCAGGCAAGACCTCGGGCGTCGACGACGATGCTCGGTGTTGTTTCCATACAAGTCACTCCTTCTTTTAACCATTCATGCCGCGCTTGCGCGCTCCCTGAACCCTAATCCGATCGCCAGCGTGAGCACAAGGCCTGCGATGACGGCGGCTGGGCCGTAGGGCGAGGGACCGGCCGCGCTACTTGCAAGGTTGAAGTTGTGCGATATGGCCGCACCGAGGATCATGCCCACGACGAAGACCCCCGCGTCGCCATCACCCTCGCCTGAAAGGAATATCTGCCTTCCGGGGCAGCCGCCTGCGAGCGTGAAGGCGAGTCCAGAGAGCGCCATGCCCCCGAAATTCCACACACCGTCAGAGTGGGCGATGGGCTGGCCCGCGAATCCGGGATGAAAGCGCCCTGTAGCGAGGTTCACGATAAGGGCAGAAACAAAGAGCGCCGCAAGGCCCAGAAAGAGGCGCGCATCGCGGAAGAGGACTAGGTCGCGGAGCGCTCCCACTGTGCAGAAGCGGCTCCGTTGGGCGAGGAAGCCGACCGCGAGGCCGATCGCCGCTGCAACGAGCTCGCTCGCCGCCTCTGCGCCCGGACCCTTCACGCTTCGAAAGATCGGACCGGTCGGATTGCCCGCCGCGTCGCGGCCGAAGAGCGGCGAGAGCGCGAGGAGAACAAGGAGCGCGGCCGCGAGGAGGGGCATGACGAGGCCGAGGGACGCGGGCTGCGGATAGTTCCGGCCGAGGCTGTATCCGCGCTTTAAGAAGACAATGCCGACAAGGATGCCGGCGAACAGTCCCGCAAGGCCGAGGAGCGCATTCCAGTCACCGCCAGCGAGCCTGAGCCATGCGCGCCAGGGGCAGCCAAGGAAAACGAGGGCACCGATCATCGCGAGTGCGCCGAGGAGGAGCCTTACAAAGGGCGAAGAGCCCGAACGGGGGCGCCACTCGCCTGCAAGGAGGGCGGCGGCGAAGGAGCCGAGGATAAATGCCGGTATCTCTGGCCTTAAGTACTGGACGGAACTGGCGCGATGAAAACCCAGTGCGCCCGTGAGGTCGCGGGTGAAGCAGGCGACGCAGATACCCATGTTCGCGGGATTTCCGAGCACCGAAAGGAGCGCAGCCGCGCTTCCGATAAAGGCGCCGACAACGATTATGCCCGGTGCAGTTGAGAAAAGCGATGCTTTTTTGCCCATTTAAAAGAAGCCTCCTTTTGCAGGCGATGCGGATTCTATCCCCCGCGCCGCCCTCTGGAGGCCCGGGGTTAGCCGGATGCGTCAACGACGCACGCGTCAACGACGCACGCGTCAACGACGCACGCGTCAACGACGCACGCGTCAACGACGCGAATACCCGGCCTATTCACACGCGGCAAGACGCGGCCGACTACGCTGGCCTTTACGCCCGCCGCGCGAAGTTCGCGCATGCATGTCTCAAGGCGCTCCTCGCGGATTCCTGCAAGGAGTCCGCCTGAGGTCTCCGGGCTGAAAAAGAGCGCCCGTTCGACCTCGTCGAGCGCCGGGGCGAATTCGACCCGGCTTGCGTAATAGGAACGATTCCGCAGGGCCCCTCCGGGAAGGGAACCCTCGGCGGCAAGCCTTCGCGCCCCGGGAAGGAAGGGGAGGGAGCGCGCGAACACCTCGAGCGCAAGACCGCTTTTGTCGGCGAGCTCAAGGGCATGCCCCGCGAAGCCGAAGCCCGTCACATCGGTGGCAGCTCGCACGCCGGCATTTTTGAAGGCGCGCGCCGCGTCGCGATTCAGGCGTTTCATCGAGGCGACCGCTTCCGCGATTTCACCCGCCTCCGCGCGATCCTCCTTTGCTGCCGTCGTGACGACACCCGTGCCGAGTGGCTTTGTGAGGACGAGTAGATCGCCTTCCCTAAGCGCCGTCTTGAGGAAGAGCTCGTCCGGTCGCGCGATGCCCGCCACGGCCATCCCGTACTTTGGCTCCGGGTCCATGATTGTGTGGCCACCCGCCACGGGACAGCCCGCTTCAAGCGCCTTTTCCGCTCCGCCGCGCAGAATGTCCGCGACCGTCTCCTCCTCGAGATCGGGGGGGAATGCCGCTAAGTTGAGCGCGAGTATCGGCTCGCCGCCCGTCGCGTACACATCGGACAGCGCGTTAGCCGCTGCAATGGCGCCAAACGCGCACGGATCATCGACGACGGGCGTGAAGAAATCCGCCGTGAAGATCAGCGCCTGTGAGTCGCTCAATGTGTAAACGGCCGCGTCATCGCCTTCTTCAAGACCGACAAGGAGGCCGGGCGCGTCAGTGCGCGGAAAAAGCTCGGTAAGCGGACGCAGGACCTGCGCCAGGGCCGCGGGGCCCGTTTTTGCCGCTCACCCAGCCGCCGAGCACATCGACGTCAGTCTTATTCTCTCTCGTTCCATGGTTCGCCATGGTATCCCTCTGCTGCGGCGCCGTCAACGGTACCGAAGGCGTTTTCGCACGCAGGTTCATCCCCTAGCCGGTGCCGGTACAAAATCACACTCGATCACGCACGTTGAAGCGCACGCGTTGACTCGTATTCAGCGTCCTGCTAGATTATGAGTAGTGGAAGCTGATGGGGCCTGGTGGCTCTCGCGGTCTTCAAAACCGTCGGTCGCGCCTCGCGCGGCGGCAGGTTCGATTCCTGCCTCTTCCGAGAACTCTTATATAAAGGTGGGAATAAGCCCCATGCCCGAACCGCAGGCTTACCGTAGCCTCCCGCAGGCGGGGCGTGTCCTTGAATCTCCCCTGCTATCACCTGCGCTTGCCGCACTGCCGCGCATCATTGTTGTCGAAGAACTCCGTGCCGAGCTCGATACGGCGCGAAAGGCGCTGGCCAAAGGCGTTCCGGCTCCATCGCTCGAGGAGACGGCACGGCGCGTTGCCCGCCGCTGTGCGACACTGCTGCGGCAGGGGATCATCAAAGTCCTGAATGGAACAGGAGTGCTCCTCCACACAAACCTCGGCCGCAGTCCTCTTGATGCGGCGGATTGGAGGCGCGCCGAAGCGGCAAACACGGGATATTCGAGTCTCGAATTCGATCTTGCCTCGGGGGAGCGGGGGCCCCGGGGCGGGCTTGCGCCGGAATTCGCATCCCGGCTTGTCGGCACGGAGGCGGCGCTCATCGTCAACAACAACGCCGCCGCGCTCCTTTTGCTACTCACGGCCTGTGCTCGGGGGCGCGAGGTACTTGTCTCCCGCGGCGAGGCGGTGCAGATCGGCGGCGGATTTCGCGTGCCCGAAATTCTTGCGCTTTCGGGCGCCCGTCTTGTCGAGGTCGGAACGACCAACGTGACGACGGTCGACGACTACCTTTCCGCCCTCGGGCCCGAGACCGCGCTTATCCTCCGCGTCCACACCTCCAACTTTGCGCTGCGAGGCTTCGTCGCTTCGCCCTCGGTGGCCGAGCTCGCCGCGGCAGTGAAGGGCCGCGTTCCGCTCATCGTCGATCAGGGATCGGGCGCCTATCGCTCAGGATGGCCGGGTGAGACTAGCCTCGCCCAGCTTGCGCGCCAAGGCGCCGACTCGCTCTGCTTTTCCTGCGACAAGCTCCTCGGGGGGCCGCAGGCGGGCGTTGTCGCGGGCCGCCGTGATCTCGTCATGGCTTGCGCGCGTCATCCGCTCTATCGCGCCTTCCGGCCGGGGAAGACTGTCCTCAGTCTGCTCGAAGCCCGCCTTGCGCGGGCGCTCGACGGCGTTCCTTCCGCCGCCGCGGCGCCGGATCCCGCAGATCTCGAAGCCTTCGGGCGCAGAGTTCTTGCCGCGCTTCCGTCCTGCGAGGCGCAGATTGTGCCGAGCGAGGGGGCCTACGGAGGCGGTTCGACGCCCGACGAGTCCTTCCCTTCGCGGGCGCTCGTGTTTTCTTATGAGCCTGAGGCCTTAAGCCGCGCCCTGCGTTCAGGCGACCCCCCACTTGTCGGCCGCATCGAGGGGGGACGGCTCCTTGTCGATCTCGCCGCCCTCGTGCGCGAAGACCCCCATCTCGTCGCGCGCGTCATCGCCGACGCCCTCGTCCGGCTGGCTACTGGCAGTGTCGGCCCCGGGGCGCCCCCTATCGCAGGGGAGGAGGGGGGTGCGCCATGCCGGTGATCGGTAGCGCGGGGCACGTCGACCACGGAAAGACCGCCCTCGTCGTTGCTCTCACCGGCATCGACACCGACCGCCTCCCTGAGGAGAAGGCGCGCGGAATGACGACGGACTTGGGTTTTGCACGCTTTGCCGCCCAGGGGCTCGGCGAGGTCGGTGTGATCGATGTGCCCGGCCACGAACGCTTTATCCGCAACATGGTGGCGGGCGCGACCGGCGTTGATGGAGCTCTTTTTGTCGTGGCCGCTGACGACGGCTGGATGGAGCAGAGCGAGCGGCATCTTGAGGTGCTCGCCGCGCTTGAGGTGCCCGTCCTTGCGGTCGCGGTGACCAAGGCGGATCTTGTTGCCGAGGAAAGACTCAAGGCGGTCGGCGAGGACGCTGCTCGCCGCATTGCCTGCGCGACGGGGGGGCTACCGGCCTGGTTCCCGGTCGACTCTCCCGCGGGGCGTGGCATCCCCGAGCTCCGTGCCGCGCTTGCCGCCCGCCTTCGCGCCCTCCCCCAGGGCGAGGACGCGCGCGGTGCCCACCTCTTTGTCGATCGTGCCTTCACCCTCCGCGGCGTCGGCCTTGTGGTCGCAGGGACGCTTCGGGGCGCGGCTCTTTGCCCCGATGACGAACTCGTCCTCCACGGAGCGGAAGAGGCACTTCGCGTCCGCTCGCTCGAGCGGTATGGGAGACCTGCAGAGGTCGCGCTTCCTGGCGATCGCGTCGCGCTCGCTCTCGGTCGGCCGCGCGCCGAAGTAGCACGCGGAGACCTCCTCGCCGCCCCGAGCCTCAAGGTGGAAGTCGCTCGTTCGCTGTACCTTGCGCTTGCGCCACGCTGGGTGCAGTTTCGTCCCCGTCCCGGTAGCGAGCTCGAGCTCGCTGTCGGTGCGGCGCACCGCATGGCCCGCGTCTGGCCTGCGAGCGTCAGGGGTTTCGTGCGTCTTGAAGTCGAAAAGCCGCTTCCCCTGCTTCCCGGGGCGGCGGTCGTCCTCCTCCGCTCAGGCGGTGCGGACATCCTTGCCGCAGGACGTTTTGTCTGCTCTGGCGGCGCCTCGCGCGAGGGCCGACGTGAACTCGAGGCGGCCCTCGCGCGCGCGGCCACCTTAGTCGGCGAAGAGCGCAGCCTTCTTGCACGGGCCTGCGAGCTCGAGCGATGCGGGTTCCTCGAACTTGAATCCGACGAAGCGGCATTCGTAGGCTCTAGGCGTTCTGGACGGACAGTCTTTTCTCAGACGACCTTTGCGCGTGCCTGTGCTTATGCGCGAAAGCTCTCAGAATGCCCGGGTGGTTTCCCCGGGGAGGGCTTTGCCGGAAAGATGGGCCTTCCCGCGGAGGCGGGCCGCAAGCTCCTTGCCCTTGTGGCGGCGGAAGGAGAAGTCGCCCTCGTTGGAGGCCGCCTTGTTCCCGCGCCCGAGCTGCACAAGGCTGGGGAGGGCGGGGAGGCTCACGGGGCGCCTTTGCGCTCATGCGGTGACGAGGGCCGGGTGCCTCTCGCTTCGCGTCCCCTCCTTGCCCACCTTTGCGCCGCAGGCGCGCGGGGCTTCGATCTCGAACTCGAGGGTGGCGCAGGCACGCGCAAGGAGCTTTCCCCACTTTGCTCCCTCGGCCTCGTTGTTGCGCTCGACTCGCGGCTTTTTCTCTCGCGCGAGGCCTATTGTGCGCTCCGAGACGCCCTCCTTGCCGGGCGCAAACCCGGTGATGTGATTCCACTCGCCGAGGCGAAGCGTGCGACAGGGCTTTCGCGCAAGTGGCTCCTGCCGCTTATGAACCGGCTTGGCGACGAGGGCATCCTGAGGCGTGAGGGCGAGCAGCGGCGCGTGCTCCGTCTGCCAGAAGAAGTGGCCCCCCGCGAAGCGGAGGCCGAGGGAGCGAAGCGGGGCATAGGCTAATTGCCGGGCGATCGGCTATAGTCCCCGCGTGAACCTCATCTCGCTCGACGGCGTGTCGAAGACCTTGAAGGATGCGCCGCTTTTTCGCGAACTCTCGCTTGGCATAGACTCAGGCGACCGCATGGGCCTCGTGGGGCGCAACGGATCAGGAAAGAGCACGCTCCTCCGCGTCATTTCAGGTGACCTCGATCCCGACGAAGGCAGAATTGCGCACAAGCGCGGACTGCGCATCGCCGTCCTGCCCCAAAGACCGCAGTTCACGCCTACCGCGACGCTCCGCGACTTTCTCCTCGAAGGAGAATCCCCGGAGATCAAGCTTCTTCGCGCCTATGAACGGCTTCTTGCGCCGGGTGCAGGTTCATCCGCCCAGGCGCAGGAGGACATCTCGCGCGAGCGTGAGCTTTCGCGTCTCCATGCCGCGCTCGAGGCGGATGGAGCTCTCGACCTTGAGCAGCGGTATGCGTCCTACTGTTCCGAGCTCGGTCTTCCGCCGCTTCCGACGCCGATGGCGACCTTCTCAGGCGGCATGCTGAAGAAGGCGGCCCTCGCGCGCACGCTCGCGCCGCAAAGCGACCTTCTCCTCCTTGATGAGCCCACAAACCACCTCGATGTGGAGACGATCGAGTGGCTCGAACGCCGCCTCCTTGCCTCGGGCGTGGCCTTCATCCTTGTCTCCCACGACCGCTGGTTTCTCGATGCGGTGTGCAACTCCATGCTCGAAATCGAGCAGGGCCGCGTGCATCGCCATCCCGGCAACTATTCCGCCTATCTTGCGCGCAAGGCCGAGCGCTGGGCCGCGCTCGAGAAAGCCGACTCGCGGCGTCTTACAAAGCTCAAGATTGAGCTCGAGTGGCTAAACCGCGGGGCACGGGCTCGCGCGGGGAAGTCGCGCCGTCGGAAGGAGAAGATCCGCGGCATGGAAGCGGATGTTCTTGAGCGCGGTCCGCAGCTTGAAGAGTTCTCCGCGCTCGAAAGCCGCCTTGGGCGACGGGTGCTCGAGTTCGAGGCTGTGACGAAGCGTTACGGCTCCACGACGGTCATCGAGGGTTTCTCCTACGAGTTTTCGAAAGGCGACCGCGTGGGTGTCGTGGGCCCGAACGGCGTCGGCAAGTCGACTCTGCTCGACCTTGCCGCCGGCCGTCGCGAACCCGATGAAGGCCGCATTATCCGCGGAGAAACGCTCAGGCTCGGGTATTTTGACCAACTCGGCTCGCTCGTTGATGCATCGACAAGCGTCCTTGACTTCGTGCGCGAGCGGGCGGAAGTCTTGCGCATGCGGGACGGTAGCGTTCTTTCGGCCGAGCAGCTTCTTGAGCGCTTCCTCTTCCCCCGCGAGTTCCAGGAGCTTCCGATCGCGCGACTTTCAGGCGGCGAGCGCCGCCGTCTCGAACTCGTCCGACTTCTCGCCGAGTCGCCCAACTTCCTGATCCTGGACGAGCCAACAAACGATCTCGATATCGAGACCATCGAATTGCTTGAGGATTTTCTCGATGACTTCCGCGGTTGCGTATTGGTCGTTTCGCACGACCGGGCCTTTCTCGACCGTGTCGCCTCCTTCCTGCTCGTGCTCGACGGCTCGGGCGCCGTTCGCGAATTTCCCGGGAATTATGGAGAATTTCGCGAGCGCGAGGCGGAGGCGTCTCTTGTCGGCGCGCCCTTTTCCGCTGAGCATCGCGGGTCCGATAATCCCTGCGCCCCCGCCGAACCTCCGTCGCGTGCCGCGCGCGCAAGGCTCAGCTTCGCGGAACGTTGCGAGTTCGAGGCCATTCTTCCCGAGATAGAGGCGCTTGAAGCGGAGAAGGCGGCGCTTGAAGCGCTGTTTGCGAGCTCCGCGCCCGATCCCGCCGCGCTGGCCAAGGGCTCTCGTCGGTATGCCGAGCTCGGTCTTCTCATCGACGCGAAGACGCGGAGGTGGGAAGAGCTTGCCGAGCGCGCATGACATCCTCATGGGGTTTTCGGGAGGCTCTGAGGTGAATTCCGGCTTTGATCTTCTATCGCCCCCGCTTGCCATCGAGGCGCTTGAGGAGGCCTATGCGCTTCGTCTTGACGGCACGGTCCAGGCATATCCGAGTTATGTAAATCGCGTCTATGGCGTCCGGGACGAATCTGGTCGCGGCTTTGTCGCCAAGTTCTACCGCCCTGGACGCTGGCCCCTTGCCGCGCTTGAAGATGAGCATCGCTTTCTCCGCGATTGCGTCCAGGCGGCGATCCCCGTCGCGGTGCCGCTTTGCAACCTCGATGGCGAAAGCATTTCCGAACTCGTTCTTGAGACCGATGATGCGGGCGCCGGGGATGCCGCCTCCTTGTTCTTCGCCCTTTTCCCGCGCGTGGGGGGGCGGAATTTCGAGCCCGAAACCGAGGCCGATTGGCTCAGGCTCGGAACACTGGTCGGCCGCCTCCACGCGGTCGGGCGCGCATCCGCCGCGCCCGGGCGCCCGCGTCTCGGCCCCGAGCTCGCGCAGGCAAACCTTGCCGCAATCCTTCCCCTTGTCAGCCCCGACCTTGCCGCGGAGTTCGAAGAGCTTGCCTGTGAGGGGCTTGAGCGTGCGGCTCCGCGCTTTGACGGCCTACCCGTGCAGCGGATCCACGGCGACCTTCACCGCGGCAATATCCTCGATAACCCGGAAAGAGGCCTTGTCCTTCTCGATTTCGACGACATGATGATGGGACCGGCGGCGCAAGATCTCTGGCTCCTCCTGCCGGGACGTGCGGCCGAGTCGGGGCGCGAACTGGCGCTCCTTGAAGAGGGCTATGCCGCAGCTGCGGCGTCCGAGACCGCGGCTACCGAGGCCTCGGCCTTAGGCGTGGCCTCATTCGCGCTGTTTGAGCCCTTGCGTTTTTACCGCATGATCCACTTTTTGGCCTGGCGCGCCCGTCAGAGAGAGGATTATTGGTTCCGCCGGGAATTCCCTGAGTGGGGGAGCCGCGCCTTTTGGCTCAAGGAGATTGAGGATCTTCGCGATGCGCTTGTGCACCTTCGTGCGGGCGGCTAGCAAGGTTGGCGGCAGAATGCCGCCTCTTAGCTGTTTTCACCCTCAGTGTTGTGGTTTGCCCTCCGCTCGAGACGGAGGGCGGTAAGCCGGGCGAGCGTCTCGGAGTCGAGATCGTTGAGCCGCTCGACAAGGAGTTCGGTATCGATGAGCCAGGTTGGTATATACAGGTCTGGGTCCGGCGAGACGCGGTGATGCGTGACGATGCGGGGGAACATGACCGCAGTATCGCCTAAAACATCCTTGGCGATAAAGGGGGCAGGGGCTCGATGCACCATCCCATGGGCCTGGGGCCTACCGCGCCGCGGGGCTCATAATGACGAGGCAACGCTCGTCGCCAAGGAAGGGCACTTTGATAGGGACAATCCTCGCGCTACCATAGAGTCCTTCGATCGCGGCGAGCTCTGCCTCTGCTTTGTCGGCTTTGCCCTTGTAGGCGCAGACATAGCCGTCGGGAGCGCAAAGGGCGAAGACACGCTTAAACAGCTTTCGTTCGAAGGGCCTAAACGCGCGGAAGGTCACAAGATCATAGCGTCCCTTAGCCCGTTCGACCTGCTCCTCGAGGATCTCGACATCGGGGAGGGGAATGGCTTCGCGCATAGACTCAAGGAAACGTATGCGGCGGGTCATGCGGTCAATGAGGGTGACGCGGAGGCCGGGGAGGGCAAGGGAGAGGGGAATGCCGGGAAGCCCCGCCCCGGTGCCGAGATCGGCGAGTGTATGGCGCGCAAGATCGACATTCTCTGGGTAAGCACGCGTGGCTGCTATCGATGCAAGACATGCACGAATCTCGGCAAGCGGTGCGAGCGAGTCGAGGAGATGCTTGACGATAAGCTCGTCGCCCGTTGCGCCGACAAGGCCATAGGCAGGATTCCATTCTTCGATTGCCGCGTAGTAACGGCAGAGGGCGGTGAAGATGGAGCCGTCGCGGGCAAGCGAGAGGGCGGACAGGCCATCACGGAGTAGTGATTCGTTCAAAGAGCGCCGAAAGGGAGTCGAACCCTCGTCTCCAGCTTGGAAGGCTGGGGTAATAGCCGTTATACGACCGGCGCAGCGACAGAGCTCTGGCGGAACATTCCCGTCGTCGCTCAAGAAGCTTTACCTCAAAGGAAGCTTCGGGCTAAAACTAGCCAATAAACGCGGCGGGTGTCAAGAGTGGCCATCGCCCTAAGCTCTCAGGCCAGGTTTACGTGTCACGCAGCGTTTTGCTATATTCTCAAAATGAGGAGGATGGAATGAGACTTTATAGTCGTGGTCAGCTTATCCTCGTCGGCTCAGGCGGCGTGGCGCTCGCACTCCTCCTTGCCCTGGGTTTTGGTGCCTTTGCCCCGCGGTCTTCCGCGTCGGCGCCGCGCGAGCCCTCGACTCAGGTGGCCGAGGCCGCTCCTCCTGCCGCAGCCGGCCGTGCGCCGCTTGCCCTCGACGTTCAGCTTACTGCCGAGTATACCCAGGATGAACGTGAGAACATCGATGTCTACGAGCGCCTCAATGAGGGCGTCGTCAATATTACAACCGAGGTGGTCGCGATTAACTGGTTTATGGAGCCCGTCCCCCAGGACGGGGGATCGGGCTCTGGGTCGATCATCGACGCGCGTGGCTATGTCCTCACGAACTACCACGTTGTAAAGGGAGCGTACAAGCTTTTTGTCAACTTGGCCGATGGTAGCCGCCTCGAGGCGCAGGTGGTCGGGGTTGACCCTGAGAACGATCTTGCGGTCATCAAATTCGAGCCGCCCAAGGGGATGAGGCTTACCGTGCTACCCTATGGCGATTCTTCACGGCTCAAGGTTGGCCAAAAGGTGCTCGCGATTGGCAACCCCTTCGGCCTGGAGCGCACCCTCACCCGCGGCATCGTCTCCGGACTTGGCCGCCCCGTCCAGAAGGACGAGAAGACCGTGATCCGCGATATGATCCAGACCGACGCCTCCATCAACCCCGGCAACTCGGGCGGCCCTCTCCTTAACTCCCGTGGTGAGATCATCGGCATTAATACGATGATCTATACGCCTTCGGGTGGTTCGGTGGGTGTCGGTTTCGCCGTGCCGGTCAATACGGCAAAGCGCATCGTTCCCGACCTCATCAAGGATGGCATGGTCCGGCGGGGGTGGATCGAGTTGGATTCGGTCCAACTATTCCCCGCGCTCGTCGAATACATGAAGCAGAGCGGGTATGCGGTGTCGGTCGAGCAGGGCCTTCTCGTGTCGCAGACCAAAAAGGGGGGCAACGCCGATCGCGCCGGGCTCCGGGGCGGCGCCACGGCGGTTCGTTATGGCCGCTCGGTGTTTTACGTCGGCGGTGACATCATCACGATGGTCGACGGAATGAAGGTCGCGAGCATCGCCGATCTTTATTCCGCCCTCGAAGACAACAAGCCGGGCGAGCGAGTGACGGTTGAGTATTGGCGAGGCGGGAAAAAGGCCGTGACGGAGATCACCCTCGCCGATCGGGCCCAGTATGTGAAATAGCGCCCCGATGGGGCTGTTCGTTGCCGAAGCCGCGCTGACCTTTTAAAGGGGAGAAAGATGAAACCGTTCAAGGTGGTCGCGCCCTACGGGCCTGCCGGAGACCAGGGTGCGGCCATCGAGGCGCTCGCCCGCGGCCTTGCGGAAGGCAGGCGCTGGCAGACGCTTAAAGGCGTCACCGGCTCGGGCAAGACCTTCACGATGGCGAAGGTCATCGAAGCTGTGCAGCGCCCCGCCCTCGTCATTTCACACAACAAGACGCTCTCTGCCCAGCTCTACCGCGAGTTTAAGGCATTTTTTCCGGAAAACGCGGTCGAGTACTTTGTTTCATATTATGACTACTACCAGCCCGAGGCCTACGTCCCCTCGCGCGATCTCTACATCGAGAAGGATTCTTCGATCAACGACGAGATCGACCGTATGAGGCTTTCTGCCACGCGTAGTCTCATGGAGCGGCGGGACGTCATCATCGTCGCGACCGTCTCCTGCATCTACGGCCTTGCGACGCCCGAGGTTTATAGGGAGATGAAGCTCGCCCTCGAGGTTGGCGAGGAGCTTGACCTTGATCGTGTGAAGGGGCGCCTTGTGGCGCTTCAGTACGAGCGGAACGATGCGGTGCTTGAACGCGGCCGATTCCGCTTCCGCGGTGATGTTCTCGAGGTCTGCCCCGCCTATACGAAAGAGGCCTATCGCGTCGAGTTCGATTACGACCGGGTCGAGCGCATACGGCGCTTCGATCCCGTGTCCGGCACGGTGCTCGAGGAGCTCGACGCCGCGGTCATTTATCCCGCCAAGCAGTTTGTCATGCCCGAGGAGCAGATACATCGCACGCTCGAGGCTCTGCGCGCAGAGCTCAAGGAACGGTACGATGAACTCATGCGGGCCAATAAACTTGTCGAGGCGCAGCGACTTAAGACGCGCACAGAGTATGACCTCGAGATGCTCGAAGAGATGGGCTACTGCCCCGGCATCGAGAATTACTCAGGTCCGCTCTCTGGTAGGCGGCGCGGCGAGCCGCCATCCGTCCTCCTCGACTACTATCCGCCAGGTTTTATCACCTTCATCGACGAGTCGCACGTGAGCCTTCCGCAGATCGGCGCGATGTACGCTGGCGACCGCGCTCGAAAGCAGAATCTTGTCGACTATGGCTTTCGCCTACCCTCCGCGCTCGATAATCGGCCGCTTAAGTACGAGGAGTTCGAGCGGCTCACCGGCCAGGTGATCTATGTCTCCGCCACCCCGGGCAAGGAGGAGCTTGAGAAGTCGGGGCCGCCCGTCGAGCAGCTCATACGGCCCACGGGGCTTGTCGATCCCGAAATCGAGGTCCGCCCCTCCGAAGGCCAGATGGAGGACATTTACGCTGAGGTGAGGCGCCGCATTGCCTCTGGCGAGCGCAGCCTTATACTCACGCTCACGAAGCGTATGGCGGAGGAGCTCACCGAATACCTTTCGGGCCTCGGGCTCAAGGTCGCCTATCTCCACAGCGAGGTCGAGACCATCGAGCGCGTCGAGATTCTCAAGTCTCTCCGCGAGGGCGAGTACGACGTCCTTGTGGGCATCAACCTCCTCCGCGAGGGCATCGATCTGCCGGAGGTGTCGTTCATCGCCATTCTTGATGCGGACAAGATCGGCTTCCTCCGCTCAGCGACGAGCCTTATCCAGATCATCGGCCGTGCGGCGCGCAATGCGGCCGGCAAGGTGGTGATGTACGCCGACCGCGTGTCCGACGCGATGCGCGCCGCCATGGGCGAGACCGCCCGCCGCCGCGAGATACAGATGCGGTACAACGCCGAGCACGGCATTACGCCCACGACCATAAAGAAGGCGGTGAACGACATCCTCGAGCGCCATCACGAGGAGCGCGCCGAGGCCGCCGCGACCGAGATAGAGGTGCTTAAGAAGGCACATAACCTTCTTGTGCCCGAGCAGAAAAAGGCCCTCATCAAGGCGCTCGAGCACGAGATGCTCGAGCATGCAAAAAATCTCGAATTCGAGGAGGCCGCCCTTATCCGCGACGAGATCGAGCGCCTTAAGCGCGGCGGCGACGCGTGACGCGTCTTGCCCGCAGCGGGGGCCTTGCCTTGTCCGCACCCAGGAAGCTATAACGCGTCCATGCAGCTCACCTTCCGCTGGTATGGCGCCGACGATCCCATTCCGCTTGCGCATATCCGTCAGATTCCCGGCATGCGCGGTATCGTCGCCGCGCTTTACGATCTTGAGCCAGGCGCCGTCTGGCCCGTAGCCCGCCTTGCCGCGCTGCGCGATCGCATCGAAGCTGCCGGTCTTGAGTTCCGCGTCGTCGAGTCCCTTCCGATTCCTGAGGAGGTCAAGCTCGGCGGATCTGGTCGCGACGCCCACATCGAGGCCTGGTCCGCGAGCCTTCGTGCGATCGCCGCCGCGCTTGGCCCCTCCTCCCGGGCGACAGGGTCCGAGGCCCCCGTCGTCGTCACGTACAACTTCATGCCCGTTTTCGACTGGACCCGAAGTGAGCTTGCCCGAGAACTCCCCGACGGGTCGCGGACGCTCGCCTATGACGAGGCGGCGGTCTTGCGCATGGATCCGCTTTCAGGCGACCTTGCGCTCCCCGGCTGGGCGGGGCGCCATGGACGCGACGAGCTTGCGCGGCTGTTGTGCCGCTACCGCGAGCTCGGCGCCGAGGTCCTCTGGGCGAACCTCGCCTATTTTCTCCGCGCAGTGCTTCCGGTCGCCGAGGATCTGGGCCTCTTTCTTGCGATTCACCCCGACGATCCACCCTGGCCGATCTTCGGCTTGCCGAGAATCATCACCGGTGCCGCGTCCTACCGCCGGCTCGAAGCGATATCCTCCTCGCCGGCAAACGGCATCTGCCTTTGTTCGGGCTCCCTCGGCTGCGATCCTGCGAACGACATCCCCGCGATCGTCCGTGAGTTCGCGCATCGCATCACCTTTGCCCATCTTCGCAACGTCAAGCTGACCGGGCCGCGGAAGTTCGAGGAGAGCGCCCATTATTCGGGCTCTGGTAGCCTTGATATGGCAGCGATTGTCCGCGCCTACCTCGATTCAGGCTGGGATGGGCCAGTTCGCCCCGATCACGGACGCGCAATCTGGGGAGAAGGAGGTCGACCCGGGTACGGCCTCTACGACCGGGCTCTTGGTGCCGAGTACCTCCTTGGCCTCTTCGAGGGCATGTCCGCCGGCATGGGGCGGGAAAAAAATGCGCATCGAGGGCAAAAAACGCTCTGAAAATCCCACATACACTGAGGCGCTCCGGGTTTAAATGCTTTTCCTATATTGCTATATGGATATGGCATGGTACTTGCTTTTGAATGCCCGGAGGTTCCTATGCATGGGTATTATGGTTTAGGCTTCGGCGCCGCTGCGCCCGGCTTCCCCTGGGTACACCTAGTACTGTGGATACTGGGGCTCGCCGTCTTTCTCGCTGTTAGCTTTTTTGTTATTCGTGCCGCCCAGAATGGCCAGAAACGCGCAGGCGTATCACGTGTCGCGGCCTTCGAGCGCCTTGCTGAGCGCCTTGCCGCAGGCGAGATTAGCAAGGAAGAGTATCTCGAAGTGCGGAGTCTCCTTGCCGAGGAAAAACGCTAGCCGCGTGGCGTCTTTTTCACGCGCCTGGCCGATCGATCGCACCCATCCCCAGAAGGAGAACGTATGCAGATCACGAAGACCGAGCCCCGGAACGCAGGGCGCGCGCGCGCCTTTCGCGCCGTAGTCCTTGTTGCTATCCTCGTCCTTGCCACGGCACTGGGCGTGCTTCATCAGTTCGGTGCCGTAAAGCCGGTTGGTGTCGATGCCCTGTGCCCCTTCGGCGGCATCGAGGCGGCATTTACACTGCTACGCACCGGCCGTCTCATGCAAAAAGTCGCATGGTCGAGCTTTTTTGTCCTTGGCGCGGTGCTCGTCGTCGCCCTTGTCTTCAGAAGGAGTTTTTGCGGCCAGATCTGCCCCCTCGGCGCCTTGCAGGAAGGCGCGGGCCTGTTGGGTCGAAAAGTGCTTAAACGTCGCCTCATGCCGTTCCCCGCGCTCGACCGATTCGCCCGGTTTCTCAAGTACCTTGTTCTTGTGCTTGTGGTCGTGTTTTCTACAATATTCGGCTCGCTCGTTGTCCGGCCCTACGATCCGTGGGCGACATGGCAGCACCTTGTTTCCGCCGAGCTTTTTTCGGGATTTCTCGTCGGTCTTGTGGTCCTTGTCCTTTCGCTCGTGGGCTCGTTCTTCTATGAGCGCTTTTTCTGCAAGTACCTTTGCCCCATGGGGGCCTTTCTCGGTCTTGTTTCTCGCTTCAGCCTGTTCAAGGTGAAGCGCGATCCTACGAAGTGCATCGAGTGCGGCGCCTGCGATGCGGCCTGTCCTGCGAATATCCCGGTGTCCCGGCTTGGGACTCTGCACTCGGCGGAGTGTCTTGATTGCGACGCTTGTGTGAACGCCTGTCCCGCGAAGGGCGCGCTTGTCATTGCCGGGCCGCGAAACGCGCGCATCGGACCCGCCGCGCGTACGGCTGCCGTTCTTGGCCTCTTCGTCCTTGTTGTAGGCGCGGCGACACTGACGGGTGCGTTCGAATGGCGGCAGAAGGGTATTAAATCGGTTGTTCTTGCAGAAAGCGGCGCCTTTGATCCGGCGCTCATCCGCGGTTCGGATAGCTGGAAAGACATCGCCGCTGCATCGGGCATCCCCGAGGCGGCTTTTGTCGAGGCCTTTAGGCTCGATCCCGCCCGCCTCGGCGAGGCGATAAAAATCGCTGCGCACGCTGAGGTCGGTGGCTTTGAGGTTGAAGCTGTCCGCGACTTCGTCCGCGCCCGCCTCAGGAAATAGGGACGCAGGCGGGGAGGGGGGACGCTCCCGTCCCCCCCCGTAGGGCGGTTCAGATTCAGCCTGCAAGTCGTTCGATGAGGCTGCGGACGTATGCGTAAAAACGCGCCGTCGAGGAGACGGAGACGCGTTCGTCGGGCGAATGCGGAAACTTGATGCAGGGCCCCACCGAGATCATGTCCCAGTGGGGAAAGCGCGGGCGGAACAGTCCCGTTTCGAGGCCCCCGTGGGTCGCTCCGATCTTCGGTTCGTTGCCGCGGAGGTCGCGGTAGAGCGCCACCGCAGTGGCGAGAAGGGGGCTCTGCAGATTTGGCGTCCATGCGGGCGAAACCGCCGGGCGGGTCTGCCTGACCTTTCCCTGCCGCGCGCCGAGATCGGCGAGGAGGCGCTCGATTTCGCTTCCATATCGCTCCTTGGTTTCCTCGATCGAGCTGCGGACGAGCGCCAGCGTGTGGCCGACCATCGCAGCGTCCTTCGTTCCGAGCCTCAGTTCGCCGAGATTCGAGGAGCTTCGGACGAGCCCTGGCATGTCGGGATCCATTTCAAAGAGTCCGTTGGGCAGGGCGAGAAGCGTCGCAAGAAAGTTTAAGCTCGCGGATGCGCTCACGGCGAGAGCGGGAAGCGGCGCATCCGTCACGCCGAGCGCAAAGCCCGGGTCGCTTGCTTTGAGCTCGTCGGCGATCCTGCGGCCTTCGGCTTCAAGCGCCGTGCGGAACGCCGTCGCATCACGATCCGCCACAAGAACAAGGGCGCGCGCCTCGCGCGGAATGGCGTTTGCGGCCGTGCCGCCTTCCATGAAGGCGAGGCGGCTACCGCTCGGTGAAGCCTCGGTCGCTTTTGCGAGGACTCGGGCAAGGAGGAGGCTCGCATTCCCGCGGCCCTTGTCGATGTCGACGCCCGAATGGCCACCAAGCAGACCGCCGACACGTAGCTCGATCGCGCGCTCATCTGCACTCGGCGGGGTGCCGGGGAAGGAGAACTCCGCCTTCGTGCGGAGGGTCCCTGCGCAACCGATCGTGAGTTCCGTGTCATCTTCGCCATCGAGATTGAGAAGGAGCGAGCCTGCAAGGTGGCCTTGTTCGACCGCGCGCGCGCCAGTCATGCCGTCTTCCTCATTGACCGTAAACAGCGCTTCGAGGGGGCCATGGCGCAGGCGGTCATCGGCTAAAAGTGCGAGCGCCGCTGCTACGCCGATTCCATTGTCTGCACCCAGCGTGGTTCCCGTGGCGATAAGCCAATCCGGGTCGGCTCCGTCGAGGCGCGGCCGTATGGGATCGCGGGAAAAATCGTGGTCATGCCCGGCTGCGACTTGCGGGACCATGTCGAGATGGGCCTGGAGTATGACGCCGGGTTTTCCTTCGAGGCCGGGCTGTGCAGGTTTTTTGAGGTAGACATTGCCGCATGCATCCTTGTGCGCCGAGAGCCCGAGCGAACGGGCGCGGCCCACTACCCATTCACCGAGTGCTTCTTCCTGGTGGGAGGGGTGCGGTATCGCACAGAGCGCGAAAAACTCGCGCCAGAGACAGGCTGGTTCGAGGTGTTTGAGGTTCACGGAAGGACTCCTTGCTGCCCATTGTACCACGATGTGCCTCTATGGCGGCTAAAAGATAGGTTGAATTTCCCTACCGCCCAGGGGAAACCCCGTGTTGGTTGGTTGAAGAATCCAACTAATAATGCTAGAATACCTTAAGGTCCGACAGGCGAGCGGAGGGAAACAATGCGCTATGGCTACTTCGACAACGAGCGGCGGGAATACGTCATCGATCGTGTGGATCTGCCCGTCTCGTGGACCAACTACCTCGGCGTGCACGATATGTGCGCGGTGCTTTCGCACAATGCCGGAGGGTACAGCTTTTACAAGCATGCCGAACATGGACGCATCACGCGTTTCAGACCGAACGCCGTGCCGCTCGATCGGCCGGGACACTATGTGTATCTTCGAGACGACGAGGATGGGGAGTATTGGTCCGCTTCCTGGCAGCCCGTGGGCAAGCCGCTTCACGAGGCGAAGTACGAGTGCCGCCACGGTCTTTCCTATTCGCGCTACCGTTCCGCGTATAAGGACATCGAGGCCGAACAGCTTGTCTTCATAACGCGCAAGGACGATGTCGAACTTTGGGACGTGAGAATACGCAACAGCTCCGCCCGCCGCCGCTCCCTTTCGATCTGTTCCTACCTCGAATGGTCCTTTCACCATATCGAGATCGACAACCAGAATTTCCAGATGAGTCTCTATGCGGCGGGTAGTTCCTACGGTGCCGGCGTCATCGAGTACGACTTTCACTACGAACCTTGGACCCATCATTACCATGCCGCGAGCTTCGAACCCGATGGGTTTGACTCGATGCGCGATGCGTTCATCGGCCCCTGGCGCAGCGAGTCAAACCCTGTCGCGCTAGAGCGTGGCGCGCTCTCCGGGAGCGAGGGCACGACCGACAACCACTGCGCCGCGCTTATGAAGCGGTTTACGCTCGAGCCCGGCGAAGAGCGCCGGTTCGTCTTCATGACGGGGTACGGCGATCGTACCCACGGACGCGAAACGAAAGCGAAGTATTCCGACCTCGCGGCAGTCGACGCGGCATTCGCGGACCTTGCTGCCTATTGGGAGGACAAACTTGCGGCCTTCGTGGCGGCAACCCCAAACGCGGGTCTCGATACGATGGTCAACATCTGGAACCTCTACCAGGCGGAGACCTGTGTCGTGTGGAGCCGTTTCGCCTCGTTCATCGAGGTGGGCGGTCGTACTGGGCTCGGCTATCGCGACACAAGCCAGGATGTCATGAGCGTCGTCCATACGAACCCCGGCAAGGTACGGCAGCGCATTCGTGAACTTCTTACCGGCCAGGTGAGCGAGGGCTACGGCCTTCACCTCTTCGATCCGGAGTGGTTCGATCCAGAAAAACAAAAAGCGCCAAAATTCAAGAGCCCCACAATCGCCCATGTCCCTCCCAAATCAAGCTACATCCACTCGGCGAAGGATGCCTGCTCGGACGATCACCTCTGGCTCATCCCTTCGATCTGCGAATATGTCAAGGAGACGGGTGATTTTGCCCTGTTCGATGAGCACGTGCCATTTTGCGACGAGGGCGAGGCGACGGTGTGGGAGCACATGCGTCGTGCACTCGATTTCTCCGATCGCATGGTGGGTCCCTCCGGTATCTGCCTGGGGCTTAGGGCCGATTGGAACGACTGCCTTAATCTCGGTGGGGGCGAAAGCGCGATGGTCTCCTTTTTGCACCATTGGGCTTGCCTGGCCTTTGTTGAGGCCGCCGAGTTCCTTGGGCGGAGCTCTGATGCAGTGAAGTATCGCGCGATGGCGGACAAGGTGCGCCGCGCCTGCGAACGCGAGCTCTGGGATGGCAGGTGGTATGCGCGCGGCACGACCGCGAGCGGGCTCAAAATCGGCACGGCGGCCAGCGAGGAGGCGAAGGTGTTCATGGAGAGCAACACCTGGGCCGTCGTGTCAGGTGTCGCCGGGGATGAACGGGCCCGTTCTGCGATGGATTCAGTCGATGAGTGGCTGTACAGCCCCTACGGCCTCCACCTTCTCCAGCCTTCCTTTTCGCAACCGAATGACGAAATAGGCTTTATGGGGCGCGTGTATCAGGGCATCAAGGAGAATGGAGCCATTTTTAGCCATCCCAACCCCTGGGCGGTGATTGCCGAGTGTCGGCTCGGCCGTGGCGGTCGGGCGATGAAGTTCTATGACGCGCTCCTTCCGTACAATCAGAACGATATGATCGAAATCCGCGAAGCTGAACCGTACAGCTACTGCCAGTTCATCTATGGCAAAGACCATCCCCGTCACGGCCGTGCGCGCCATCCCTGGCTTACCGGATCGGCGGGCTGGTCCTATACGGCGGTCACCAAATGGATACTCGGCGTTCGTCCGGGCTTCGACGGGCTTCTCGTTGATCCCTGCATCCCGCAGGAATGGCCGGGATTTTCCGTTGTCCGCCGTTGGCGCGGCGCGATCTACGCTATCACCGTCGAGAATCCCGCGAGTGTATCGAAGGGGGTTGTTGCCGCCTCCCTCAATGGAAAGCCGGTCACCCTGCCGGTCCCGCCTCAGGCCGCAGGGACGCGGAATGAACTGCGGATTGTTCTCGGCTAAATCCGGTGCTCGGGTGAGCGCGCCTGTGCGCCGGCCGTTTGATCGTTCTGGTAACCAGGGCTTGGCAAGACGCCTTGGTTGATATAAAATGCACTCATGAGTGCATTTTATGATCCCAGTAAACCACCTCGCTCTGGGCTCAAACCAGGTGTTCCGAAACGTTATCTTTTACTTGTGGCCGCGTTTGTCTGGACTTTTGCGGGGGGCATGCTGTGGAGTAAGGGATGCAGTGGTCTCCTTGTGAATGCTGACCATGTGGTGTTGCGATTTTCCGGGGCGATCCTCTTTGGTTTTGTTTTTTTTGTTGTGCTTTTTTCGCGAATATCGAATAAACACATTCAACGAATTCGCGCTATGGACCAATCGCACCCCTGTGTATTTTCATTTTTCAATCTGAGGGCCTATGTACTCATGTTGACGATGATAGGGGGCGGCATCCTGCTCCGACGATCCCAACTCATCGCGCCGCAGCTGCTTAATGCCTTTTATGTTTGCATGGGGACGCTGCTTCTTCTTGCCGCATTGCGTTTCTACCGCGCTTTTGCACGTTACTCCGAGACGCCCAAGGAAAAACAGCAGAACGAGGCCTGCGGGGGGTGATGAGAGGCTTAAGCCTCTCGTCGAGGGCCCCATGCTGTGCTATAGTCGCTCGCCGTGACACCCCGCTTTTCGCGCCGGATCGCTTGGCCCGCTCATTCCAATGACCTTGCACGCCTCCTTGCGGCGCGGCGGGCCAGCGGTCTTCCCGTACTCAATTTCGCCGAGTCGAACCCGACGCAGGTGGGTCTTGCGCGGGATGCCGCGGCCATTCTTGCGCCTCTTTCGCGCACGGAGGCCCTGTCCTATGCGCCTGAGTCGCGCGGCCTTAGGTCCGCGCGCGAGGCGCTTGCGCATTTTGCAAGCGGTCGTGCCGGGGGGCGGTGCGTCGATCCGGAACAGCTTGTTCTGTGCGCCTCGACCTCCGAGGCCTATGGCTGGCTCTTCAAGCTTCTGTGTGACCCGGGCGACGCCGTCCTCGTGCCCAAGCCGGGGTATCCGCTTTTTGAGTATCTTGCGGGCCTTGAATGCGTCGAGACGCGCCCTTATCGCCTCGAGTACCTACATCCGCGGGGCTGGGTGATCGATGTCGATGCCGTCAAGACGGCCTTTGAAGATGGCCATGAGGGGGGGCGCATCCGTGCGATCATCCTCATCAACCCCAACAATCCGACCGGGTCGTACGTCGGTGCCCACGAGCGCCAGGCCCTCATCGAACTTGCCGCCCGCTACGGCGCCGCGATCATCGCGGACGAGGTGTTTTACGGCTTTCCGGTCGAAGGCGCGAAGGCGGCGAGCTTCGGAGGCGAGGAGGGCGTGCTTACTTTTACGCTCGATGGGCTTTCAAAGCTCCTTGGACTTCCGCAGATGAAGCTTGGCTGGATACGCGCCTCGGGTCCCCGGGCCGAGCTCGAGGAAGCGCTCAGTCGGCTTGAGATCATCGCGGACAGCTATCTCTCAGCCAGCACGCCCATTCAGCTGGCGCTTCCCTCGTACCTTGCGCTCGTGCCCGAATTTCAGGCGGTGCTCGGTGACCGCCTTAAGCGCAATCTCCTAGCCCTGCGCGACTTGCTTGAATACCCCGGCTCGCCGCATCGCGTCCTCCGCTGTGAGGGCGGATGGACAGCCCTGCTTGAGGCGCCGCGTCTTTTCCCCGAGGAGGCTCTGGCGCACGGCCTGCTTGCAGACGAGGGGCTTTTGACCCAGCCCGGATACTTCTTCGATATGGAGCGCGAAGCGTATTTTACGGCGAGTCTTATTCTCGAACCGGAGCGACTTGCCGAGGCGGCGCTCCGTTACCGAAGCTACTTCGAGCGCCTTCTTGCAGGTTGAGACGCCGTGCGCCGGGCGTTGCACAAGCGCGGGCTTGCCCGCTATAGTGGCGCATCGTCCTTTGCAAGGGGCAGGGAGGTGGACATGGCGGCGGTGGTGATCGACGGGAAGAAGGTCGCGGAGGAAATTCGCGGCGAGATAAAGGCCCGCGCGGCCGCGCTCGCGCGCGAGGGAATTGTGCCCGGCCTTGCGGTCATCCTGGTCGGCGAGGATCCCGCGTCGGTTTCCTATGTCACCGCGAAGGAAAAGGCCTGCGCCGAAAACGGGATTGCAAGTTTCGAGCGCCGCCTGCCCGCCGACACGCCGGAAGCCGATCTGCTTGCCCTGGTCGAAGCCTTCAACCGCGATCCTGCAGTGCATGGCATTCTCGTGCAGCTGCCCTTGCCCCGTCACATCGACGAACGGAAGGTCATTGCTGCTATCTCAGCCGACAAGGATGTCGATGGCTTTACGCCCGTCAATGTCGGACGCATGGTGCTTGATGAGCCCTGCTTTCTTCCCTGCACGCCGGCCGGCGTCATCGAGCTCATAAGGCGCTCGGGGGTGAGGACTGAGGGCGCCCGCGCCGTCGTCATCGGCCGCTCCAACATTGTCGGCAAGCCGCTCATGAACCTCTTAGTCCGCCGTTCGATCAATGCGACCGTGACGGTATGCCATACGGGGACTCAGGATCTTGCCGCGATCTGCCGCGAGGCTGACATCCTCATCGCCTGCGCGGGCAAGGCCGGCCTTGTGACAGGCGACATGGTGAAGCCAGGCGCCTGTGTGATCGACGTCGGCGTGAACCGGGTGGAAGATCTTTCAGCAAAAAGCGGCTATCGTCTTCGGGGCGACGTGGACTATGAAGATGCGTCCGCGGTCGCGGGGTACATCACCCCCGTTCCTGGCGGCGTCGGTCCCATGACGATCACCATGCTGCTTGCAAACACGGTTTTGTCCGCCGAACGCCGCCTTCGCGGGGATCACGCCTAGAGGGTGGCATGGTCGACGTCCAGAATATGCGCGATGAGCGCCGCATCCCCATCCAGAAAGTGGGAGTAAAAGGCCTTCGCTACCCGATCAAGCTCCTCGACAAGGCGAACGCGATCCAGCATACGACCGCCCTCGTCAACCTTTATGCAGACCTTCCCCACGATTTCAAGGGCACGCACATGAGCCGCTTCATCGAGGTCTTCGACGCGCATCGCGAAGACCTTTCGATGCCCAAATTCCTCAAGATGCTCGAGATGGTCCGGGAAAGCCTCGAGGCGGAGAACGCCTTCGCCGATCTGCACTTTCCGTACTTCATCGAAAAGAGGGCGCCCGTCTCGGGGCAGGCGGCGATGATGTCCTATGACTGCGCCTATTATGCGCGCGTTGGCGCTGCGGGACGTGAGTTCGACGTCGCGGTTTCCGTGCCGGTGCAGACGGTGTGCCCCTGCTCCAAGGCGATCAGCGCCTACGGCGCGCACAACCAGCGCGGCATCGTTACGCTCAAGGTTGCGCTCGGGCCCTTCTTCTGGATCGAAGACCTCGTCGAGCTCGTCGAGCGCTCCGCTTCAAGCGGTGTCTATACGCTCCTTAAGCGCGACGACGAAAAGTACGTCACGGAGCGCGCTTTCGACAACCCGCGCTTTGTCGAAGACGTTGTGCGCGAGGTCTACCGCGAACTCGAGGCCCTCAGGAAATTTCCTCGCTTTTCGGTGGAAGCCGAAAACGTCGAAAGCATACACAACCACTCGGCGTACGCCTACGTGGAGTACCCCCCCAGCTAGGC
>JAJUIB010000038.1 GCA_029265615.1 Spirochaetota bacterium
GATCGGGAATCGAACCCGACACCTGCGCATTACGAGTGCGCCGCTCTGCCAAATGAGCTATCTCGGCATGCGGAGGCACTATACCCGACGCCGCTAGGCTGGGTCAAGAGGCGCTCGCGCCTTTAGTGCACCACGGGGGGCCTGTGAGGAGCCAAGAGCGACGTGTGAGGCGCTTGTTGGGCGTAGGTTATATTGCCCTCGCGGCTGAGGCCGGATTATACTCAAACGCATGGATGGAAATGTGCTCATCGTCGACGATTCGCTCGTCGCCCGCCTTGCGCTCAAGGGAATTCTCAAGGAAACCGGACTTGCGATTGCGGAGGCATCGAGCGGGGAGGCGGCGCTCGAGCTCATCGCGGCGGGGCCTGTCCCCGGCCTTGTTTTTCTCGATTTGACGATGCCGGGTATGGGCGGCGTCGAAACCCTGCGTGCCATCGGCGAGCGCAACCCAGGCCTCAAGGTCGTTGTCGTCACGGCGGACATTCAGGCGAAGACACTCGAGACCGTGCGCGATCTTGGCGCCTATGCGATCGTGCGGAAGCCCGCGGAACGCGAAGAAATTCTCCGCGCTGTCGAGCGCGCCTTGGGCGAGGGGACGGCAAGGTGAGCGACTGTGTGGAGTTCAGCCCTCTTGAGCTCGATGCGCTCCAGGAGACGATGAACATTGGCTTCGGACAGGCCGCGGCTGCACTCTCCGAGGTCATCGATATGCATGTCGCGCTTTCCGTGCCAAAGATCAGCATGATCGCCAAGGAGACAATCGCGGATTACGTCCGGAACGAGGTTGCTGACCCTGCCGCGTTCTGCATGGTCGAGCAGTTTTTTTTCGGCCGGTTTTCAGGCACGAGCTTCCTCCTTCTTCCGCAGGCCGAGAGCCGCAAACTTGTCGAGCTCTTCGGGGTGGAGACGGATGAGTCGGTGCGCCAAGAGAACCTTGACGTCCTTGAGCGCGAGGTGGTTATCGAGATTGGCAACATTATCATCGGGGCCTGCGTCGGCAAGATCGCGGAAATGCTCAAGGACGTGGTGACTTACCAGCCGCCGCGTTTTCTTGCCGGGCCCATTGAACGCGAATTCATAAATCGCCACCTTGGGTCGGACGAGTGTCTCGCCCTCGTCTTTAAGACGCTTTTCACCTTCGAGCGCCAGAATGTCTGTGGACTCCTCTTTCTGGTCGCTGGGGCGGAGTCCGTCGGTTGGCTTAAGGCCGCGGTCGACGACATGCTTTCGGGGCTTGTGTGAACAGCATCGACCTTTCGCAAATCGTTGAGACGCTTTCGCTTGGCGTTCTCGTCCTTGATCCCGAGGCCCGCATCGTCTACTGGAACCGTTGGCTCGAGAACGCCTCGGGGCATTCTTTCCCCGAGGTTCGCGGTCGCTCGATTTTCGAACTCTATCCCGAGCTTGAAAATCCGGCCTTCATGCGCAACTTTCGTAGTGTGCTCTCCTTCGGAAACTATGCTTATTTTTCGCAGCGTGTCCACGATCACCTCCTCCCCTTGCGTCCCGCGCCCGGAGCCACCGCTTCGGGTGCCGAGTTCATGTCCCAGCACTGTGTCATGGGCCCGATCCGTGAGGGGCCGCGTGTCGCCTACGCCTACCTCACCATCGAGGACGTCTCCGAGACGGTCATCAGGGAAAAGCTCCTTTCCGAGCTTGCGATGCACGATGTCCTTACGAGCGCCTACAATCGGCGCTACTTTGATCGCAGGCTCGCCGAGGAGCTTGAGCGCTCCCGCCGCTACGGTCACAGCCTTTCGCTCGTCATGCTCGATCTCGATCATTTCAAAGAGGTAAACGACCGCTATGGCCACCTCTTCGGCGATGAGGCGCTCAAGCATGCCGCCCGCGTCTGGGTGAAGGCGGTGCGTGTCTCCGATGTGGTCGCGCGCTATGGCGGCGAGGAATTCTGCATCATCTTCCCTGAGACGGGCATCGACGAGGCCTGTCTCCTTGCCGAGCGTGCCCGCGCCGCCATTGCGGCCGCGCCGGTCGAGTTCGGCGGCCTATCCGCGCGGATCACCGCGAGCGCGGGTGTCGCGGTTTCGAGGCCGGACGACGGATCCGACGACATTTTGCACCGGGCCGACGAGGCGCTCTATCGCGCCAAGGCTGCGGGCCGCAATAGGACGGAGTGCTCCGCGTGAGCGACGAGATACTCGCCGCCTTTGCCGCCGAGTCGGCGGAAATTCTCGACGATATCGAGGAGGCGATTCACGCGCTCGAGCGGGGTGAGGAAGGCGCGATCGATAGGCTGTTCCGCTTCGTGCATACGCTCAAAGGCTCGGCGAGCATCGTCGGCCTTGCGCGGCTTGAGTCCTTTGCTCACGCCTGGGAGTCGCGCCTCGGCCGCCTCCGCGCAGGCGCGTCCTGCGCCGAGGGGAGCTGTACCGGGCTCCTCCTCGCCTGCCGCGACCGCGTAGCGCGCCTCCTTGCCGAGGCCTCGCCGTCCATCGGCGGCGAAGAGGCCGAGAAAGGCGGCCTTGGCGAGGAAGATGAAGCGCTGCTTGCGGCCCTCGACGCGGCGCTGGCGGACGCATCGGTGCCGCCTGAGCCCGCGGCGCCCCCGGCGGCGCACAATGCCGCGCCCACTGCGACGGCCCCTGCGTCGCCTTTCGGCGCGCCTTCTGGTGCGCAAGAGGGCGCGCCCCCCTCGTCGCCGGGAGGCCGCGCCCGCACAGCCCCTGCCGCAGCCCGTGGCGGACACGGGCGCGCCGCGCCTCTCGAGGTGAGTTACGCGCGGGTTGCAAACTTCAAGCTCGAAGCGATTCTTGCGCAGTCCTCCGAGCTCGTGCAGGCAATTTCCGAGCTCGGGCGGGAACTCAAAGCCTATGGCGATGGGCGCCTCCTTGACCAGGTGCAGGCGCTCCATAGTTCCGCCTCCCAGCTTTACCGCAATATCCTCGAGACGAGAACCATCCCCTTCGGTGAGGTTGCGGAGCGCTACAGGCGTGTAGTCGCCGACATCGCGCGCGAGAGCGGCAAGGCGCTCCGCTTTGAACTTTCCGGCGCCGACACCGAAATCGACAAGGCGCTCGCCGACCGCCTCGCCGAGCCCCTGCTCCACCTCGTGCGCAACGCCGCCGATCACGGTGTCGAGCGTCCCGACCTCCGCCTTGCCGCTGGCAAGCCGCGTGAGGGGCTTGTCGCGCTCCGCGCTCGCCGTGATTCAGGCGCGCTCGTTGTCCGCGTCGAGGACGATGGCCGTGGCGTCGAGCCCGAAGCGATAAGGCTGCGCGCCCGCGAGCTTAACCTCGAGGCCGAGGGCGTCGATGTCAACGGCCTCTCCGAGGAGGGGCTCCTTGCGCTTTTGTTCCGCCCTGGCTTTTCGCTTTCAGGGAACGTGACCAGGTGGTCCGGTCGCGGCGTCGGCCTCGACGCGGTCGAGCGCAATGTGCGCGGCTTTCGCGGCTCGGTGCGCCTTGAGACCCGGCCCGGCAAGGGCTTTGCCGCCGAAATCAAGCTTCCCCTTGCGCTGTCCCTTGTCGAGGGCTTCGGCGGAAGTGTCGGCGCGACCAAGCTCCTTGTGCCCTTCGAAGCGGTGCGTTCCTGCATCGCATTTCTGGACGATGGACGCGCCACCGACCCCTTCCGTACCATCGCGGCAGCGGGGCGCCTCGTTCCTGCGATCGACCTTGGCCTCCTCTACGGCGAAGCGGTTCCGTCCGGCGAGCGCGTGCTTGTTCTTGTCGAAGATGGAGGCGCCGAGCTCGGCCTTGTCCTCGACGAGGTCGGCGAGGCGTTTTCCGTCGCCGTGCGGCCCATCGACCGCCGCTTCGCCGATTCGCCCGGCATTGCGGGCGTCGCCGCCCTCGGGGACGGAAGCCTTGTCCTCGTCCTTGATCCTGCTGAACTCGTGCGCCGTGCGCACGCAAAAAACCTGACACCGACATCGGCACAAGGGTTCGATGTCGCAAGGGGGGTATGATGAAAAAGCGCGCCTCGTCCATGGTAGCGGTGCTGTGCCTGTGCATAGGGGCTTCCATCCAGGCCCAGGGCTCGGGCCTTCCGCCGCAGGCCGCGGACTCGGCCTCTTTGACGCGCCCGGCCGCATCGCGCCCACTCGATCAAGATCCCTTTACCTGGGCCGATTTTCCCAAAGACATCGATGGGTCGAGGAAGATCAAGGATGCCTATAAGGAGGCTCTGAACCTCAAAGATGGATACCGGCTCCTTCAGCTTGCGAAGATCGAGTTCGACAATGTGTATACCTACGGCAACCTCGTTCCCGGCAAAATGCTTCTCGAGGCCTACAACATCGCCCTTGCAACCAGGGACCCCTTTCTCGCGTTCTACATCACCGCCTACGATTCGCAGCACAACCTTTTCACCCTTGTGCCACCCGAGGAGATGATGCGTAAAACCGCCGAGCTTGCGCTCGAGCGGCGTGAGCCTGCGGTGCTTACCCGCCTTGCCGACCTTGAAGAGAATTACGGCTTTTCGGGCGACAAGAACCTGCCCAAAGTGCTGCGCATGAAGGCGCTTTTCATCGATGCCAAGGATTTTAAGCCCTATCCCAATTATTACGATGGCAACGCCGCGGGGCCATCGGCGGTGCCGACGCGGGACCTTGAGCGCTCTCCGTGCACCTGGCCTAATTTCGCCGGGCCAATCGAAGACGCTGCTGGGATGCGCCGGGCCTACGACGAGGCGCGTGCAAGCCACGACGGGTATCGGCATCTCAAACTTGCAAGCATCGAAACCGAAAAGCGGTTTCTGGGCGGGACGAGCCGGGCGGACATGTTCAAAGAGGCCGCCGCCATTGCGGGCTATAACAAGGATCCCTACCTCTTTATGTACATCGCCGTCATCGGCAAGGAGCTTGCGCTCCTTTCTGCCGAGGAATGCGCGCGCTTTGCGCAGCTGTCCTACGATACTGCCCATGCACGGCGGGATCGAAAGCCCCTGTACCTGTTGTACTACCATGAAAAACAGCAGGACTTCCTTCCGAATCTCAAGCCGCGGGAGATCATGATCGCGGCGAATCAGCTGTATGCGCGATACAAGGAAGAAAGACTCGTCGGCGTTTCGTACTGAAAAAGCGCGCGTCCTTGCGCGCCGCAAGTGCGCACATCACGTCGCGCAGGCCCCGCGCCTACGCTTACTTTTTGCGCCGGGAATTCACAAAGCGGCTAAAGTCGCTGATGTTCCGGACAACGATGCGGTCCTGAAAGAGTTCGACGCGGCGCTGGTTTGCGAAATGACCGAGCACGGTCTGGGCTTCTTGGATCGAGATGCCCGCCCAGTGGGCGACGTCCTCGACTGTGACCTTGAACTCGCGCTTTTCGCCCTCTTGCTCTCCCCCCGTCGAGACGGCGGCGCTCGTTTCCGCGAGCATGAGGAAAACGTCGGCGACTTTTGCCTGGGGGTCGTCGAGTGTGAGGATCATAAAGCGTCGTTTTTGGTCCCAGATGCGCTTTGTGAAAAGCTTGAGGAGCCGCAAGGCTATCTGGGGGTTGCCCATCATGAGCACTTCGAAGTTCGCGCGGTTGAACTCAAGCACCTTCACCACATCGATCGCTTGTGCCGTCGCGGAGCGGGGCGCCCCCTCGAGGATGGACATTTCGCCAAAAATTTCAGGCGGCTGGAGGATATCGATGGTCTTTTCAAGATCGCCGACGATTTTGGAAATCTTTACCCGGCCCGCTTGGATGAGGTAAAAGCTGTCGCCTGGTTCGTACTCGGCAAAGATGATCTCCCCTGGCTGATAGGTACGCGCGAAGCGGGTAAAGGACGAAAGATCAGCCATGGGCGGCCTCCTCGAGGGCGCGCAGGGCCTTTTTCGCCTTAAGGTGAACCGCGGCGTCCTCGTCGCCCTCCATTGCGAGGATCTTTTTGTAAAAGCCGGCCGCCCGATCCTTGTCGCCCTTCTTTTCCCAGGACTGGCCAAGCCAGAAGAGCGTGTCGACGAGGTCGGGGTGCTTCGGATAGCTCTGGATGAGCTGGGTGAAGTGCTTGATCGTCACATCGTACTGCTGAAGCATAAAGAGGCACCTACCCATCTCGTAGAGCCCCTTCATTGTGTACTCGGGGTCGGCGTTCGACTCGACAAGGCGCTTAAAGCCAGAAAGCGCTTCTTTGTATTTTTCCTGGCTGAAAAGGCTTTTTGCGTCGTAGAAGTCCTTTGCGGCTCCGTCGAGATCGGCGCCAGGTGTTCGCTCGGGGCGCTCGGGTGCGGGGCTTGGCGCGGCCGCGGCGGGGCGGCTGTGCTCGGCGACCATCGGGGCAGGGCCCTTGCCGTCGCCGTACTTCACCGATCCTGATTCCGCCACTTCAAGGTAGCGGCTTGCCTGTTCGGCCATGCGGCCCGCGGGGTAGTAGGTGAGATAGCGGCTAAACACGTATTTTGCCGAGCTGTATTGGCGGTTTTTAAGATAGTACTCGCCGACTTTGAAGAGCCCCGCCTCGGGGCTTTCCGCCTCGGACTTTTCAAGGAGATTCTCGACCTGCTTGTGGACGCGCCGCAGCTGGTTCGAGAAGACCTTGAGCATTTTCATGATGATGCGGGTGTTCGCCTGGGAAAAGACTTCGAATTCGGGCACGGTGAAAACGAGCACCTGCGCGTCCGAAAGGACAACGGCGTTTTCCTCGCGTGGGTACTTTCCGAGCGCGCTCTTGACGCCGAAAAACTCCCCCGTCTGGATCACCTCATGAATGTCCTTACCGTTCTCGATGTCGGTGTAGTTGAGGCTGACCTTGCCCTGCTGGAGCACGTAAATCTTGTCGGAGACATCGCCCTGGAAGTAAATGACCGAATTAGCGCGGTAGCTTGCAACCTTCGGCATCAGGTACGCCCCTCGCCAGGCTCGAAGGGAAGGTAGTCGAGCTGCTTGGTGAAGCCGACCGCTTTCCGTATGCCGCGGTAGAGCGCCGCGGGGTCGCCTTTCACGAAACAAGGCCTGTCGGCCACGCGTATGGAGCTGAAGCCGCCCTGGGCGACGAGTGGGCCAAAGAGCTCGCCGTAGCGCGCCTCGTCGCCGAAGACGGGCCGTCCCGCGATAAGGAGAAGCTCAAGATCCTCAGGCTCGGCAAGGGCGAGGCTCTCGTAGGGGTCGTCTGCCTTGGCGCGAAACACGGCGACATCGGCGGTATATCCGGTTTCGAGGGCGCCAAGGCGGTCGCCCATGCGGAAGGCGCGCGCGGGATTCGTCGTCACCATGTCAAAGAGGGTTTTGGCGGGAAGTTCTTCGCCATACAGATCACGGTAGACGTTGCGCGCAAATTTCATTTCGGCAAGGAGATTCACGGAGCCCGTATGGGTTGAATCCGTGCCCAGGGCGACGTTGACGCCCGCACGGAGGATTTTTCGGATTTTGCAGGTAACGTTGAACATGAAAAAATTCGAGGCGGGACACCAGGCCACGCTCGCGTCGGCTTTTTTGACCTTGTGGATGTCTTCGTCGGAAAACCCGATACAGTGGATGAGGAGGTCGTGCTCGGTAAGGCACATTGCTCGTTCGAGGATACCCACGCCGTCCTGAGACTCAGGATCGAAGCCCTCTTCGAGATGGGTGATGAAGGGCCAGTTGCGCTCGACGGCGCGTCGGTGCTCGATCTCAATGCCGTCGCCCCATTTGAGGTCGAACGAGGAGCACTCGTGTGCAAGGCAGTATTCCCGGATGACCCGAATAGGCAGGTGGTCAATAAAGGGCTCGTTGAATTCGTGGGGGAAGTGATCGTTCGTCGTCGCGACGCCGGAGAAGAGATTTTTGTAGGCGCCAAGGTGGTACATCTGCTCGACAGAGATGTTGGCGCGCTCCTCGTAGGTTTTTGAGGATTTAAGATCGTTGTCCCACGGCGACCAGTTTATGTAAAACGCATCTCCCTTGGGGCCGACGCGGGGCAGGTAGTTGCCGCGGAGATGGTCATGGACATTGATAAGGGCGGGGTAGACAAAACTGCCCGGACCGACCTGTGCCGCCCGTGCGGCGCCGCGGCCGAACCCCGCGACCCTGCCGCCCTCGATGACAAGGGTGGCTGAGCTGCGGATTTTGCGGGGTGTCACGAGCGTGGCGTCGGTTAACGCGAATGAGTCCACGATTGCCCATCCTTCGCCTGGGTTTCGGCTTCTCTTCATTTTCGGCGCAAGTTGGCGAAAAGTACAGAGCTAAACGCGGAGCGCAAGGGCCGCCGCGCCGAAGAGTCCCGCATCGGCGCCGAGGGCGGGCCTTTGCACATAGGCCGCGTGTGCTCCTTCCTCGGTAAGGGGGAGAAGATAGCCTGCAAGCTCCTTCCCGAGGAGCGAGGCGACGCGCTCGACAAGGCCCGCGCGCATGCCCACACCTCCGCCGAGGAGGACGCGTTCGGGCGACAGAACCAGGGCGTAGGCCGCGATCGCGCGCGCAAGGTACCGCGCCTCGAGTTCCCATGCGGGGTGATCGTCGGGAAGCTCGCGTCCGGGCCTTCCCCAGCGCTCCTCAATGGCGGGGCCCGATGCAAGGCCCTCAAGGCAGTCGCGATGATAGGGACAGCGTCCCGGGAAGGGGTCGTCCGGCTCGCGGGCGAGCCTGAGGTGGCCGAGCTCCGGATGCGCAAGGCCGTGGACGAGGGCGCCGCCAGAAACGACGCCGCCGCCAATGCCGGTGCCGACGGTGAGGTAGACGAAATCGGACAAGCCCTGGGCGGCACCCCAGAGC
>JAJUIB010000035.1 GCA_029265615.1 Spirochaetota bacterium
GGCGCGCGGCGAGGAGCATATTCCATGGGCATTCTCTATCAGGCACCAGGCGCGCAGGGCTGGGCGATTTTCGCCTTCGTCCTTTTCGCGCTCATGGCTTTCAATGAATTCGGCCGTTCCACGCGCTGGGGCGGGCTCGTTCTTTTCCTCGTGGCGCCGCTCGTCCTCACGCTCTTCGTGTGGCCCCGAACCGCCGCAATCGGCAATGAATACGGCACGGGCACCTGGTTCAACTGGGTGAAGACCTACTCGGCGCTCGCAGGCTGCCTGGGTTTTATGGCCATCCGCTTTGTACCAGGCCTCGCCCAGAAATCATGGGCGCGCGCCTTTCCTCCCCTCATTCTTGCGGTGAACATCCTCGAAGCCTGCATTCGTGACTTCCAGGTGTTTTCCTTCGGCGCCTGGACGGGGGCGCGCATTGACAATCTCTGGCTCATGTCCGGCCCCTGGAACATCATGAACGGCATCGCAGGACTTCTCAACATCGTCGCGATCTGTGGCTGGTCGGGCATCTTCGTCTCCAAGGACCGCACCCGCGACATGATCTGGCCCGACATGATCTGGCCCTGGATCCTCGCCTACGATCTGTGGAACTTCGCCTATACCTACAACTGCATTGCGGATCATTCGTTCTACTGCGGCCTCACCCTCCTTCTGTCCTGCACCATCCCAGCCTTCTTCATCAAGCGCGGCGCATGGCTCCAGCACCGGGCCCACACCCTTGCACTCTGGGCGATGTTTGTCATGACCGTCCCCGCCTTTGTCGACCGCATCGCCCCCGTTCCGACGACCCACAACCCGCGTGCCTTTTTTGCGGTAAGCCTTGTCGCACTCATTGCGAACCTCGGCCTTGTCGTCTATCAGTTCAGCCGCGTGCGGCGCAGGGCTCTTTCACCGCTCAAGGATGAACTCTATACCGACCACCCAGCCTACGCCGCGGTTGTCGCGGAAAACCGCTAGACGGAAGGAAGATGCGATGCAGGACGGCGCGCTGCGGGGAGGCGAGACACAGCCCCTCCGGAAAACCCCCGAGGCGCTTGCCACCACAGACGAGCAGAAAATAGATGAAAACGTCTATGCACGAATTGTCGAAGCGCATGGACTTTTCGGCCTCTTTGTCGGCGCCCTCCTTGCGGATCGGCGCCTCATCCTCCCCCGCGTCCTCCGCCACACGCTTCACACCATGTTCCGCGCCCCCGCAGCGCTCCTCATGCCCGCTGGCGCCCTCCGCGACCGCTACGTCTTCGACACGGTCTTCCGCTGGGCCCGCACCATCTGCCAGGTCAGCCGCGTCAAACTTGAAGTGCGCGGCCTCGAGCGGCTCCCCGGCGACCGCTGCTGCCTTTTTGCCGCAAACCACCGCTCTCCCATGGACATCCCAGTCCTCTACGCGGCCCTTCCCCGCCGCGCGGGCTTTGTCGCAAACGGGATTTTCGCTCACCTGCCGATTTTCTCGTTTTGGATGCGGATGAGCGGTGCGGTGTTCGTCCAGCGCGGCGACCCCGCGGGAGAAAGCGCAGCGCTTAAGCGCATCGTTCGGCGTTTGCGCCGCGGTACCAGCCTCGTGATCTTCCCTGAGGGGCAGATACATCAGGGCCCCGGCCTTGGCGAGTTCAGGCGCGGCGGTCTCCGCGCGGCGGCGCTCGCCGGCGTTCCCATCGTCCCGGTACGGCTCACTGGCACCGACGAGGCCATGCGCCCCGGCGCGCTCAACATTATTCCCTACCGGCGCATCAGGGTCGAATTCGGCACGCCCATCGAAACCGCCAGCCTCAGCCGCGCCGAACGCGCCTCCCTAGAGGCTCGCGTACGCGAGCGCCTTTTGGCCCTCGGTTCCGCCTAGGCCTTAATAGCGATACCGCACCGAATACAGCCAAACGCCCACGAGCACGCCCTCAACGTCGAGCACGAAACTCGCAAGTTCCGTGCCCTCGCAGGCCTCGCCAAAATACAGGAGACGGGGTAGGGCAAGCTTAATCTCCTGGCCTCTGCCAAAGTAGCCAGTCAAAAACGCACCCGCTGCGACGTTGAGAAGCTCAAGGACGGCATCCTCCTCGCCCGCAACACCGGCTCCATCGGGGAAGAGAATCTCCCGCATGCGCCCCTGCAGGCTTGCAGGAAGGCGGAGTTCAATGCGCCAGCTCGTCGGCTTGAGCGCGTCGATGACCGCCCGAATCTCGGGAAGGATGTCGCTCGTCGCGCGCGGCACGGGGCGGGCATCGAGAAAACACATGTCCGCAAAGGCAGAGCTCATCGATTGTGCAAGGACCTCGCCCGCGCGCGCGATATCAGATGCCACGGTCATATAAGCGCCTCCAGCGCAAGAGCGAGCTTTGCCGGCGAGACGGGTTTTTTCACGACCGCCGCCGCGCCAAGACCGAGAATTTCCGCATCAGCATCGCCGCTTGCGATGCTCGACACGACGATCGTCGGAATCGCGGCCACCTCAGGATCGGCCTTGAGTAGCCGCAGAAATGTCTGACCATCCATCTTCGGCATGTTGATGTCAGTCACGATCACCCCGACCGGACCCTGCTCTTTAAGCGAGGCAAGCGCCTCGAGTCCATTCTCCGCGAAGCGGAAGCCTGATGTTTCAACCCCCGTCATTTCGATGCAACGCTGAATGATCATGCGGGAGGTTGACGAGTCATCCACGATGAGCACCTCGCCGATCGGCACCTTCCACCTCCTATAGTTTCCAGGACCGGTTCCCGGACGAGACGGTAACCCCGCCGTCCGCAACCGACATTGTCACCGTGCGGGAGCATTCTCCCCCGACATCCTCGGCAAGTGGGCCGAGGGTGCTCCGCCAGAGAATGCGCTTTACCGCAAGCACGTTGCGCTTCCCAATGTCGAACAGGCCCTCAGCGTCCATGATGCTCGCCCCTCCGGCAAGTTTCACCCACACATGCTGCCGCGTGGCGCCAAGCGCCTTCATCTCCTCGATCATGATCGGGAGCCCCCGGTCGGCAAAGCGCCCCGGTTCGGCCCGGGCGAGGTCCTCGTTGATCGAGGACTCGGGGAGTGCGACATGGATCATGCCGCCGATCTTAAGGCGTGTGTCGTAGATCATCACCGCGACACAGGAGCCAAGAGCGAAGGTTTTTATCTCGTCGGCGGGATCTCGGGAGACAATCCACTCGCCGATGCCGACCGTGAGGAGGCTCATGTCTCCGCTCCACCCGGTGGATCCGCAGGCTGCACGGATCGGGCGAGCGCGAGAAGCTCCATCGCCGCGCGCGAAAGGGGCACGAGCCGCTCGGCCGCGCCATTTATCCACGCCTCGCGCGGCATGCCGAACACGACCGAACTCGCTTCGTCCTGCGCCATGCAGCGCGCGCCTGCGCGCCGCATGGCACGAAGACCATCCGCGCCATCACGCCCCATGCCGGTCATAAGAAAACCCACCGCGGCGGTCCCGCAGACCTCAGCCACGGAGTGGAAAAGCACATCGACCGAGGGGCGGTGGCCTGAAACCTTGGGCCCGCCAACACAGCGCACATAGAGGCCACGGCCGTCGCGCCCGACGCGAAGATGTTCGTCACCCGGCGCGATGAGCACAAGCCCGGGACGAAGACGGTCGCGATCCGCCGCCTCGCGCACTTCGGGCGCGACCCGGCGATCGAGGCTTGCCGCGAACATCGCCGTAAAGACGGGCGGCATGTGCTGGACAATGAGCGTCGGCGGACAGTCCTCGGGGAAATCTTCAAGGAGTCGCGTAATCGCCGCCGTCCCGCCCGTCGAGGCCCCAATCGCGATAAGCGGTTGGGCTCCCGCGGCGGCGGGAGCATGCGACCGCGCGGCGCCCTCCGGCGCCGTCTTCGCCACCGCCGCGCGGCCTGAGAGTTCCGCAGCCGGACAAATTTTGGCCCGGTCCACGCAGGCGGCAGCCTTCACCTTTTCGCAGAGCTCAAGCACCATGTTTTTGAGCCCCTCCCGATCGCCGCCGCGCGGCTTACCCACCACGTCCACCGCCCCGGCTTCAAGCGCCTCAAGTGCGCGCCGCGATCCTTCCGCCATCACCGCCGAAACAATGACCACCGGCAGGGGATACTGCGGAATGAGCCTGCGGAGAAACTCGATCCCGTCCATCCCCGGCATCTCGACATCGAGTGTCATCACATCGGGCGCAAGATGCACAATGGCGTCGCGAGCAGCATAGGCGTCTACGGCGGTACCAACTACCGCGATCGCGGGATCAAGCGCAAGGCCCCGCGCAAGCAAATCGCGCGCGCTTACCGAATCGTCGACCACGAGCACCCGAACCGGCCGCGCTGGCACCTTGCCCATGCAGACCACCTCCGCTTCCGACCTCACACTACCCTCCCGAGTCGCTTGTATTCTGCTCCCGCCTCCAAACAAAGTTCGCCCCCCTCAATCCGATAGTGCAACACCTCGGACTCGCAGGCGGCGGGGAGCTCCGCGACCATCGCAGGCGAGCCATCAAGATAGCTTGCCTGATAGCCAAGGACGGGCTCGATGCGCAAAAGACCACCGGGCAGAACCGCCCAGGTTGCGGCAAGGGCCTGGCGGTAAAGGTAGGTAGCCGCGTGTTCTCCGATCGCACATCGACCCTCGACCGTCACGCGTTTTGCGCACAGCCCCTCGCGGAAGGTATACCGGCACTCATAGCGGGCCTCCGCGGCGACGAGTGCGGGGGCCCTCGCCGCACAAAAACGTTCAAGATAGGGGATGCCCGCGACAGAGTGTTCGAGCACGCACCACTCGCCACAGAGCTTGTGCATCTCCGGCACGGTGAATGCGGTCGAAGCCTCGTACGCACCATCGCCTGAACAAAGCGCGTCTACAATCGCGGGAGACAACGCTATGCCGCCCATCGTTCTTTTTCTTGTGCCCATGTTCAACCCAAAAAGGCCCGTTCGATGAGACGGGCGTAATCGCGGGCGGCGTAGCTTGCTGGCGCGCCTTCCCAAATGGTCTTTGAGCGTTCGAGGCAGCGCGGCAGATACTCCGATTTGCAGATCTCGAAAATCGGGACATGGAAATTTGAGAATACCGCCCGGTACTGCTCGACACGCCCCACGCGATTCTCCGATTTGGTGAAAAGCAGACAGTGGAGTCTGATCGTCCGCCCCGCTTCCCGCGAACAGGTGGCGATGCCGTCGATCATCGCCTCAAGGCCGGCGATGGAAAACAGTTGAAATTCGAGGGGAATGATGACCGCTTCGCTCGCCGTCACGAGCATCCGTTCGAGCTCGCCGTCTGAAGGCGAACTATCGATGAGGACAAAGTCGTAGTCAGCCGCAAGCGCGGCAAGCTCTTCGGCGAAGAGCTCACGGGCGGCCTTAAGATCGGCAGCTCCAAGCTGTGCCCGGATGCGCCGCATCCGAAACGGCACAAGGTCGAGGCGGGGGCGCACCTCGTGGATAACCTGTGCCGCAAGCCCCCCGGGCTCGCCGCGCGCATAGGCTGCAAGCGCCTTCCCCAGGCAGGCCCCCTCGTCGGACGCGGACTTCACCCCGAAAAACAGACTTAAATTCGCCTGCGGATCCCCGTCGATGAGGAGCACGCGTTTCCCCGCGGCGGCAAGCCCGGATCCTATCGCAAGCACCGAGGTTGTCTTGCCGACCCCGCCTTTTTGATTCGCGACGGCGACGCGCTTGATACCCAGCGACAAAAGCCCCTGGCTCATGCCTCGACCTCTTTCCGATAGATCGCCGGCTTCACATACGCAAAGGGGCAATCCTGATGGCGAATCGTCTCGGAGTGGCCGATAAAGAGATAGCCCCCCGCCTTGATCACGCGATAGAGCGCCGCGACGAGCGCCCTGCGCGAGGCCTCATCGAAGTAAATCATCACGTTCCTGCAAAACACGACGTCAAATCCGCCCCGGAAGGGGTAATTCCCCTCCATGAGGTTGAGGCGCTTAAAAAGCACAAGCGCTCGGACCTCCGACCGGACAGCGAAGTGCTCAGGACCCGCGGGCTCTAGGAAACGCTCCGCATAGGCCCGCGGCAGATCCTTGAGCCTTGATGCCGGATAAACGCCACGCAAGGCCTCGGCAAGTGCGGCACGCGATATATCCGTGGCAAGAACGCCGACGTCGACGGCGCCGAGCGCTTCTCCAAGCGTGCTCGCAATGGTCATCGCGACTGCATAGGGCTCCTCGCCGGTCGCACAGCCCGCGCTCCAGATCCTAAGCCTCTCGCCCTGGCCGCGAAAGGCGCGCTCCTTGATCGGCGCAAGCACCTGTGTCGCAAGGAATTCGTAATGTTCAGGCTCCCGATAGAAATAACTGTGGTTGGTCGTAAGGAGATTGAGAAACTCAGCCATCTCCCCCTCGCCACCCCGCGCTTCGAGGTAGGAAAAATACTCTGCAAATGAGGAGAAGCCGAGCGTACGCACGCGCTTTGCAAGCCGGCTTGCGATGAGCGGCCGCTTTTGCTCGCCCATGCGAATGCCCGCCCGCCGATACAAAAGTTCAGCGACAAAACGGTAGTCTGCATCGCAAAGCGGCATAAGATCGCTCATACGACCCGCCTATCTCTCCCTCATGCAGGAGCGGAACCGGCTCCGCCTGATGCAAGAGCGGCAGCTTCGAGTGCGCCCCTGTCCTGGACGACGCGCTCCACATCGATGAGGATTTTCACCGTATCCCCAACCTTGCCCATGCCCGAGATGTACCGCTCCCCCCCCGATACCGATTTGAAGCGCGGCGGGGGCTCGATACGGTCTTCCGGTATCTCCATCACTTCTTCAACTGTGTCCACGATGAATCCGATGAGCACTCGATCGATTTCCGTGACTACGATGCAGGTGCGATCGTCATAGGCCCGCTCCTCCATATCGAAGCGAAGTCGGAGGTCGACAACAGGAATCACCTTGCCGCGCAGGTTTATGACACCCTTCACGTAGGGGGGCATGTCGGGAACCTCGGAAATGCGCTGTAGTTCGATAATCTCGATGATGTACCGGATCCCGATTCCATAGGACTCCTTGCCGATGCGGAAAAACAAATACTTGTTCGCCTGGGTGTCCTCGTTGTCGTCGTCAAGCAGCATCGCCTCGTCGTGGAGCGCGGCGCGTGCGGTATCAGCCATGGCGCCCTCCTAGAATTTCCCGAAGTCGCCGTCGTCAAGCGAAATAACGTCCGCCGGATTCACGCCAGATCCCGCCTTGCGCAGCCCACGGCCGAGCGCCGCTCCAGGAGCGGGATGCGGCACGATCGCGGTTCGCCCCGGGGTCTGTCGCGCAAGCTCCGCACGAAGCATCTGAAGGATCTCCTGGTTGTCGATCTTCGTGGAGTTCTTCGCACTCCGTAGCTTGAACCGGGAGAGCATGCTCTTGAGCTGTTGCGCCTGCGAGGACAGCTCCTCGGCCGCGGATGCGCTCTCCTCGGCGCTCGCGGTATTCGCCTGCGTGACCTGGTCGATCTGATTGAGCCCCGTCGTGACCTGTTCAAGCCCGAGCGACTGCTCCTTGCTCGCCGTGGACACCTGTTCGGCAAGTTCGGCGACCTGCGCCGCGCCACCAACGATCGAGGATAACTGCTTCGCGGTTACATCGACCAGCTCGTTGCCGCGCTTGATGTTGCCGATCGCCTCCTCGACCATGCGCGTTGTATCCTTCACCGAGTTGGCGGAGCGGACGGCGAGGTTGCGCACCTCCTCGGCAACCACCGCAAATCCCTTGCCATACTTGCCCGCACGAGCCGCCTCCACATTGGCGTTGAGCGCAAGAAGGTTTATCTGGAACGAGATGTCGTCGATCGTCTTCACGATCTTGCCAATTTCCTCGGCGCTCCGGTTGATGTCGCTCATCGCGGCAACGAGTTCCTTCATCTGCGCATTCCCCTGCTCTGCGCTGTCCCGCGCACTCTTCGCAAGACCGTTCACCTGCACAGCGCTCTCGGTGTTCTGCTTGGTCTGCCCTGCAACCTCCGTTATCGACGAAGTTATCTCCTCGAGCGAGCTCGCCTGCTCCGTAGCGCCCTGCGAAAGCGCCTGGCTCGCAGTCGAGACCTGCTGGGCCCCCGCCGAAACCTGGTCAACGGCCATAGTCACCTGGGCGAGTATTTCATTAATAGCCTCGAGCGATGCGTTGAGGGCGGCCGCAAGCGAGGCGAGGCGTTCCCTCGTCTCGAGGGTGTCACCATCCGCCTCGGCGACCTCGTAGGACCCTGAAAGATCTCCGGCAGCCATGCGCTCAAGGAGTTTGTTGAGCTTAAGGATTTCGGAATTCTGAAAATCAGCTATCTTGGCGGCCCGTCGTTCCGCGCTCTTCACGGCGGTTTGATCGACAATGACCTCAAAAGCGCCGACCACCGCGCCGGAACGGTCGATGACGGGAACGCCCGTGTAACTGATGTCGTAAGACGTGTCGAGCGGCCGTGCGACGGTTTCCGAACTCGCAATACCCTTGATGCGCATCGCCTGCGAACAGGCGCAGCGCTCCTGGCGGCAGTCGCCCGATTTGAAGAACTCGTAGCAATGCCGCCGCGCACGCGCAAGTTCCTCGACGCTCGTCGCACCGCCGAGCGCAGCACCGGCCTTGTTCATGAAAAGTATTTGGTACTCCTTGTCGATGATCAGCGCCGGCGTCGGAACGTTGTCGATAAAGCCAACGAGACCATCGACGACCGAATTGAGTCCGCCTATTAGTTCCGCGTATGCGCCCTTAAACGCCCCGGGATCCGCACGTTCTAGAAGTCGGCCAGCGACAATCGCCTCTGAAAGCTGCGCCGCGGCGGCAATAAGGGCGCGAAGCGTATCGGAAACCCGGGCGAGCGATTCAGCAAGGAAGCCGAATTCGTCCTTGCTTGAACTCTCCATGCGCTCGCTCAGATCTCCCTCGGCGACCTTCCCGAGGATGGCGACACTGCGCTTGAGTGACCGGGCTATGGAATTCCCCAGACCGAGCCCAATGCTTGTCGACAGCGCGAAAATCACAACCGTGATGCCGATCATAAGCGCAAGCGCCGAACGCGCGGCAGAAAGTGCCGCCACCGTCGACTCAGCGACATAACGCTTCTCGGCATACTGCTTCGACACATCGAGCGCCGCGATCACCTTGTCGAAGGCGGCGCGCTCCTCGCCAGAGATAAGCCGGTATGCGGCGGCAAAAAATGCGGCGCGCTCGGCTTCGGCACCCTCCCTGCGGAGCACAACATCCCTGTTAAGCTCGCGGCCCTTGGTGACGTTGGCGACAATCGAATCATTGTAGGCTTTTGCTGGAGGAAGAAGCTCGTTGAAGGTCTTCCAGAGCGCAGCCTCGTCCTTATCCATCGGCATGGCTTCGTAAGCGGCAAGCGCCTTCCCGTACTTTTCCCGAGCAGCAGCAATCGCATCGACTTGGCGCTTGTAAAACCCCTCATCCTCGCTGCTTAAGGGGTTGGCCATGCTCATGATCGCAGCGTTGATGTTGGTGAACTGGAACTGAATTTCCTTGAGATTGATGATCTTAGGAATGGTGCTTGTCGCCATGCCTTCGAGCGAGCGCTCAAGTTTTGCAAGTTGCAGGACGCCGAGGATTCCGACAAAGGCGCACAAAAGCGCCACGCCGAGGAATCCGGAGAGCAACTTGGTCCTGATTTTCATAAATAACCTCCTCGAGTGTGCGCGGCGCCTCCTAGTCCAGGCGTCGCGCTATGAGGCGACCCGTGTCGATGATAAAGCTCACCGATCCGTCACCCAGGATGCTACAACCCGAGATGCCTTCTATCTTCCCGAAGAACTCCGAAAGCGACTTGACGACGATCTGCTGGTTGCCGACCACCTCGTCGATGAGGAGGCAGGCGCGGACGCCAGCGTTCTGAACAACCATGACGATGCCCGCCTCGGGCTCGAGAATTGCGTCCGGAACAGCGAAAAGCTCGCCGAGCTTGATGAGGGGCAAGATGCTCCCGCGGATATTGACCGTTTCCTCTCCCCGCTCCGTCCGCGTGATCTGGCCATTGTGCACCTTGAGAAACTCAAGGATGTCGCCGAGGGGTATTGAGTAGAAATTCCTTCCTGCGCGCACCGTGATGCCATCGATGATCGCCATCGTGAGCGGGATCTTGAGAATGAACTCCGTCCCCTTGCCGCGCTCGGTCTTGATGTCCACCCGGCCGCGAATGCGCTCCAAGTTTTTTTTGACGACATCCATGCCGACGCCCCGGCCTGACACTTCGGTGACGACCTTGGCGGTCGAAAATCCCGGCTCAAAAATAAGCTTCCACACATCCTCGTCGCAGAGGAGCGCTGGATCGCCCTGGATAAGCCCTTTTTCTAACGCCTTGCTGACAATCGCCTCGCGATCAAGCCCTGCGCCATCGTCGCGCACCGAGATCCAAATTTCCGAGCCTTCATACTTCGCCTCAAGGCGGATGGCGCCAGAGGCGGGCTTGCCGCGGGCGGCCCGTTCCGCCGCCGGCTCAAGCCCGTGGTCGATCGCGTTCCTCAGGATGTGGACAAGCGGATCGGAGACCTGCTCGATGACGTTCTTATCCATCTCCGTATCCTGACCTGAATAGCGAAAATCAACCGGCTTGTCGAACTTGCGCGAGAGATCTCGGACCAAGCGGGTCATCTTGTGAAACAGCCCTTCGAGCGGGATCATCCTGATCATCATTGCCGTCTCTTGGATGTCCCGGCTTATTTTATTGAGGCTGTTGAATGCCTTGGTGAAGTGATCGAGCTTGAGCCCCGCAAGATCGGGGCTGTTGAGCACCATCGCTTCCGCGGTGATAAGTTCGCCAACCAGCTCGAAAAGCCGGTCGAGCTTTGCCGTATCGACGCGGATTTCCTTGCGCTGAATCTCCTCGACCGCGCGCTCCGCGCCCCCGCCCGCGCAGCGCTGGAGTTCAAGCGCTTTCTCGACGTCTTCGCGTGCTGCCGCTCCGCTTTCGACGAGGATTTCGCCAAGCGGCCGTTCCTGGACATCGAGCGCCCGCTTTACCTCCTCCTCGCGGACAACGCCAAGATCGACGAGGATTTCGCCAAGCGGCTTGTAAGCCGCCTCGGCGCGCGCTGGCGGCGACAGGACACGGCTTTCAGGCGCATGCGGTTTTCCCTCGCGATCGAGGATCACGGCGCCGGCGATGGTGGCCCGAAGCCCGTCAAGGCGCGCGATGACGCCGTTGATGAAGGCCTCGTTGACAAGAGCCTCCCCCCGGCGTGCCCGGTCGAGCATACCCTCCAGATCCATGCAGAGTGCCTCAAGACGAGCGTGGCCGAAGAATCCGGCATTGCCCTTTATCGTATGTATCGCACGGAAAAGCTCATTGACGGCATCCCGCCCCGCAAGTTCGCCGCGCGACAGGGCGAGAACCCGACGCTCCGCTTCGTCCACAAGATCGGCGCTTTCGGCAAAAAACCGTTCCACCATCTCCACGGTGACGAGCTCGCTCAAGGCGACGACATTCCGTTCTTCAACCTCGACCTGCGCGGCCGCTATGGGCTCCGCTTTCTCAGTCTGTTCCAGGGGTCGCGCCGCTTCTGCCTGTGGAGCGGCACCTACATCGCCCGGAGCCGTGCCGAGCATGGTGCCAATGGCCTCGGCGCCTTTACGCGCCGCTTCGCCAGCCTCCTCGTCGCTATACTCACGCTCGACAAGCGCAATCATTTCGCGCAGGGAATCCGCCGTTTTAAGAATAAGATCGATCACCGCCTGATCGACAGGCAGACGGCCCTTAATAAGCGCATCGAGGAGCGTTTCCGCCTCGTGAGTGAGGAGCTTGATATTATTGAAGCCGAGAAACCCCGCGGATCCCTTGACCGAGTGGAACAGCCTGAACACCGAGTTGAGGCAGGCAACCCCCTCCGAACCATCAACACATTCCGCACGTTGGAGTTGCACTTCGGCATCATCGAGACGCTCATAGCCTTCCGCGACGAAGGATTCAATAACCTCTTTCGTTTCGGCATCAACCGTCTTTTTCAACGAAATGCCTCGCTTTTTTAGCTATCTGACTACAGAGTATTCGCCATGGAATTGCGGATTACAAGAGCATCGGCGGCATAGCTCGCCATTTCGTTGGCCTTGCGTCCTGATGGGTCGAAAGCTATGCTCTTACAAGAACGCGCTGTGCTTTATGTCCCCTTCTAGGACGGTGTTGCATGGTTAGCAGGGATGCAGCTTCGCGCCTCCTCAGTGATATGCAGCCAGGGCTCCGCATCCTCGCGGACCCTACTATTACAGGGGCGGAGGGAGCGCCGGACATCGCGGGGAGCGGTAGCGGAACGCCGCCTGGGTCGACCGAACTCCTTGCCCGCATCCTTGAGTCGATCGATGACATTGTCGTCATCAAAAATCTTGAGGGAACCATCATCGGCGTCAACGGCGCGGCGGAGCGCTTCTTCGACCTCGATGCCGCACACATCGTGGGCCACCCCATCGAGGATATCTATCCCCCCGAGACGGCGAGCCGTGCGCGCGAGTTTGCCGCGGCGGTACTCGCGCGAGCAGAACCGCTCCGGGTCGAGGAGTGGTACCGGCATCGCGACGGCACGGCGTGCCTTCTCGAGGAATCGATCTGTCCGCTCAAAACCGCGGATGGGAAGGTCGTCGGCCTGGTCGCCGTAGCCCGCGACATTACCCTGCGAAGGATCGCAGAGACCGCGGAGGTCTTCAAACTCTCCTTGGGCGAGGCCGCGAGAATCAAAACGGCCGATGAACTTGCGACCTTCGCCCTCGCCGAGATCGCCCGCGCCTGCCATGCACCGGAAGCCCTGCTTGTACGCCGCCATACCCCTACGCGCGCCACGCTTGTTGCGCGGTATGGCGAGGGCAGCCACCTAGCCACCCTCACACGGGACGCCTTTTTTGACCTCGAAGAAAACAATCCTTTGGCGCGCTGCTTCCGCGAACGGAGAATTCAACGCTCTCTGTATCCTTCACCGGGCGCGCACGAAGCCCTCTTTATGCCGGTTCTGCGGGGCGGCGAGGTCGTGGCAGTGATCGGCGTCGCGGGCCATGACGCATTCCACGGCGAAGAGACCGCGCGCTTCCTCGCCGCTGTAGCGAACGAGACCTGGTCGACAATCAACGAAAAGCGCGAAGAAGAGGCACTCGCCGAGCACGCGCGTCGACTCGATCAGGCGCTCAAGGCGACAAAGGCAGGGCTCTGGACCTGGTTTATCCGCGAGGGCATAAAGGAGTACGACGAACACTGGGCCGCAGTCACAGGCCGAACGCTCGCCGAACTCGAACCCATCACCGAGTCGACCTGGGCCTCGCTCCTCCACCCGGACGACGCGCCGGCCAATCGGGAGCTGGAGCGCGCGCTCGCACGCGGCGAACTTCCCGTGTACGAAGCCGAAGTGCGGCTCCGCCGCAAGGACGGCACCTGGGCATGGATCCTCGATCGCGGCGAGGTCATCGAGTGGGATGCGTCGGGAAAGCCGGTAAAGGCGATCGGCCTCATCGTCGACATCAGCGCCTCAAAGCTCGCGGGTGAGCGGCTCAAAGACGCGCTCCTCGACAAAGAGGCCCTTCTCCACGAACTCTATCACCGCACCAACAACACCCTCCAGCTCATCAATGCGATGCTTGAACTCAAAAAGCCGGAACTGCCGCCCGGACCAGTGCGCGGAACCTTCGATCAGATCCAGGCCAAAATCACCGCGATGGCGCTTGCACAGGAGAACATGTACCAGGCGGGCTCGCTTGCCAAACTCGAACTTGGCGGCTACCTGCGCGACCTCGTTTTGTCCATCGAGCAGGACATCCCGATCGGCCTATCCCGGCCCGAGTTCCGGATCGCTGTGGAACCGATGGAGGTATCGGTCGACGCCGCCATTCCCTGCGGCATCCTTGTCAGCGAACTCGTCGGCAACGCCCTCATGCACGCCTTTCCCGCAGGCAGGCCGGGAACCATCCTCGTGGAGCTTGCGAAAGAGCACGACGGCGCAATCCGCGTCTGCGTGGATGACGACGGCATCGGCCCGCCTGCGGGCTTCGATCCACGGATCGATGCGCGGCTCGGACTCTCGACGGTCATCGGCATCGGAGAAAAACAGCTTAGGGGTAAGGTGAGCTTCGGAAAAGACTCGCCCGGCTTCCGGGTGACCTTGCGATTCATGGATGAAGGCATGGCGACCCGGCGCCTTTCGCGGCAGGGATGACGGATCGCACACTTTGGCGCTCCGGCGCGCAGAAAGCGAGGCAGCGGTGAAAAAACTCAAAATGCTTGTCGTCGAAGACGAGTTCCTCAGCCGACAGCACCTCATGTCGATCGTCGCTGAATTTGGCTCGGTCGATGTGGCAGTCGACGGCGTCGAGGCGCTTCGCGCCCTTGAGCTTTCTTACGAGGCAGGCGCACCTTACGACCTTATATTCCTCGATATCATGCTCCCGAACATGGATGGACAGGAGGCGCTCAGAAAAATGCGAGCCTACGAAGAAGCGCGGGGCGTCCTTGCATCAAGCGGCGTAAAAATCGTGATGGCGACCGCCTTAAGCGACTCGCGAAGCGTCATGGAGGCCTTCAAGGGCCAGTGCGAGGCCTATATCACGAAGCCCTACACGCGCCAAAAAATCCGCGACGAACTTAAAAAGCTCGGCATTGTGGAGTAGGTTCGCAAGCGGGATTTGGGCCCTGCTGGACTTGAACCAGCGACCTACGGATTATGAGTCCGCAGCTCTAACCGACTGAGCTAAGGGCCCGGAACACGGGTATTCACATAAATGCATAGGGGCGGAAAAAAGTCAATCGGCGCTGGTTTCGCGCCGATTCCCTTAAGGGTCCGGCCCTTCTGACGCATCAACGCGTCCGGGGCCGCCCGCAAAACGCAGGCTACACGACACAACACCATGCCGTAAAAGGGGAGTGGCGATGCGCAAGATACCCGTCGTATCGAGCGACGAGAAGCTCAACGAGGTTATCCGCCTCGAGTGCGCCCGGTTCGGAAACGAATTCGCGCCCGTGTTCTTCAGCGAACGCGACAACGTCATCGAATTCCTCAAGTATGAGCTTCCGGAGATGAAGATATTCTACTTCTCCGACCACAGGGCCGACTGCCGCGGCATCATCAAGGAAATCCGCGAAGATCCCTGGCTCCACTACGGCGGCATCATCGCCATTCATGACGATCAGGATGAAAAAGACGTCCTTGAGGCGATGCGGGACGCAAACATCATCGCCGTCCTCCGCACGCGCGAATTCATGGCGGGGCTACCGCGGCTCCTCAAGATCATCCGCCAGAACAAGCAAATTCTGTTCCAGCGCGGCATTCAGCAGCACCTCCTTAAGACCATCTCCGGCGCCTTTGTGATGGACAATGACCCCCTCGACATTACGACCTACACGAACCTTGTCACGAACTACCTCTACAATGCCAATCTCATCGGTCGCGACGACAAGGAAAAGCTCCACGTCGCCCTCCTCGAACTCCTCATCAACGCCATCGAGCACGGAAACTGCAGGATCGACTATGACGAAAAGACCGCGTGGCTCGAGCGTAACGGCGACATCATGGAACTCATTCGCGAGAAAAACCGCGACCCGACGATTCGCGCGCGCAAGGTGTACTTTTCCTACACCATTACGCCCGACCGCTCTCGTTACGAGATACGGGACGAGGGCGAGGGCTTCGATTGGCGCGCGCGCCTAGCCTCCCGAGCCGACGAACCCGGTCTCCACGGCATGGGCATGAAGATGGCCAACCTCTATGTGAAGAACCTCTCCTACAACGACAAGGGCAATGCCGTCTCCTTCGAGGTAGAGCACCGCCGCGGCGAATCGAACACCATTCCGAAAATTTTCGAACTGGCCCACGAGGAGCGCTTCGCCGACGGTGAATTCGTTTGCCGTGAAGGCGAAGAATCGGACTATCTCTACTACATCGTTTCCGGAACACTCTATGTGTACTCGAAAGGCAAACTGGTATCCTCGCTCACGCCCGACGATATGTTCATGGGCGAGATGTCCTTTCTTCTCTCAAATCGCCGCTCAGCAACAGTCGTAGCCAAGGGGTCTGCCGTCCTCATCAAAATCTCGAAACAGGACTTTGTGAACCTCATCAAAGAGAATCCCCACTACGGCATATTCCTTGCCCGCCTTCTTGCGCAGCGCCTTGCCAGGCTCAATGCGCGCACAGCACGGCTCAACACGGAATATCTCAAACTCAAAGCCATGTGCGAACCTGATGATGGCGCCAATCCCCAATGAGGGCTTACAAATCCGCTTGATGCCGCAGTAGTGCCTGCCGCCTCAAGCGGCGGCAGGTTCAGTAGTTTTCCTCCATCCGGATCTTTGCGACCTTTCCCGTCTCCTTGAGCTCGCGGAAGAGCTTTTCAATGTCCACCGAGATAGGAACACGGGCCAGAATGTTGATGCGGGTCTGCTTTTTCGTCATCGATTGCACTGCATCGAGTGATTGAACCCTGATGCCATTCGCCTTGAGCGCCTCGTTAAGCTTTTTTCGATCGACGCTCTTTTCCTCGTAATCGATGCGCAGCACCTTGATCCTCTCGGCGGGAAAAAAGTGGCGCTCAACCGGATCGAGAAGCGACAGCGTCGCAAACGCAAGCGCGAGCGCGACAAGCCCCGCCTCCCACATTCCTGCGCCGATCGCCATGCCAATCGCGGCGACCACCCAGATGGAGGCCGCCGTCGTCAGGCCCTTCATGTTGTTACCGATCTTGATAAAGGCGCCAGCCCCCAAAAAACCAATGCCCGAGACAATCTGCGCCGCAATGCGCCCGGGATCGCCCTTGTCAATGGCGAAGTACTGGGGCATCCATACCGACAAGAGGGTAAGAAGTGTCGCGCCCAGGCAAATGATCATGTGGGTCCTGAGGCCGGCGGTTTGCCGGCGCATCTCGCGCTCAAGGCCTATAAGACCGCCCGCGAGCAGGGCAAGGCCAAGCCGGGCCGCCGCCGCCGCCGTAGAAAGCTCACGCTGGGAAAGGAGCTCGCCAAGATTCATCACACGACCCCTCCTGTTTCTGCAATTGTACTCCGTCATGGCACATGGCACCAGAATCGATCCACACACGTGTGCGCCACGCAAAAACACAAAGGGCCCCCGCCGTCGCGGGAGCCCTGCGCCGCCTGCGTACATGCGCCGCGGTGCTTTACTTACGCGAGTACGGGAACCTTCTTTTTTGCCCCCATCACATCACGCTCAAGGAGCTTGTAGCACTTTGTCGGACACTTTTCAACACAGGCGCCGCAGCTCGTACACTTCGTGTAATCGGTAACGGGAATGCCATTTACCATGCTGATGCAGTGTTCCGGGCAGGCCTTCACGCAGGCCTCGCACTTGATGCAACCGGCCTTGCAGGCCTTCATCACCGATGCCTTGATAACCGTACGATTCGAACACAGAACGACCGACCCCTTCCGCGATTTTGGCACTATCGCAAACAGCTTCTGGGGGCATTCTTCCGCGCACATGCCGCAGCCCGTGCACTTTTCATAATCGACGTGGGGGAGCCCGTCCTCGCCCATGGCGAGAGCGCCGAATTTGCAGACCGCAACACAGTCACCAAAACCCTGACAGCCCCATGCGCAGGCCTTCACCGATCCCGTGGAAAGCTTGGCCCCGCGGCAGGTAGAAATGCCGACATAAGCGCCTTTGTCGAGCGCCTTTTCTCGCGTTCCACCACATAAAAGCACCGACACAAGGTCTTCGGCGTTCGCCTCGACACCGATGATCGCCGCAACCGCCGCCGCGGTCTTGGCGCCTCCCGCCGAGCAAAGCGTCGGCCCCGCACGCCGCGACGCAACCGCCTCGGCGTAGCCGTCGCAACCGGGATAGCCGCAGCCGCCGCA
>JAJUIB010000030.1 GCA_029265615.1 Spirochaetota bacterium
ATGGCTGTCGAAGGCGCGCCTCCCGGAGAACCTTAAGCGCATCTGGGCGAAGGGCTATCCGACGCCGCTTAAGGCCAAGCCGGACTACCTCCCAGCCTATGCACGCGCTTAAGGAAAGGATACACCAAGGTGCCCTATGGAGACACAAGCTTCGTAACACTATACGAGGGTTGCTCAAAGGAGGGTTTTCCATTACCTTAAGTCAGCTGTGTTGTTTCACAGCGGCACCCCCTTGGGCCTGCCCCCGCACCCATGCTTTTTCGATAGGAAGGTACAGCATGAAGCGCTCCATCGCAGCGACACTCCTTGTTTTTGCCGCTGCCGCCGCTTTCGCACAAACCGCGATCGACAAGCCCGCGGCTACACTCAAGCTCACGAAGCAGGAAGTCATCTCTGCGCGGCAGATTAAGCTTTATATTGATCGAATCGAGACCGCGTCGGGGCAGAAACTGGCTCCAGACAAGCGAACAGAACTCGCCAAGGACATGGTTGAATCCATGGTGAACAGCATGCTCTTTGCCCAGTACTGCGAACGCGAAAAGATCGTCGCGCCCGAGGCGGAGGTCAATGCGATGATCCAACAGATGAAGGCCTCACTTGGCTCAGGCGCTGATGACGCCAAACTCAGCGCTGCACTCCTCCAGCAGGGAATTGTCGTTGACGCAAAGAGTTATGTACGGCAGCAAATCCTTCTCAAGAATTATCTTCAGCAAAAGCGCGCCGATGAGCTTAAGGCGATGGAGAAGAACATAACCGATGAGGTACTCAAAGCCTACGAACTCAATAAGTCGAAGCTCGTGCGTCCCGATTCGGTCCGTGTTTCGGTGATTTTTGTCGATCTCCGGGGACTTTCTCCCGAGGACAAGAAAAAGGCAAGCGATGCGATTAGGCAGGCCGCGGGCGTCATTAAGGCCGATGCACGGAGGTTCGACGAAATCATGCTCAAGGCGGGTGGCAAGGACTCGCTCTATAAGTCCACACCGAGCCTCCTCGTTTCGAAAACGCCCGAGTTTCAGGGCTTCTACGGTGAGTCCTTTATGAATGCGGTTTTTCATCTCAAAGAGGGCGAGGTGAGTTCCCTTATCGAGAACGAGGCGGGGCTGCAAATTGTCCGAGTAAACGAGATTCTCCCACAAAAGCAACTTACGCTTGCCGATCCTTATCCGGGAGATCCTCGTATTTCAATCTCTTATTTTTTTGAGAGTGCTATTCACTCTCAGTTTCTTGCAAAACTTCAGGCCGAGCTCATCGCCCAGCTCCGCAAGGAAGGGACGGTGAAGATCTACGAAGAGAATTTGAAACTTTAGGAGGAGGGCGTGGCATCGAGACGCAAGGCACGGATTCTTGCCTTTCAGGCCCTCTACGCGTGGGATGCCTCGGGCGTGGCGGTGCGCGAGCTTTTGGACTTTTCGTGGCTTGATGAGGAAAAGCGCGCTTCCCTCGAGGAAGAGCTTAAGGTTTTTGCGCGGCTCCTCATTGCGGGGACGGTAGAGAATGTCGCCGAGATAGATCACGCGATCCAAGCGCATCTCCAAAATTGGTCCTTTGAACGCCTCAAGCGCGTCGATCTTGCCATCCTGCGGATGAGCGCCTACTCGCTCCTCTTTCAGCGCGACATACCGCCACAGATCACGATCGACGAAGCCATCGAGATTGCAAAGGAGTATGGCTCCGAGGACTCCTATCGCTTCATCAACGGGGTGCTCGATGGGATTTGGAAGTCGGCTGGAAGCCACTAGAAGGCTTCCAGCCGGTCTGCGGCGAGAGAGAAGCGTCCTTCTGCGGCTTGGCAGGAGTATTTTTGCTCTCGCCGTCATATGTTTCTTTGTCGCATGCGGTGGTGGTGGGGATTCTTTTCCTTCTGCGCTTGCACGACTCGATGCGGCGCTTCTTCCCGGCGCTTCCTCGTCTGCGCGCGAAAAAGCCTTTCGGGAGGCGACTAGGCGCGCCAACTCTTCGAGCGAGTGGCTTGCGGTTCTGAAGCGCGCTTCCCGGCTTCTACCGAATGAAAGCGGCGCTGTGCGGGAGGTGGCGGCGCGTGCCGTTAGTACCATGCCCGCATCGGAGCCTGTGCAAACGGCCGCTGCCTGGATTCTGCTTCGTGTAGGGGCCGCGGAGGAAGCGCTTGCGCTTTTCGAAGGCGGGCATCTTTCGCGTGCAAAGCGCCCCGATCTTTGGGCAGAAGCTTTTGTGCGGGCCATGCAGGGGGGTAAACGTGCTGCCACGCTCGAAGATTCCGCCTCCTGGGATGCACTTGCGCGAATTGTGGGCGATCCGCGTTTGTTGGCTCTTGCCGCGGCGTTCGCCCTAAAAGAAGGTGATGGCTTTGTCGCGCGTGCCACCCTCTCCGCGGCCCTCGACCAGGGCGCTGATCCCCCTGACGAACTCCTCTGGGATGCAGGCCTAGTCGCTGTTCTCGCCGCACGCTCTGACGAGGGGGCCAATGCCACGCGACTACGCTTATTAGGCGATGCCGCATGGCTTTCTGGCGACCGCCTGCTTGCGGAACGACGTTGGGAGCGTGCGCGTATGCGCGATCCGCGCGGTTCGTGGAAGACCCTCGCATCGCTTGCGACAGCGCGTGAGCTTGCGGCAGGCGAGGTAGGCCTCGCTCGATCGCCGCGTTTAGAGGCGCCAACCGATGCGATGCGCCCTCCCTTTTCCTATTCGGGAGAACCACCTGCCATTCGCCGGGCGGAACAAGCTTCGCCCGAGCCGCCTCGCGCCGCCTTGTTCGATGCCGAACTCCTGTCTATCTTTCCCGATTCTTCCGCGGCGCGCTGCACCGTCGCCGCCCGTTTGTTGCGCAACGGAAAGTCCTCCGAGGCCTTAAGCCTTCTCGCGTCCCGCCGCGATGCCGCCGATGCGGATGTCCAAACGAAGATCCTCATCCTTGAAGCTGGAGCGCGGCTGTGGCCTGAGGATCGCCTTGTCGCCGAGTCGCTTCGGCTCGCTGCCGCCCATCCCGACGAGGGGACCGCGGTCGAGGTTGCGCTGCGGATGCTTTTCACGCGGAAGCGGTATGTCGACTTTCTTACGCTCGCCGACGGCGCGCAGCGGCGCGGCCTTGAGTATGCCGGGCGCTGGTTTTATGCCGCCGCGGCTATGGCGCTCCACGGCGATTTTCGCGCCGCCGCCACGATCCTTGAACGCGAAGGCGCCGCGCAACCCGGCCCCCTTGCGCCTTTTGCGCTCGGGCTCGCCTATCAGGAACTCGGCGACTATCGGCGTGCGCTCGACCGCCTCGAGGTCGCGCTATCGCTTGCCCCGTCAGGGGGGGCGCGCGCCGCTGTGCTTAAGGAGATTGGCAGAACACGGGTGTTCCTGGGCGAGCTTGATGGGGCGCGCGCCGCTTTCCTTGCGGCGGCGCTCGCCGATCCTGCGGATACGGAAGCACCTATCTTCGCGCGGGATCCTGTTCGCGCACGCGGTAAGTGATCAGGCGGCGCACGCATATGCGGTCATCTCGTCCCGGTAGTGATTGAAGCTTTGGCGCTTAAGGCGCCATGGAGGTACTGTGATACGCCTAAAAAACGCAGCGCAAATCGACCGCATTCGCGAGTCCTGTCGCATGCTGTCGGATCTTTTCACTTACCTTACGCCACTTGTAAGGCCCGGCGTTTCGACGACCGAGCTCGACGACACCGCGCGCGAATTCATTCTCGCCCGGGGGGGAAGGCCCGCATTTCTTGGGTACGAGGGCTATCCTGCGAGCCTCTGCGTCTCTCCCAACGAGGTGGTCATCCACGGTATCCCCGACGGAAGGCGGCTTGTCGAGGGCGACATCGTCGGCCTTGATTGCGGCATCGATCTGGATGGCTATTTCTCCGATGCGGCGATCACGCTTCCCGTCGGAAAGATATCGGCCGAAGCCGAGCGGCTCCTCCGCGTGACGCGCGAGTGCCTCGACCGTGCCATCGCTGCGGTCAAGCCCGGCACGCGGATCCATGACGTTTCCCGTGCTGTTTACGGACACGCGGTGGCAAACGGCTATGGCGTCGTCAGGCAGTATTGCGGGCACGGTGTTGGTCTCTCCGCACACGAGGATCCTCAGATACCCAACTATGTGAGCCCCGGCCCCAATCCTCGCATCGTACCGGGCATGGTTTTCGCTCTCGAGCCGATGATCAACGCGGGAACGGGTGAGGTCCGCGTTCTTGACGACGATTGGACTGTAGTCACGTTGGACCGAAAGCTCTCCGCCCACTATGAGCACACGGTCGCCGTTCTACCCGACGGCACGGTCGAAGTGCTCACCTCCTGGACCTATCCGGCCTAAGGGGGATCGCCGTGGGTAGGTGGCGCCTGGGGCGCCCGAGTAACCACGCAAGCCCGCTCGGCGTTATACTTGTAGTAGTGTTGAACGCACGTCACCAAGGAGCGCTGTCATGTCCCTACTCAAGAAGCTCTACTCGAAAAAGATCTTCATGGCGAACCTCGTGCTTGTCGGCGTCCTTATCGGGTTCGCGCTCGCCTTTGCAGGATTTTCCGCAGGCGCCCGCGGATCTGCGCCCTATGTTCGCGCCGAGACGAAAAGCGGCGCGCCGGTTGTTCTCGTCGATGCGCCTGCGGTTGCCAACGCTCCAGCCGACATAAAGGCCGCATTGGCCCAGGCCGAGGGGGTGCAAGCCGCCTTTCGCTATGTCGCGAAGGCCGTTTTGCCTTCAGTTGTTGAGGTGAAGGTTGTCGAGACCGCAAAGTCGGGCGGCGGCTCTCCTTCGGATCAGTTCCCCTTCCGCTTCTTTTTCGGCCAACCGGACGAGGGGCAAAAAACGCCTACGCCTGAGCGTCAGCAGGAGGGGCTCGGTTCGGGCATTATCGTCCGCCGCGAAGGGAAGACTGTGTATGTCCTCACCAACGAACACGTCGCGGGCGCCGCGAAGGAGATCACCGTCGTGCTTTCCGACGAACGCGAGTTCAAGGCGAGCCTCGTCGGTTCGGATGATCGTCTCGATCTTGCCCTTATCAAATTTGAAACCGACGCCAAGGACATTGTTGTCGCCACCCAGGGTGATTCTTCCAAGCTCGAGGTGGGCGATTGGGCCATTGCCATCGGTAGCCCCTTCGGCTTCGTCTCTTCGGTCACCATTGGCACCGTAAGCGCCCTTGGGCGGTCTCAGGGGCCCGACGGCAATATTTCCGATTTTATCCAGACGGATGCCGCCATAAACCGCGGCAATTCAGGCGGCGCGCTCGTCAACATCCGCGGCGAGGTGGTCGGCATCAATACCTGGATCGCTTCGCCCACGGGCGGTAGCATCGGCTTGGGCTTCGCCATCCCGATCAACAATGCGAAAAAGGCAATCGATGACTTCATCGCGCGCGGCAAAGTCGAGTATGGCTGGCTCGGCGTATCCCTCCGCGCCCTCGACAGGGCGAGCGCTATCGAGCTCGGGCTTGAAGGCAAAAAAGGCGCCTTCGCGGGCCATGTGTTCAAGGGCGGTCCCGCGGACAAGGCAGGGCTCCAGCCCGGCGACTTTATCGTCGAGGTGCAGGGACGCGCCGTGCGGAGCCAGGACGAAGCGGTGCGCGCCATCGGCGAGCTCCCCGCGGGAAAGCGGGCCACCATCGGTGTCATCCGCGAGGGACGCCGCATAGATCTCTCGGTGGGTATCGAAGCGCGCGACAAGGCGGTTGCCTCGAATGACGGAAACCTCTTCCCTGGCCTTGATCCACTACCGCTCAGCTCCGAGTCGCTCAACAAGGAACAGCTTCCCAAGGGCGTGAAAGGCGTCTTTGTCGCCAACGTGTATCCGAAGACCCCTGCAGCGACGGTCGGGCTCAAGCCCGGCGACATCGTCACGGCGATCAACGACGAAGCGGTCACCTCGCTTTCTGATTTCTACCGGCTTCTCAATGATCCCAAGGCGAAAAAGATAGCCTTCACGGTGAACCGCGACGGCCAGGAGCTCTCGACGCTTGCATACGTCCGGAAGTGACGTTATAGTTTCGACTAAAGGAGCCGCCGGAAACCCGAGTTCCGGCGGCTTTGCCGTATCGTGTAGTCGGTGCAGACCGCGCTGCGCCGCTGTGCGGGGAGGGATGTCGCCGCTCCGCCATGTCCTTAGGAAGAGCGAGGTCGCCGTGTCGAGTGTCCGCAAGGAATTTGTCCCCTACAACGTCATCCGCAACAACGCACTTAAGATGGCGCATCGCATCCACAACGACGGATTCATCCCCGATGTCATCTATGTCTCTCTGCGCGGGGGCGCGTATATAGGCAATGTCATCAGCGAGTACTTCAAAATCGTCCGAAAGGATGCGCGACCAGTCTTCTATGCCGCCGTCGTCGCGCGTTCCTATGCCGACATCAACCAACGCGAGCAGGTTCGGGTCGACGGATGGACCTACAGCCCCGAATATCTCCGCCATGGCGACAAGGTGCTCCTCGTCGATGACATCTACGACTCGGGCCGCACGGTGAACCACCTCACGGAGATCATCCTCGAGAAGGGGCTTCCGCGCCGCGATGTGAAAATCGCGGTACATGACTACAAGGTTTGCGAGTATCGCGAGGAGAGGCTCCCCATTGAGCCTGACTATTGGTGCCGCCGCCATGTCATCAAGCGCCCCGAGGACGAGGTGTGGATACACTACCTGAGTCACGAGCTCGTAGGGCTCTCCGAAGATGAACTCAAGACCCATTACTATCCCGAAGATCCCGAGCTCCAGGAAATCCTTCGCGTTCTTAAGAAGTAGGGCATGAAGCGCGCGCGGTTTTCCCTCGCTCCGCTCTTAGTCGGCTTTGTGATCGCTGTTTCCGCGCGGGTGGGCTTTGCGGAAGCGCCGACGCCGCGCGATGGGCTCGGAGGGGACATCTTTCCGCCTCTTCCCGGGGTGCTAGGCTATCTTCCCGATGATGCGCCGTCCCTGTCCCGCGAAACGGTGTTGCTTCTTCCTCCCGCGCGCACCGGGGTGTTGGCCTTTTTCCGCTATCTCCCCGATGGTCCGTGGATAGCGTTTGACCGTTCGCTTGCGCTTTCGGCCGCCTCAGGCGAGGATCGGACGTACCGGCTCGAAATCGCGACCGTGGATGGATCAGGCCGCCACATCAAGGCGCTTTCGGTGCGGATCGACAAACAGCCTCCTGCGCCGCCCCAGGCTACGCCTGCTTCCGGGGTAGTGAACGATACAACTGCGCTTTCCCTCGCCGCGGGCGAGGGTGACGTGGTGTACTATGCACTCGTGGGCTGCGGTGATGTCGCATTCGCCCGCTTCGATCCCGCTCATCCTCCTCGCTTAAGCCCTCCCACTGAGGGGGTGCGGAGTCTGACGCTCATCACCTATGCCGAGGATGCGGCGGGCAATCGGAGCGAAGCGCTTTCGGTCACTTACCGCCTCGCCGCGCCCGGTGTGCCGCTGTCGCCGCCTTCTCAAGAAGGGGCCTTTAGCAGGCTCCGCGCCGATCCCCTTCCCGAGCTCGCTGCCCCGCGGGTCGAGGTGGAGCCGGGACGCACACGGCTTTCCCTTGCGGTGCCGGAAGGGGCCTCGCTGTTCGCGGCGGTGAACCCCGGATCCCCCTTGGGGGCCATGGCCGCCTACGCCCCGCTTGCGACTTCCGGAGGGCGCGCGACGCTCGAGCTCGAAAGCCCCTATGGTTATGAGGGCGAGGCGCGCATCTATTTTGCGCTTGCTACTTCCGAAGGCCTGCGAGTGCGGCCATCCCCGATCGTCGTCCGACTCGCACATCCAGCCGCATCCATGGCTGCCGCTCTGTCTGTTCCGCCGCCTGGCGCGCCGCGTATTTTGCGCGGCCCCCCGGGCGCCGCCGCAGTTCTCGCCTTTCCCTCCTACGAGGGGCGCATTTTCGCCTCGGTCGGGGGCGCCCCATTCGAAGAGCTGCACGGGCCTCTTACTCTCGCTCCCGGGGAGGGAACGGCGCTCATCCATTGGTACGGTCTTCGGGCCGGTGCGCGAAGCGAGGAGGCATCCCTTGCTTTTGCGCGTCCGGCTGTCCTCCCTGCGGCCTTTCCCCTCGGTGTCGAGGATGGTGCGGTGTATCGGGCCCCTCCACGCCTCTATCCTTCGGACAGAGGCGTGCTCCGCTACCTGTTTACACGCGATGGGAGTATCCCCCCTGAACCCGATGCTCGTGCCCCGCGCCTCATCGAAGGGGTGACGCTCCCCTGTGCCGAGGGCGAGGATATATGCTTCGTGCTCCGTTATCGCGCCTTTGCGGGTGATGGCCACGATGCGCCGGGAGGGGACGGAGGTATCATCCGTTTCCGCGTGGATCGCCTGCCGCCCGAGCCGCCCCGGCTCGAGGGAGACAGTCCCTTGCTCGTGGCGCGCCCCCTCGAGCTCCGCTTCGCACAGGGTGCCGACACCGTGTATGCCTCGGTCTCCGCGGACGGTGTGGCGGCGCCATTTCTGCCTGTCGGGGAGCACATACTGCTCCCTGGTTCGCCCGAAGGCCCCGTAACTTACATTGTTCGCGCTTACGCCGTGGATAAGGCGGGAAATCGTTCGAGGGAGATGGAGGCGCGTCGATTCACCGTCGACATGAGTGCGATCTATGTCGACGCCGACCAGACCCTCGTCGGCGACGGTTCGCCTGAACGGCCATTTCGGAGCCTTGCTGCGGCAATCGCCGAGGCTACGGCCTCGGGACGGCGCTGGGTCCGGCTACGCGGGGAGTTCTCGCTCGCTGAGCCGCTTTCCGTTTCACGCCCGCTTGCTCTCGCAGGTGGCTACGGTGCGGATTGGAGGCGGGAAGACGGTGCACGCGCACGGCTTTCCTTCACACTTGCGGGAGCTAGCGCTCTTGGCGCGAGCGCTAGGGGCGCAGAGAGTGCCGGGGCGTCGGGGGCCGCCTTCGCGCTTGCCGTTTCCGGCGCCTCGCTTGCCATCGAGTCGGTCGATCTTGATGTGCATTTTGCGCGCTCGGGCACTGCAATTGTCGCGCAGGACGCGTCGATCGCTCTCTCTTCCGCGACTCTTGCGGTCGACGCAGGCGGCGATGCGATTGCCTGCGATCTTGTACGCTCGCGCCTGTCCCTTGCGGAGGCGGCGCTCACTGCCGCTCGGGCGAGGAGTGCTCAGCTCATCCATGCCGAGTCCTCAGCAGTCATGTCGGCATCCGCCGTGTTCCGCGGCGACGAGGGCTTGCGCTTTTTCTCCGTGGCAAAGGTCTTTGGCGGTTCTTTCGAGTCCCGCGCATCGGTTTTTGCCTCGCGCGGCGCGCTTGGCGTGGCGCTTCTTGAAGTTCGCAGCTCGAGGCTTGCGATCGAACGGAGCCTTTTCGAGATCGAGGGCGGGCAGGGATTTTTCACGCTCGTCCGCTGCGCCGATGTGGACGGGCTCATCTCGAACTCGCGGATGGAATGCGTCTGGGACGGCCCCGCAAGCCTTTTCGAAAGCGAAGGACGTACGGCCGCCTTCGTCCACAACAGCGTCCTGGTGTGTGGCCGGCCCGGCGGTCTCCGATTCTTCGGAGCAAAGGACGGCGTGCCCATCGTGCGCAATTCACTCCTTCAGGCTCCATCAGGCGGCGCCGAACTCCTTTCCACCGATCGCGTTCCTTCCCCCGGCGACCTTGCCGCAAACTGTCTTTACGGCTTTGCGCGCCTTGTGTCAGGCGCCGTCACCATCACGACCCTTGAAGGTCTTGCGGCGCTCAACGCGTCGTCTGCGTTTTTCTCCTCGTATCCCTCCGTTTCGGAGCCGCCTGAAAAGAGTTATGCGCCCGCCCTCAAGGGGATGAAAAAGCTCCGCGCGGACTCAGCCTGTGTCGGCGCCGCACTTCCGCTTGAGGGCTTTTCCGTCGATTTCTCTGGCTTGCCGCGCCCGGGGCCGATGGTTCGTGGACCCACCATCGGGGCGGATGAGTACCGCCCCTAAAAAAGCGCGCTATACTCACCGTATATGTTGTGTAGGCTTTATTCCAACGCGGCGCGTAGCTATGCGCGTGCTCTTGCCATTTTCCTTGCCGCGCAAGTTGCCTTACTGTCGCCGTTTGCGGCGCTAGCCGGACCTCTTGACGACGCGCTCCCCGCCGCTATGGCGGCAAAGACGAAGACAGCGCTCGCGGCCATCGATGCCATCAGGCGGAACCGCGATGAGCGATATGCAAAGGCGAGAAAAGCTATCGCCGTAGCGGAAGCCGAATCCCTTAGGGCCGCCGCAGCGCTTACTGCGGCGCGCGAGGGAGTCTTCATACTCGTGCGCGAGGATTTAGGTGCGGGGCGTGAGGCCGCGGCTGTCTTTGAGGCCTCGCGCGAGAGCCTCATTGCCGCCGCCCTCGTCCTCTCTGCTCCCGAGACCCCTGAAGAGATCGAAGGGCGCAGACGGAGCGCTGAAGCCCTTGTAGCGCTTTTGCGGGCGCAGGAACTGTCTCAAAAATCCGCCATGGCGATCGAGGCGGAGCTCCTTCGCCGATCCGAGGAGCTCGCGGAACAATTTCCCGAGGCCCTCAAGGTTGGATCGGCGCTCAAGGCCGCGGGGCGCACAGGCCGCACGGCCTGGCTTACTGCGCTTGCATATGGCGATGTCGAATCGCTCGTTATGGCGCTACTTGCCGAAAAGGACAAGCTCGGTAGCCTCGCGCCGCCCGCGCTTCCCGAGCTTGTGGCGCTCGAACGGGCTTTTGCCGCCTATCGCGCACTGGTAAGCCAAGCGCGGTTTTTCGTCTGGCCGAGCATGTATGCGCCTTCTGAGGCCGGTGCCGCTGACGCCGCGCAGCTAGGCGCGGCAAGGGCCCTTGCCGCGCTCGGCGAAAAGCGCGCACTCCGTCTCCTTGCTGCCTTTGAGCGTTCGCCCCGGAACCCCTGTCCGGGCGAATTTGCCCGCCGGACGCTTGAGCTCGCAGGACGGCTTCATGCCGATGGCGGACGGCTTGTCGCTCAAACGCTCGGTTACGCGCCCTCGGAATGGGCTGGATTCCTCGAACTTCTCCGACGCTCGTGTGAAACGGCAGGTTCTCGTGAGGTGGCAGGAGGGATGGGTTCCGGCACTGTGCCTTCCCGGGTAGCCTCCACGGAGGAGGAGCGGGTGCGGGCGCTCAACCGTGTCCGCGCGGAGCTTGCTGCGCTCGACGCATCCAGAGATCCGGCGCTCGAGTCCCGCCGGATGCAGGCCTTTCTCGATCTCCTTGAGCGCCCCGAGCTTCTTGCGCTCGCGGCCTCTGATGAGCGGTATGCGTCCCTCTTCGCCGCGGCGGGCGAAGCCTATGGCCGTCTTTTTGATGACGCGCGCCGCCGCTTCATGGAGGCCTTCGCGGTCGATCCCTTTGTCCTTTCGGCGCAAAAGCGGCTTGCCGCCCGCACGGCGGAGCCTCCCAAACTCGAACTCCTCGAGGAGCCGTGGCTCCGCGAAGAGCCTGCATCCGAAGGACGGCGTTTTTTCGCGGTGCTTCGGGCGGGTGGCCTGATTATCGTCGCCGATCCTGAGCGCGCAGGAAAGGCCTATGCGCGCGCCTTCGCCGAGACTGGGGGTCGAGGAGCGGAGCTTGCCGCAGTCGGTCCCTCCGCCTTTCTCGTGCGCTACGGCATACGCTTTTTTGATGCCTTCCCGCTCCATGATGGGCGTGCGGCGATTTCGTCCGCGGTCTTCCCCCCTTATCCTGAGCCCTTTGCGGGCGATCGGAGGGCATACCTCCTCGCAGATCTTGAGGTCGAGCGCATTCGAGGAGGACTGCGATGAACAAGATTGACCATCGTTTACGTCTGCGGCATCCCATCCGCGTGGAGACGGCGATCCTGTGCCTTGCGGCCGCAGTGTTTTTTGCCTCCTGCACGAGGAGAGAGGCTCCTTCCGCGCCCCCTACCAGAGCGGGGACGGAGCCGTCGTCGCTGCCCGTCCAGCCAGCCGCGCCCGCTGTTCCCGACCCGCGGCTTCGCTATGCGACGGGGCAGGTGCTCGCAGGGCTTCCCGACCGCTTCACGGCGGTGTCACGCATCAAGGCCTCTGGCGGCAGACCGCTCCTTGCTCCCGTGGCCTCCGTCGAAGGCGACATGATCGTCTACGCACTCACGTCCGAGCTCCGCTCTCCCCGGGCCGATCGCCTTGTCGTGCTTCGTCATGCGGAGGGCGCTCGGCCTATCGCTGGCGAGATACCGCTTGCGGCGCTGCCCCTTGCGCTTGCAATTTCAGGTGAGGGCGCCGCTCTTCGTCTTGTCGTCGCGCTTGCCGACGGCGCGCTCTGTGCGTACGGCCCATCGCTTGAGCAGCTCTGGTTGCGGAGGGGCCCTGCGGCTTCAGCGCTCGTTGCGCTCCCCGCAGGACGCATTCTGGCGGCATTCGAGGACGGTTCTCTTGCCGCGCTCGATGCGGCAAGCGGTGAGGACGGATGGATCTCCCGCCTTGACGCGCGGGCGACCGCCCTGGCCTATGCGCCGGGCATGGTGGTCGCCGCCTACCGCGCAGGGATTGTCGCGTTTGACGAGGCCGATGGACGGGAATTCTGGCGCCAGGGACGGGAGGGAGCGGCGTTTGCCCTTGGCAGTGCGGGTGAGCTTCTTGCGCTCCTTGACGCCGCCGGAGGGCTCGAGCTTCGCGCTCGTTCCGATGGGAAGCTTACCGCACGCGGCTTTTGTCGCTTTGTCCCCCTTGTTTCGCCCATCTATGCGTCTACGGCTCTCTTTGTCGCCCCGGCCGATGGAGGCCTTGTGGCGCTTGACCCTGCGACGGGCGGCCTTGTGCGCGCCTATGCCCCCGAGCGTACCATCCGCGTGGCTTCGGCCGACGAAGATCGGCTTTTCGCCGTGACAGAACGGCACTGCGCGGTGATCGACAGGCGGAGCGGAAACCTTGTCGCCGAGCTTCCGCTTGTATCGCCCCCCTGGTCAGCTCCCCTTGCGGCGGCAGGATGTCTCTGGCTTCTTCTTGAAGACGGCTCCCTTGTCTCCATCGCCGATTCGGGTGCCGCGCGCCTATCGCCCCTCGGCTTCCTTGCTCCGGCTCCCGAGATCCGCGACCGCATCCGCGAACGTCTTGCGCACTATGCGCGGGAAGAGACGCCCCCCGAAGCGCGCCTTGTCCGCTGGGAGCTCTTTGTCGATGGGCTTCCCGTGGAATATCCGGGACCGCGCTTTGTCGCGGCGCGCCTTGACGCAGAGAAGTCGGGGAAGTTCCTCCTCTCCGTGACCCCCGCGAAGGGGCGCGTGCTCCTCGCCCTCCTTGCGGCAGAAGGCGATCCCCTCATCACGAATGTCGATGAGCTGGGCGCGGAAGCTCGTCTTGAACTCTGGCTTGAAAAGGGGAAGCGCTACTGGATTGTCGCGGGCAGGCTCGACGCGGAGGAGGAGGGCTTCCGCCTCCTCCTCCGCTAGCCTGCACCTTCTCGTGCACCAAAGGCCGGCTAGATCACCGTGCCGGGCGGTATCACCGCCCCCTTCGGTATGACGATGATGCCGTCGACGATATAGTGGGTGGGGTATTCGCCATCCGCCCTTACTTGCGCATCTATGCCGATGCGGCAGTTTTCTCCGATCCGGGCGTTTTTGTCGATGATCGCGCCCTTAATGATCGAACCGCCGCCGATGCCGAGGTTAGGCACGCCCTTGTAGGCGTTCGCCGCCTTTTGGATGTCGGTTTCATAGTAGTCTGCCCCCATGCAGACGACGCCGTCAAGGCTTGCGCCCGACTCGATGACGGTCCGGACGCCGACAATCGAGTGGTTGATGCTCGCGTTGGTGATGATGCAGCCATCCGCCGTGAGCGCCTGGTTGAGCGTCGAGTAATTCACCTTCGAAGCGGGGAGGTTGCGCTTGTGTGTGTAGATGGGGCGTTCCTCGTCGTAGAAGTTGAACTGCGGGTTGATCGAGGCAAGGTCGAGGTTCGCCTCGTAGAATGATTTGATTGTGCCGATGTCTTCCCAATAACCATTGAACACGTAGGCGTTAACCGGCATCGAGGCGAGGATCGAAGGGATTATCTCCTTGCCGAAGTCGTTTTTGTCGTTTGCAAGCGCCTGTTCCATGAGCTCGGCGTCGAAAATGTAGATGCCCATACTCGCAAGGTAGTCTTTTCCGCCGGTCCGCCGATCCTCAAGGAGCTCCGCAGGAATGCGGAACGATGCGATGTCCTTTGTTGGGCCGGGCTTTTCCATGAACTCGACGATGCGGCTTTTCCCGTCGACGCGCATGATGCCGAGCTCGCTCGCCGCCTCGCGGGTGACTGCGGTGCAGGCGATGGTGAGACCGCAGCCGGATTCGACATGGCGCTTGAACATGTCGGCGAGGTCCATGCGGTAGAGCTGGTCGCCCGAAACGATGAGATAGTGCGAGGGATTTTGCGGCCGGAAGTGCATGAGATTCTTGCGGACCGCATCGGCGGTGCCTTCATACCAGCCTGAATGGACGAGCGTCTGCTCCGCCGCGAGAATTTCGACGAAGCCGCGCGAAAAGCTGTCGAAGGTGTAGGTCCGCGCCAGGTGAAGGTGGAGCGAGGCTGAGTTGAACTGGGTGAGAATGTATATTTGGCGGAATCCCGAGTTGATGCAGTTCGAGATTGGGATGTCGACGATACGGTACTTGCCCCCGAAGGGTACGGCGGGTTTTGCCCGATCCTTGGTGAGTGGGAAGAGGCGGGTTCCCTTGCCGCCCCCGAGAACGATGGATAGCACTTTAGCCACGGCGAACGCTCCTTTGGCTGGCGCCGGCTTTGCGGTTTACGAACGGCGCCTCATCGCGTATATAATAGGCCATGATTCCCGCTTCCGCCAGAACGGTTATCGACGAAATCCTCGAGGATCCTGAAATAGCCCCCCGCATCGCGCATGTCGAGACGATGGAGGCTTGCGCGGCTCGATGGGCGCCTCTTCCCGAGGGCCTGGATCCGCGGCTCGAGGCGGCGCTCGCCGCCAAGGGGTACACGCGGCTGTACAGCCACCAACGTGCCGTCTACGATGCGGCGCGCGCAGGCGAGCATGTTGTGGTTGTCACTCCGACGGCGAGCGGCAAGACGCTCTGCTACAACCTTCCTGTGGTCCAGACCCTCCTTGAGGATCCCGAGGCGCGCGCCCTCTACCTTTTCCCGACCAAGGCCCTCTCGCAGGACCAGCAGGCCGAGCTCAATGAAGTGGCGCTCGGCGGCTCGCTACCGGTGAAGATATACACCTATGACGGTGACACCCCCGATTCGCTTCGTGTCGCCGCCCGCGACTCGGGCCGCATTGTCATCTCGAACCCCGACATGCTCCACGCGGGGGTGCTTCCCAACCATCCTAAGTGGGTGCGCTTTTTCTCCGGCCTCCGCTATGTCGTCATCGACGAAATGCACGCCTACCGCGGCGTTTTCGGAAGCCACGTCGCAAACGTGCTTAGGCGACTTAAGCGTGTTGCAGATTTCTACGGCGCGCAGCCCCGTTTTATCCTCGCATCGGCAACGATCGGCAACCCTCGCGAACTTGCCGAGGCGCTCATTGAGGAGCCCGTCCGCGCCATCGAGGAGAACGGCGCGCCTCGCGGCCCCCGGCGGGTCGTTTTCTACAACCCACCCCTCCTTGACCCCGTACAGGGTATACGACGGAGCACCGCGACCGAGTCGGAAAAGCTTGCGCTCCTCTTCCTGCGAAAGGGCGTGAAAACCATTCTTTTCGCGCGCTCGCGCGTCCGTGTTGAGCTCATTGCATCGTACATCACTAAGGCCCTCGCGAACCTCTACACCGACAACGAGCGGATCTCGGTGAGCGCCTACCGCGCGGGGCTTCTTCCCAGCGAGCGTCGCGCCATCGAGCGGGGCCTTCGCGAGGGCTCGATCCGGGGTGTGGTGTCAACCAACGCGCTTGAGCTCGGCATCGACGTCGGCGGGCTCGATGTGGCAATTGTCGCGGGGTTCCCAGGGAGTTTTTCGAGCTTCTGGCAGCAGGCGGGCCGCGCCGGGCGTCGTGGCTCGCTGTCCGTCGCCCTTCTTGTCGCCTCGTCCTCGCCGCTTGATCAGTACATCGTCGCGCATCCTGAGTACCTTTTCGGGCGGAGCCCTGAATCCGCGCGGATCGACGCCGACAATCCCTATATTTTCGCCGATCATGCCAAATGCGCGGCCTTCGAACTGCCGTTCAAGGAGGGCGAGGGACTCGGCATGGCCGGCGCCGAGGCTACCGAGACGGCGCTCGCCTTGCTCGAGGAGGAAGGCATTCTGCGCCGCTCCGGCGGCCGCTGGTATTGGTCCGCGGAGGGATATCCGAGCGAGCGCGTTTCGCTCCGCTCGGCGGTGGCGGACAACGTCGTCATCGTCGACCAGACCGGTGGAGGATCACACGTGATCGGCGAAATGGATAGGCCGAGCGCCAAGGAGCTCATCTTCGACGATGCGGTCTATATCCATCTCGGACGTCAGTATGTCGTCCAGAAACTCGATCTTGAAAACAAGACCTGCTTCGTTGTGGAAAAGGAAGTCGATTTTTGGACCGATGCTGTTGTAAAGACAGACATAGCGGTCCTTACGGAGGATGAGTCCGGGATTCTCGGCGCCGATAGGGCGCCCCGTGCTACCTGGACCCTGGGCGATGTGCTTGTCCGCAGCCAGGCCGAAAAGTACAAAAAACTCCGCTTCCACACGCACGAGAACGTTGGCTACGGCGACATACATCTTCCTCCCGAGGAGATGCAGACGCGCGCGCTTGTCCTTGTATTTAGGCCCGGCACGGTGGCGGGGGATTTTCTTGCGACGGCGAAAGAGAGCCTCCGTGCCGCACTTCTTGCCGGAGCGGGACGTCTCATCCACGATCTTGCGCCCGTGTTTCTCTTCTGCGATGCCCGCGACCTCGGGCTCGCCGAGCGCGTCCGCGATCCGCACTTCGAACTGCCGGCGATCTACTTCTATGACCGTTATCCAGGCGGCACGGGCCTTGCCGAGGGCCTTGCCTCCCTCCTCGGCTCCGTCATCCAGGCGGCGCTTGAACGGCTTGCCGCCTGTCCCTGCGAGGAGGGCTGCCCTTCCTGCATCGGGGTCGATTTTACCGGGACGGCCTCGCCCGGAGCTTCGTACTCAGGATGCGAGCTCAAGCGCGAGGTGGGCCTGCTACTTGCCGCCCTCGACGCTCGGAATCCCCGGCCTGCGCCTCCGCAGCGCGGCTAAGCACGGGTGTCGCACATGGCGGCCAACAACCTCAAGGCGCGGCTTACGCGGCTTAAGGAGCTCGGCTTAGCGCGCGTCCAGGATGCCGAACCTCGCACCGGGCCTTCTTCTGTCCCCCCGCTTTCCAGGGAAGGGAAAAGTGTTCAAGGCCAGATTGCCCCGTGCGACAGCACTTCCCGGCCGCAGGGGGTTACGCCTGATTTTCTTGCAGGCTGGGAGCGGTATGACGACTACGTCTGGACCCGCCTGTGCCGTTTCGACAATCCCCTCCCTTTGTCGGTCGATCTTGCCCCCTTTCTCGCGGCGATGCGGTTCCGCCCGGAGCGATCTGCATCATTTGAGGGACTTTCCGGCCGTCTTCCTGCCGAGGCCCTGCGCTTTTTCGATCTTGAAACGACAGGACTTTCTGGCGGCGCAGGTACGATCGCCTTTCTCGCGGGAATCGGGTATCGCGATCGCGACGGCTTTGCGGTGCGGCAGTTCTATCTTGAGGACTATCCGGGCGAGGCAGCCTACCTCCGCGCCGTACTGGCCGAACTACCTCAAGGCACATGGATCGCAAGCTACAACGGCCGTGCCTTTGATCTTCCACTCCTTGCGTCCCGCTGTGTCCTCTGTGGCGAAAAGTTCGTCGAGCGGCCGCATGTCGATGTGCTTTTCGCCGCGAGGCGGCTCTGGAAGCGGAGCTATGGCGGGGCCGCGCTCGGTCTCCTCGAGCGAAAGGTCTGCGGCCGCAAGCGCGAACTCGACGTTCCTGGAGCGCTCATTCCCGGCATCTGGCTGTCCTGTCTCCGGGGAAAGGGCCATCCGCTCATGGCCGCGGCGCTCGCGCACAACGCCGAGGACATCGCGAGCCTCGCCGAGCTCTTCGCGCGCGCTCTAGCGGCCTTTGACGAACCGTACAAATGCGTGGGGAGGGCTGACATCGACCGTCTGGCTCTGGGACGAATCATGCTCGACCTCGGCCGCGGGCGCGAAGGGGAGGCGCTTATCGAAGCGGCCTGCGCTGAGGGCGACCTCGGTGCAGGCCTGTTCCTTTCGCGTCGCTACCACCGCGAAGGCCGCGCAGACGACCGCGCGCGGATCGTCGCGATGCTCCCCGACTCCTACGAAGGCGCCATCGAGCGCGCGAAGCATGCTGAACACGCATCGTGCAATCCTGTTGAGGCTCTTTTCTGGACAAAGCGCGCCGAGGCGATTGTTGCGCGCGGCGGTCGATGCGCCGGAACCGGCGGCCTCAGTCGGCATGATGCCGCGAGGCGTGCGGCGGCCCGGAGCGCGGAGCTTGCGAAGCGGCGTGCACGGCTTGAACGGAAGATCGCTAGCTCCACGCTACGAGGGGCAGACAAGGCCCTGTGAATGCGCCGCCTATAGAAGGCGCCCCTGATGCCCCGGCCCCTTCGCTGCGCTCTGATAGCGCGGCCGAGCCACTATTTCGCGCCGAGGGTGTCGCCGAGCTGGCCGCAGGCCCCCATGACGCCGCGGCCGCGGCGCATACGTCTTGTTGCAACGAGGCCTGCATCTTCAAGAATGTCCGTGAATGTTTCGATTTCCGCTCGCGATGGTTCGGTGAAGGGGAGTCCAGGCACGCGGTTCCATGGTATGAGGTTGACCTGAGCCTTGAGCGGCTTAATCCAGCGGACGAGAGCTTGCGCATCTTCGGGCCGGCTGTTGCGTCCGCCCATGAGTGCCGCTTCGAGCGTGATGCGTTCACCCGTCGTCGCCTGGTACTCAAGGAGCGCCGCCTTGAGTGCGGCGAGGTTCCAGCTCCGGTTCACCGGCATGAGCTCGCTCCGGAGCCCGTCATCGGCCGTGGTGAGCGATACTGCAAGGCGCACCTCCGGCCCGTTTTTTGCAAGGTCGAGAATGCCCGGCACGATGCCACAGGTGGAAATAGTGATCTTTCTGAGCGAAAGGCCAATGCCTGCGGGATCCGCAAGCAGGGCGATGGCTTTGCGGACCGCTCCAAGATTGAGGAGGGGCTCGCCCATGCCCATGAAGACAACGTTGGAAATCCGGCCCTTTCGCCGAGCGAGCAGGTGGAACTGGTCCATAATCTCATCGGGGCCGAGGTTGCGCAAAAACCCGAGCGTTCCTGTCTTGCAGAAGGCACAGCCCATGGGACAGCCGACTTGGCTCGAGAGGCAGGCAGTCTTGCGCCCCTCAATGTCTTCGAGGAGGACACACTCGACCGCCGCGCCATCGCGGAGCCTGAGCTGTATCTTGAGTGATCCGTCGGGATCCTCGAGTTCCGCCTCAGGTTCCGCGGATCTAATGCGGGGAAACAGTGTGGAAAGCCGCGCCCGCTCTTCTCGGGACAGATCGGTCATCTCTTCGAAGGACGAAGCGCCATGCGCGATCCAGCGATAGACCTGCCGTGCGCGGTAACTTTCCGTGAACGAGCAGGCAGAGGCGATCTCCGCCTGAGTCATGCCCGAGGGAAAGAGCTCCACCTAGGACCGCTGGAGTTTGGCAATGGCATCCTGGATGTAGACGTTCCGGATGCCCAGCCTCTGGAAATCGACGAGGACCTCGAGCGCGCGCTGCTTGTCGCCGAGGGCGAGGTAGCACTGGGACAGTTCGAGGTACAACCGATAGTTCTTGGGGTCGTTCTGAATGAGCTTACGGAGGCTCATGATGGCGTCTTCGTACTTACCCTCGAGCCGGGCGATCACCGCGAGGCCGAGCACCGCGTAGACGTCGAACTCGATGTTGAGCGCACGTTCATAGAAAGCCGCCGCCTTGTCGTACTCGCCCATGTTGCGGTAGGCGTCGCCGCCCCGAGTGAGAATCACCTTGTTGCGCGGATCCTTTGCGAGGATTTTGTTCCAGTACTCGAGCGAGCGGTGCGGCTGGCCCGAACCGCGGTAGCAGTCGGCAAGGCCGAAAAGCGCATAGAAGTTGTCGGGTTCCTTCGCAAGAGCCTTTTCGAAGTAAGGTATGCCGGACTCGAATTGCTTGAGTTTGCGGTAGCAGTTGCCAATCGAGGTGAGCACGCGGATGTCGACCGCGTCGCCCTGAAGCTCCACCATGCGCTGCCAGTAGCCGAGCGCATCCTTGTACTCCTTGAAGTCATAGTGGAGATGGCCGAGCCCGATGAGGGCATAGGGATTGTCCTGTTCCATTTCAAGAACACGGAGGTAGATCGCCTTCGACTTGCGGAAGTCGCGCACCTTGCGGTAGGCGTCGGCGACGCGGGTCAGCACCGTTATGTTCTTGTTGTCGTGGAGCAGGTACTGTTCCCAGATCTCGATCGCCTTTTGGTACTGGTTGAGGGCCTTATAGCAGTCGGCGAGGCCGAAGAGCGCATAGTTGTTGCCCGGGTGGAAAACCAGGCATTTTTTGTAATGGTCGACCGCCTCGCGATAGGCCCCCCGCTTACGCGCGGCGTCGCCCAAGCCCACGAGGGCGTAGTTGTTCTCGCGATCACGCTCGAGGATGCGCGCAAAACACTCCTCCGCTTCATCGAGGCGATTTTCTTTGAGGTATTGATAGCCGCGCTTGGAGAGATCGGCGATTTCCGCGAGCTCGGGATTCTGTTCCTTGCCCTCGCGCGCCTGCTCCTGGTGGAATTCATCCTGGTTCATGTGATCGCTCATGTAGTTCCTCGTCGCGCATCATTTTTTGTATGGCGAGAACCGCCAGTTCGACGAGTTTTTCCGTTCGCGCCCTGTCTTTGGCAAGCCAGTACATCTTGAGCGCGTCCACGGGGCGGCCGCGTTCCATGTATCGTTCGCCGATGCGTATGAGCCCGTCGGAATAGCCGGTCGTCTGGAAGATTCTCCGTGCCGTCTCAAGCTCGCCCCGGTTGAACAGCTCGTTGCCCTTGCGGTTGAGCTTGGCCTTATCGCTTTCCTCCATTCCGCGCGCCGGCGCATCGGAGGTCTTGATGAGGCATTCCCCGGAGAAACGCTCGAAGGCTTTTTTGTCCATACGCTGACCGTACGGTGGAAGTATACGGTCGATTCAGGAAATAATCAATCGAGAATCGCCTGAGGCCCAGGCGTGGAGCGTTCTGCGCGATATGCTAGAGCCGAGGGAGCGCCGCAAAGGGGGTGATCCATGGTCCGGAAGCAAGGTGACGGGGAATGGCGGCATGTTATCCCGGCTGTCGCGCCTGTCGAATCGGTGGACGAAGATCAGCGAGCGGTCTTCGTGCAGGATGCCGATGCGGCTGTTCGTCACGTAGACCCTGTTCCCGCATCCTGTGGCTTATCCACGCACAGCGCCTTTAAGCGGCTTTCTCGCTATCTACGGCGCATCGATCTATAGGGTTTTCCGATCCTCGGTGCTGCCTTTGCGGTAAAATCGCACAAGCGAACGTCCATAGGTACGCTCGTCTGCGAGGGAAAGGGCGCCAATCTCGGGCGGAAGCCGGTCCTCTTTTGGGAAATGGATGATCACGAGGCCACATGGCGCCACGGTCGGGCTTTCGGCGAGGCTTGCAAGAAGCTCCCCGCGATACCTGTAGGGGAAGGGCGGATCGCAGAAAACGATTGAAAAGGCTTCTTTGTTGCGAAGGAGGAAGCGTTCCGCGGGCATAGATTTGCATTCGATGCGTTCGTTCGCAATCGATACGTTTTTGAGGAGGGTTGGAAACTTGGCCGGATCCTTTTCGACACACCATACGGGGCTGGCACCGCGGCTAGCGGCTTCGAGTGCGAGAATGCCCGAGCCCGCAAACAGGTCGAGGAAGGAAAGACCCGAAAGGTCGCCGAGAATCGCGAACACTGATTCGCGCATCTTGTCCATCGCGGGCCTGATTTCAAGCGATCCCCGTTCGACTTCGACGGCGCGGCCGCGGTACTTGCCTCCCGTAATCCGCACTAATCCTCCCCGCGCCGGCGGAAATCGCGTCGCATTTCGCGGTCGAGGTCGCGCTCCTTGATGTCTGCGCGTTTGTCGTAGAGCTTTTTGCCCTTGCACAGCCCAAGTTCGACCTTCACAAGGCCCCGTTTGAGGTAAACCGCGAGAGGGATGAGGGTGTAACCCTTTTCGCGCACGCGGCGGTCGAGGCGCTTTATCTCCTGCGCATGGAGGAGCAGTTTTTTGGGCCGATCGGGGTCGTGGTTGAACACCGAGGAAAAGGGGTATTCGGCAATGTGGAAATTGCGGAGCCAGACCTCGCCGTTTCGCACTTCCGCAAAGCCATCGGGAAAGGAGAGCTTTCCGTCCTTGATTGATTTCACCTCGGTGCCGAAAAGCTCGATGCCGCATTCAAAGCTCTCTTCGACCGAATAGTCGAATCGCGCGCGCCTGTTGAGTGCGACGACTTTGACGCCCTCCGGTATCATGGCCTGTACCCTTGCGTCTTCGCGGCCACGTCCCTCGGCACCAGAGCGGGGCGGAAACCGAGGAATGCGCTCGAGGCTGAGGGCTCGAAGCCACCCCGGCTTGCGAGCGCGACACTCTCCCGGACGTTGGCGAATGAACCGCCACGGAGCGTTTTCTCAGGAACACGATACGCGCTATCTCCCGCCACGGCCGCGACGAGGGCGGGCGCCGCAAGGTAGTCGTCGGCGCACCATTCCCAGAGATTGCCTGCAAGATCGGCGAAACCGAGGCGGTCGAACCCTCCCGCGCCCACGGGCGCGGGACCTGCGCTGCCGCGGGTGTAAAGCCGCGCCCGTACAAGGCCCTCCTGCGAAAAAGCGCCTCCGAGAGAGGCTGCGCGTTCCCAGAGCGCTTCGGTGGGGAGAACCACCGTCCAGCCTGCGGGCGCAAAGCCCGAAAGCCACTCGCAATACGCCTGTGCCGCGTGCCAGGAGACGTGGGTGACGGGCGTGTGCGCATCGAGCGTGCCGTCGCCCCAGTCTGCAAGGTAGTCATTGGAGGCGCGGCCTTCGGCGACGAGGGCGGCACGATTTTCGGGGCGCCAAGCGGGGTTTGCAGCCAAAAAACGCGCCCACTCTCCGCGGCTCGTCTCCGTGACGGCGAGGAAGCCGGGGCCGAGCTTCACAGCATAGTGCACTTCGGTGCCATCGGGCATCGCGCCGCGAAGAACGACCGTGCCCGCAGGAATTTGCCTGAAGGCGACGCCATTCACGAGGGTGGGGCTGTTCGCGGCGGCGGTCTGCGTCGCCGTGGTTTCGGCATTGGCGCGGGCCAGGGTGGCGGCTTTTGCCGCTGTATAACCATCGCTTGCCGTAAGGCGCTCGCGCGCAGCCTGAGGAAGTATGGCCTCGAGATAGGGGATAATCGCCGGGTTTGCGCCTTCGGCCGTAGCGAGCGCCTCAAGGCCCGCGACAAAACCGAGCGGCGAGGGCGCGCCGCCTGCGGCTGCGAGGAAGCTTGCGCGAAGTGCGTCGCGGGCTGCATGTTCTCCCGGAGCCGCCGCAAAGGCCCGCGCGGCGAGCATCGCCGCCGCGGCCCGGGGGAATGCCTCGCCGCGGCCCGCCTCGGTGAGCGCAAGGAGCGATTCGGAGAGGACGAGGGGCGTCTGATACGTCGGTCCGGCCTGGTATGCCTTTACGCTGGCGATGATCCTCTCCTTGCGGTCTGGATCGGCGTGGTAGTAATTCCGGCCTCTGGCGTTTTTGCAGGCGCTACAACGGCAGTCTCGACC
>JAJUIB010000013.1 GCA_029265615.1 Spirochaetota bacterium
ACGAGCTCGATAAGTGCCATGCTTTCTTCGGCCATCGTCGTGTCTCCTTCCGGTTTGTGTGGTTACTCACCAGCTTGGAGACCCTCGATGGCCTTTGTCTACCATCGACTCGCTTTTACACCACTACAGGGGACACTACCCCCCGCGCGGCTCAATGCGGCTTGGGGTAGCGTGTTCTGGGGCACGATTTTTTCGCGCTTCGACCAGGTGCCGGTTCCCCGCGTGCAACCCTCAACCCGGCTAAGCCCGGCGCTCCTTCTCGATTACGACCGCTTCATGTCCGACTCGGCAATCGCTTTCGCCGCGGCACAGGTGGCCGCTATCCGCCAAAGAGCCCGGCCGGAGGTTTTCGTCACCACGAACCTCTTCCCGCCGCCCCTTTCCAACGCGATCGACTTTGAAGAGCTGACACGCGGCATGGATTTCGCCTCCTATGACAATTATCCGGTTTGGGGCGATCAAGATGCGCCCCTCCCCCACCAGTTCCAGGCCTTCGTCCATGCCTACCTGCGCGGCCTTTGCGGCAACAGACCCTTCACAATCATGGAGGAATTCTCCGGGCAACAGGGGCATGTCTGCCTCGGCTATCTTCCGCCCGACGGCCAGGTCGCCCTCTGGGCGACCCAGGCGATCGCACACGGCGCCAACAAGATCGTCTACTTTCGCGGCCGCACGGTTCCCTATGGCCAGGAACAGCTCTGCTACGGCATTCGCGACTCGGACGACCACGAAACCGCGCGGGAAGGCGCCTTGATTGCCCAGGCGGCGCGCGCCAGGGCCGAGCTTGCGGACCTGGCCTCGGTGCCGGTGCCTGCGGCGGCCTGCCTTGCGTACTCGAAGGATGATGCGCGGGTCTTGCGCGAGCAGTATCTGTCCAAGGGCCTCGTTCTTAAAGGGGCGGAGTGGATGCAGGCGGGCTACGACCTTGAACTCGCGCGATGGTTCGCCCCATTTGCGACATTCAATGTCAACGCCGACGTGAAAAGCACCGCCTCGCTCGACCTTTCACGCTACAAACTCCTCTCTCTCCCGCTCTACCAGATGGCCGATCCTGCCTTTGTCGCACGCATCGAAGACTGGGTCCGCTCGGGCGGCGTTCTCGTCTTGGGCTACCGCGCGGGCGCACGCGACCTGCGCAATTGGAATGTCGACCTGCCGCTCCCCGGCCTCTTTGCGAATCTTGCGGGAGTCCGCGTAAATCGCTTCGAATCGCTCAACCTCACCAAAACGAGGCTTTCCATCCACGGGCTACCGCCCTTTTTGCCCACGCACGGGACCGTCTGGGCGGAGCTCCTTGAGCCGCAAGGCGCCACGCCCATCGCGTGGTACGCTGACCAAGCAAAGCACTACCGCGGTACGCCGGCCGTGACACTCAATCGCTACGGCGCGGGGCGAGTCTACTATCTTGGCACGAGCCCCGACGAGGCCGCCATGTTCTTCCTCTACAGGCGGATCCTCCGCGATGCAGGCCTTTCACCCCGCTTCCTTGGCACACAGGTCGAGCTTGTCGAGCGCCGCAGTGAGAGGGGTGAGCGTCTACGCATCGTGCTCAATCACTCGCCGCGAGCGCGGCGTGTCCTCGGCACGCGCCTTGCACCCTGGGGCTGGGCGCTTGTGCGCTGAGTATCGGCGGCCCCTAGAGCCAACTAGGCGCGCGCCGCTATACTCCTTTGCATGGACACTCCCACAACGCTCAACGCCCGCGCCATCAACCTCTCCGATGCGGGCCGCTACGACGAGGCACTTGTAGCCTATGACGCCGCACTCGCGCTTGAACCAGACAACCCCAGCATCCTCTTCAACCGTGCCGAAACGCTGAGGCGCGCGGGTGACCTTGAGCGCGCGCAGGCGGATCTCGAGGCCGTCCTTGCAATCGAGGGGGAGTCACCGGACCTGCTCCTCGCCCTCGGGCTTGTCGCCTACGAAGCGGACGACTTCGACCGCGCCGAAGCGCACTACGAGCGGGCGCTTATCCTTAAGGCGGCGTATCCCGAGGCCTGGAATGATCTCGGCGTCGTCAAATTCCGCCGCGGGGACTACGCGGCCGCGCGCGAAGCCTTTGAAAAGGCAGTCGCACTCCGCGAGGACTACGCGGAGGCCTGGTTCAATCTGCGCGACAGCTACGAGGAGCTCGGCATGCATAGCGATGCACGGCGCGCCGCTTCGCGACTCCGCACGCTCTCGGGCGAGGCAGCGCCTGCGAGCGACACGGAAAAGCGACAGAGATCTCACAGATAGACGGCGCGATCGTCCTTTTCACACGGCGAAAGCGGGGATACAATAAATGTCCCCCTCGCGGGGGAAACGCCTACCTTTAGGAGGAATCATGCGGAAAGCACACGCCTGGCGCATCGCACTCTTCGCGATCCTCGCCATCGGCCTCGCCTTCACTCCCGCCTTCGGCGCACCCAAGGACGGGAAGCCCGTCACCATCACCTTCATCGAGACCTCGGACATCCACGGCGCGATGTTCCCCTACAACTTCATCACCGCCAAGGAATCCAAAACCTCGCTCGCCCAGGTCGCCACCCTTATCTCAGCCCAGCGCGCGCAGGCCGGCGCAAATCTCGTCCTTCTCGACAACGGCGACTCGCTCCAGGGGCAGCCGACCGTCTACTATTACAATTTCGAGAAGACCGACGTACCCCATGTCTGGGGAGAGGCGCTCAATTACCTCGGGTATGACGCGGTCGGCGTGGGCAACCACGACATCGAAGCGGGCCACCCCGTCTACGACAAGCTCTACAAGGAAACCAAAGCCGCCGTGCTCTGCGCCAACGCGGTCAAGGATGACGGGAGCCCCTACTTCACGCCTTACAAGGTCATTGAGCGGGCGGGCATCAAGATCGCTATTCTTGGTCTCATCACCCCGAAGATCCCCGACTGGCTGCCGCCGCAGTTTTGGACCGGCATGAGCTTTGAAGACATGGTGGTTTCCGCCAAAAAGTGGGTGCCAATCATCATGGAAAAGGAGAAGCCGGACCTCCTCGTCGGCCTCTTCCACGCAGGTGTCGACTACACCTACGGCGGCGTGACCAAAGACACACCGAAGAACGAAAACGCCGCCCAGCTCGTTGCCGAGCAGGTTCCCGGCTTCGACATGATCTTCGTCGGCCACGATCACCAGGGCTGGGAAGGCCTCGGCTACAACGTCGAGAAGAAGACCAAGGACTATGTCGTCCGCGGTCCCGACGGCAGACAGGTGTTCATTTACGGCGCACTCAACGATGCCAAGAAGATCCCCGTCGTCAAGGCAACGCTCACCTGGGACAAGGCAAAGAAAGCCTACAACAAGGACATCCGCGGCGTCCTCGTCGACATGGCCACCACCAAAGCCGACCCGGCGTTCATCGCCAAATTCCAGCCCGCCTATGACACGGTGAAGGCCTGGGTCGACCGCCCCGTCGCCAAGATGAACGGCTCAATCACGACCAAGGACTCGATGTTCGGCGACTCCGCCTTCGTCGATCTTATCCACCGCATTCAGCTCGAGCTCTGCGCCGACCCCGCGATGGGCCTCAAAAAGGCGGACATCAGCTTCGCCGCCCCGCTTGCGATGAACGCGACGATTCCCTCGAGCGCCGACGGAACCCTCTTTGTCCGCGACATGTTCAACCTCTATGTGTACGAGAACTTCCTCTACACGATGAGCATGACGGGCCAGCAGGTGAAGGATTTCCTCGAGTACTCCTACCAGAATTGGTTCGCCACGATGCCGAACGAGGGCAACCACCTCATCGCCTTCGCGAAGGACAAGGACGGAAAGCTCGTCCAGGACGCGCGCACCGGCGCCTACACGACGGCCACCCGCTACTACAACTACGACTCCGCAGCCGGCATCACCTATACGGTCGATGTATCGAAGCCCGCAGGCTCTCGCGTGACCATCACCGGCATGGCCGACGGATCCGCCTTCGATCCTGCAAAAACCTACTCGGTCGCGATCAACTCCTATCGCGGCCAGGGCGGTGGCGGACACCTCGAGCTGGGGGCCAAAATGCCCAAGGCCGACATCCTCGCAATGAAGAACGTCACGAGCGCAACCACGAAGGACCTTCGCTTCTATCTCCTCAAGTGGTTCGAAAAACAAAAGGACGCAGTAACGGTCGGCGCCCTCGGCAACTGGAAGGTTATCCCCGAAGACCTTGCCGCCCAGGGCAAGGCTGTGGACTTCCCGATTCTCTTCCCGCCTGCGAAATAAGCCCGCGCATACGGCGCAGAGGACCCAAGGCGGCGCCCGGCGGGCGCCGCCTTTTTTCTCCCTTGCCGAGAACACAGAAGGGCGGTATTTTTAAATTACTAGTGGGGGAAGCCCGAGCGTTTCTCCGCTTCGGCGTCGCCCCTTGGGGGGACGCAAAATCGCACCGGGATCCCGCAGGGGCGGTTCCCGCATCTCGCTCCACAAGGAGGGGAACATGAAAAGCAACAGGACGTACATGGACATCGGCGCCATCCTCGACGAGGTCTTCGAGGCAGCAAAGGATTTTGGCGAAAAGATGAACGAAGAGTTCGGCAAAGGCCCCTTCGGCTCAGGCGGTCCCAAACCATGGTTCGACATGGGGCAGGACGAAAATTGCGACTACTACCCCGCCTACTCCTATCCGCCCATGAACATCTTCCTTGCGCAGGATCGGAGTATCGTCTTCGAATTCGCGCTCGCGGGCTTCGACGAACGCGACATCAGCCTTACCTTCCAGGGCGACTACATGGTCTTCGCGGCGCGCATCGGCCTCGGCGCCGTCCCCGAAGAAGGCGTCCGCTACATAAAGCGCCGCCTCAAGCTCAAAGACATCGAAAAGCAAAAATACTATGTGCCTGCGGACAAATTTGACCAGGAAAAGGTGAAGGCCGTTTTCAAAAACGGCATTCTCCGGGTGACCGTTCCCCCCAAGGAAGAGTCCGAATCGAACGAGGGCATCAGAATCGAAATCGTGAAAGACGGTGAGTAAACGCCGCCCCCGTAGATAGAAAGGGCCGCCCTTGGAAGGGGCGGCCCTTGTGTTTGCGCTACAAAGCTTATCTTCAGGCGCTGTGCGCCCGGCCTGCGTGCCGTCTCAGCATCGCTCCGAATTCGTCAAGATGGCTCCCGATGAATACGGCGATGTAGACTGTAAGCACCAGGCCAAGGACGAGGGAAAGCGGCATCGCGTACCGCGGACCGAAGGCCTCTTTCACAAGATCGAATTCCTCGCCGAGCGGTATAAGGGCCATGGAGAGCGCGATGACGAGGCCGGCGACAATCCAATCCCGGAGAAGCACGACGCGTCGCGGGCGCGGCGTAAGCCGTATCGCGGCCATCACGCGCTCTTCAAGGATGGGGAGGCGTGGGTCCGCTTTGCCTGTCCGATAGGCGGAGATCGCCGCTGCCTCACGCTCGATGCGCGCGCGGCAGGCGTGACAGGCGGAAAGGTGCGCGCGGAGCGCAGGCCCCGGCCTTTCGCCTGCGTCGAGCCGATCATAGCGATCGAGAAAGATTTCACAACGCACAGTCCGCCTCCTTAAGATGGGAAAGACGCTCCCGCAAGAGCTTCTTCGCCCGGAACACATGCGACTTGATCGTGTTCACGGGGAAGCCGGTTATCTCTGCGATCTCCGCATACGGAAGGTCGTAGAAAAAGTACAACTCGATGCACACAGCCTGCCGCTCTGGCAGTTCCGCCATCGCCGCGCGCACCGCACGGGCGGTTTCCGCACGCAGGTGTAACTCGTCCTCGCCGGGAGCCCCCTCGATTTCCATCTCGGGGTCCAGCCGGAACGCATCGCGCCGGCGCTGCTTCGCGTTGATAGCCGCGTTGTAGGCGATCCTGAGGAGCCAGGTGGAGAACTTCGCGTGCCCCTTAAAGCCGGCAAGCGCGAGGTAGGCCTTCACGAACACGTCCTGGGTAAAATCTTCCGCCTCCTCGGTGTCGCGGAAAAAACTCAGGCCGATCCGTTTCACGCGCCATGTGTGCCTGCGCACGAGCTCCGAAAAAGCCTCCGTGTCGCCGTCGAGGACGCGGGTTATAATCTCCTCGTCGGCAAGCTCGGCAAGCGACTTCTCCCTCATCGAACGAGGGCGTGGTTCCGGACGCGGTAAAAGACGAGTAATCCTGCGCCGAGCGCAAGGGGAATGAGACCGCCAAGCAGGCTGTAGGTCACCCCATCCATCGCGAGGAAGAGTCCGGAGAGCACGGCCCCCACAAGCGCAAGCAGGATGCCGGCCAACAGGCAGAAGGTGTCGAGGTCGATGCGGAGCGGCTCATAGATGCCGCGCTCGATCATAAGCTTCTTTTCTCGGTGATTCCAAAGAATGTAAAAGAAAATCACCACGGAGCCCATGACGATGCCAACGATCGGAATGACAGCGATGATGATCTGGGCGGCGCCTGAGTACTGCTGAACGGACATTGAAGACCCCTTTGGCTCATCTAGCGGACGGATCCCCGCCTCTTAGATGAGACACGCCGCAGCGCAGGCCGGTTGCAACCAAAAGCATACAAGGCCGGGGTGCTCTGGCGGCGGCATACGCCGAAAGCCCCCGCCACCTCACTTGAGCGAGCGTGTGGCGAGCACATCGATGCCGGTGCCGAGAGCGTCGGCAAGAACGACGGCACCACGCTCCACGGGAAGCTCCACTTCGAGCTCGTAGAGCCGGGCAAGCAGTTCCGGCACACGGTCCTTGGGAAAGGCCGCACTTGTCCTTACGGGCACGCGGCGCGGCGCATCGAGTGCCTGGCTTGCGGTCTCGGCCGCGGCACAAGACCGGTCTCCCGCACAGGGGCGGCTTACCCTGCAGGTCGCCGTCACCGTGCGCTTGGGCGCAAACAGCTCCTCGCGCGCGTAGGCCGCGCCGCGAGGGCAGCGATTGCCGCTTACGACAAGTTCGCCCTCGCCAGTGCGTTCGGCAACGAGGCGGCACCCCATGGGGCAGGTGATGCAAATGAGCTCCTGACGCATGACAGCCTCCTCTACTGGATCGAGATTTCGAGCACCGAATCCGGCACCTGGAGCGCGGCCTCGAGCTCGGCGGGGCCCAGGGTCAAGCTGATCATCTCGGAGGGCTGGACGTGGCTCTTTTTCGCCTGGCGCACCACCTTGTTGTTGAGCTTCACCTCGAGGAGGGCGTCATTCTTCACGATAAGAGTCCGCAGGTAGAGCTTGTTGTCGCGAGAAGGATCGACCCGAGACTGATTCACATAGCGCACGTTGGGACCGGCTTTCACCCGCACCTCCTTCGCTGGCCGCTTGCCTGAGAGCCATTCGGCGGCAAAAGCCCCGGCGCGCCGCGCCTCTTCGACGACAAAGTCGACAAGGTCGTGCACATGGAGGACGTTGCCGCAGGCAAAGATGCCGGGAACGCTCGTCATAAGCGAGGAATCGACGATGGGGCCGTTCGTCATGGGATTGATTTCGACGCCCGCAGTCTTCGAAAGCTCGTTCTCGGGCACGAGGCCGACGGAAAGGAGCACCGTATCGCAGGGGATCTTGAAGGCCTTTTCCGTCATAAGGGCGCCGTTCTCGATCGGCGTGATCTCCACCCCCTCCACCCGATCCTTGCCGTAGATATTCGTCGTGAGGTGCGAAAGGTAAAGCGGAATGCCGAAATCGTTCAGGCACTGCACGATGTTCCGCGTCAGTCCCGAGGGATAGGGCAGTATCTCGACGACGGCATGCACCTTGCAACCGACCCAGCTCATGCGCCGGGCCATGATGAGACCGATGTCGCCGGAGCCGATGATGACGACGTCCTTGCCGGGCACATAGCCCTCGATGTTGACAAGACGCTGGGCGAGCCCCGCCGTATAGACGCCGGCAGGCCGCGAACCAGGGATACGGATATTGCCGCGGTTCCGCTCCCGGCAGCCCATAGCGAGCACGACCGCCTTAGCGCGGATCCTGACGACGCCGAGCCCTGCGGAAACGCAGGAGAGCACCTTTTCCGCGCCCTCGTTCTCGATCTCGATCACCGTCGTGCCGACAAAGGGCGTTATCGCGGTCTTGCGAACCTTCTCCTCAAAGCGTTCCGCGAACTCCGGCCCCGAAAGCTCCTCGTTGAACTCGATGAGGCCGAAGCCGTTGTGGACGCACTGCATGAGGATGCCGCCCAGGTGCCCCTCGCGCTCGATGACCGCGCAGGAGAGCCCCCGCGCGGCGAGCTCGAGCGCCGCTGCCATGCCCGCAGCGCCGCCACCGATGACGGCCGAGTCGAAGCGCATCTCTTTCATAGCTCGCCCCTCAGCACGGAGCTCCCCGAGCCCCGCTTCGTGATCTCGTCCCAGCTCATGCCGGTCTCGCGCATGATGATCTTAAGGATTTTGTAGGTGCAGAAGCCGCCCTGGCAGCGCCCCATCTGCGCCCGCGTGAAGTACTTGATTCCGTCGAGCGTCGTATGCCCGCGGCGGATCGCCTCGACGATTTCGGCCTCTGTGACGCGCTCGCAGCGGCAGACAATTTCGCCGTAGGAGGGATCCTTACGCACAAGCTCGTCGAGTTCAAAGGGCGAGAGATCCTTTGCCCGCGGGACTTTCCGCACAAAGGGGTCCCAGTCGGCCTTTTCGACAAGCTTGAGCCCCTCCTTTTTGAGAAGGTCCTTCACATACTCCCCGATGGCGGGGCTCGCGGTGAGCCCTGGCGACTGGATCCCCGCGACCTGGATAAAGGCGGGGGCCTTGCGCGATGGCTCGATGTAGAAATCCTCCTCGAGGCAAGGACGTAGCCCCGCGAAGCTGGTGATCACATCGGTCTCAGAGACCGAAGGGATCATGTTGCGGGCGCTCTTCAGGATCGTCTCGAGTTCGGCACGAGTGGTTGCAAGATCGGTCTTGTCCGGCACGACCGTCGCGGTCGGCCCGATGAGCACGGTTCCCTCAACGGTGGGAATGACGAGCATGCCCTTCGAAACGGAGGTCGGCACAGGGAAAACCACGCGCTCAGGCTTGCACTTCGTCATCCGGTCGAGGAGGTAGTACTCACCCTTCCGCGCCTTAATCGCGAATTCCTCACCGCCGAAGATGCGGGAGACCTCGTCCGCATAAAGTCCCGCCGCATTGACGACGTAGCGCGCCCGGATCGAGCGGCCATCCGTCGAACGGATCACCCAGCGCTCGCCCTCGCGCGAGGCGGTATCGACCTTGAAGGAGGTGAGGAGGCGGACGCCATTCTTCGTCGCGTTCTCCACGAGCGAAAACACGAAGCGGTAGGGTTCGACAATGCCGCCGCCGGGGGCGTACAAGCCGCCAACGCAATCGGCAGAGAGCTTAGGCTCAAGTTCAAGCATGCGCTCGCGGGAGCACATCTCGATGCCGATGACCCCGTTTTCGACGCCCTGCATATAGAGCTGCTCGATGGGCCGCATCTCGTCTTCGTGCATCGCCGCGACGACAATGCCGCAGCGTTCGAAGGGGAAGTCGAGCTCCGCCTTGAGGCGGTCGAACATCATTGCGCCCTGGAGTTCAAGGCGCGCCTTAAGGTACTTTTTGTTGTGGTGAAAACCCCCGTGCACGATGCCCGAGTTCGCCTTCGAGGTGCCGAAGGAGACGTCGACCTCCTTCTCGATAAGAGCGACATCGAGCTCGTAAGCGGAGAGCCTGCGGGCGATGTTCGCCCCGCTCACGCCCGCCCCGATGATTGCGACATCGTAGGAATCGGAACCTGGTTTCACGTTATTACTCCCCTCGCCGGACTGCCGCGCAGGTATACGATAGAGGCGCTCTGCACATGCCGGCTCGTTGGATGCGCACCGCGGGGTACCTGCGCATCCCCTGCGGCTGCACCCATAGTATAGGGCCGATGGCGCCTCATGCGGAGGGGCAAATTGGAAAAATCATGCTCGCTTTCCTGCAATTTAAACGGTATAATTTCAAACTGCAGTGTTGATACAACGCCGTCTCCTCATCCGCATCCGCGAGCTCCTCAAAACCGAGCGCCTTATCCTTGTAGAAGGCCCGCCGAGGTGCGGAAAAACAACGCTCGCCGAACAGCTCCATCGGTCGGGCCCCGGAAGCATCCTCCTCGATGCACGCAGACAGGGGGCCGCACAGGCACTCGCCGAGCCATCCTTCGCGCTCGATGCCTTTCTCGCAGAAAGCCCCGCTGCTTTTGGCGCCCGCACCGTCATCGCTGACCAGGTGGGCATGGGGGAGGCGCAGGCTATCGCGGCATATCTCCGCGCGACGCCAGAGAGCGAGGCTGCGCGTGGGGGACTCCGCTTCGTCCTCTTTGGCGCCGCCTTCCCTCCCATCGAGGGCGCAGTGCGGCTTGAGCTCGGCCCCTTCGAGCTTTTCGAAGTCGGTCGCGCATCCCGCGCCCGTCACTGGCTTCGCGGAGGCTTCCCCGAGGCCTTCGGCGCCACAAGTGATCGCGACGCCTTCGCATGGCTCGGCCGCTACGCGGAGGCGATCGGCGCCGAGCGGTTTGCCGAGGCGGGCCTTCCCTGGGCGCCCGGCCGGACCCGCGCGCTCCTTGCCATGCTCGCCGAAGCGCACGGAACAGCGCTCAATGAAAACGCCGTGGCCCGTTCACTCGGCGTTTCGCGGCCGACGGTTGTCCGCGCGGTGACGGCGCTCGAACGCATGGGCCTCCTCCGTCTTTTCCCCGCGCTCGGCGGAGAGAACTCGCACAAACGGGTGTTCCGTTCCCCCACGCTCTATTTCCGCGACTCAGGCCTTCTCCATGCGCTCCTCGGCATCGCCAACGTCGAGGGGCTTCTTGGAAGTTCGCGGCTCGCCGCATCATGGGAGGGGTACGCGCTTGAGGCGATCCTCACGCGCCTTCCTGCGGATTTCCATGCGGGGCGATACCGAACCCAGGACGGTGCGGGGCTCGAGCTCGTCGTACAGCGCGCGGGGCGTCACCGCCTCGGCGCGGCGCTGTGCTGGTCGCGGCAGGGGCAACCAAGCCGCGGAGCGCAGATCGCCCGGCGCGACCTCGGCATCGAGGAGGCCTACCTCGTCTTTCCCGAGGGCGAGGAGCGCAGCCTCCCTTCGGGCTTCACCGCCCTGGGGCTCGAAGCATTCCTCGAAACCGTACTTGAATCACGGCTGTGATCCGGCGCATGCACGCATGCGCGGCTTAGGAACGCCGCTCAATGACAAGAAGGCTCGCGTCATCGCCGGCATCGCGATTGAGGACCGGCTCGCGGATCGCCGCAACGAATTCTTCAAGCTCGAGCGATCTCCGCTCGGCGATAAACCGGACGGTCTCGGCGACGAGACTTTCGGGCGAGGAAAGCGCTCCGACCGCCTCGATGAGCCCATCAGAGAGGAGAAGCAGGCGGTCGCCGGGGGCAAGCGAGCCTGAGAGCTCGGCAAGCGCGATCTCCTCAGTCACCCCAAGCGCCATGCCCTCGGAAAAGAACACCTCGGGCTCCTGGCCGGCACGCAGGGCAATAGCAGGGGGATGACCGGCCCGCGCGACGCTGAACGACGCGTCTTCCAGGTCTATGACACAGAGAACTGCTGTGGAAAACACGGCCCGCGTGCCGGGGCTCCGCCCCAGATAGCGCGCATTGACCGCGGCAAGGAGGTCTGCAGCACCGAGCCTGCGGCCCTCCGCGCGCCCCACTTCCTCGGCCTCGCGGGCAACGGCCCGCACGAGGTCCCGGAACGAATACGCGACAAGCGCGGCGAACGCGCCATGGCCCATCACGTCGAGGGCATAGCAGATGGCCATATCCTCGGATAGGCGGATCACATCCACAAGATCACCCGTCCCCGAGGGGCAGGGGACAAGAAAGCCCGATGTGGCGAATCGTGGCGCAAGAACGTCGCCGGGAGGAAGAAGCGCCGCTATCGTCTCGTTGATAGCCACCGCCGAGGATTCGAGGAGCGCGCGCTCCCTGCAGCTCATGGAGTCGAAGACAACCAGGGTCCCGATTTCCCTCCCCTCGCGGAGGAAGAGCGGCTCTATCCGCACGGAAAACGACTGACTTGTCCCATCGGCCGCAACGACGACACGCGAGCATTCTTCCTCGCGGCCACCCGCCAAATCGACAAAGCGCGATACCGATTCGCCGCGGATGCGCCCAATATCGTAAATCTTGAGTAGTGCAAGAGCCGCCGCGTTCGCATACACAATGCGCCCGTCAGGCTCAAGGAGCAGGGCTGGCGCACCGATGGCGTCGACAAGCGGCTCGTTGTGCCTAAGGTTTTCCTCTGAATCGTCGGCACTCCGCGCCGACGAAATGGCCATCGCCACATTGACCGCAAGCTCTCGCTCGTTGAAGGGTTTGAGGAGATAGGCGGCAGGCCGAGTCCCCGCCGCCCGTGAAAGCGTCCTGTCGTCCGAATAGGCCGTAAGGTAAATGACCGGAATGCCGAATTCGGCCTTTGCCTGAAACGCCGCCTCAATGCCGTCGATCGACCCGTCGACGTGGATGTCCATGAGGAGGAGGTCAGGCCGGTAGCGGGCAACCGCCTCGACCACCTCGTCCCCCGACGACAGCACCGCGGGCACCGCATAGCCCAGACGTTCGAGATACTCGCGGAGCTCCTCTGCGACAAGAATCTCGTCTTCGACCACAAGCACACTGTCTTTTTTCATATCACGCCTCCTTGAGCGTGCCGTTTTTGAACTGTTGCCGCCGTGAAGCGCATCCCCCGTCGTTTTCAGTGTAGCGCAGCCTCGTGGGAGGTGGAAGGGGACCCAGGTTCCGCGCCTTGCGCAGGCAAGCGTAGCCTGAGCGTCGCTTTGGCGCCGGCGGCACGCGTGCCGGCGACGCCATTCGCGACGCCATCCTCACTCCCGCCCGCCGCGCAGCCAAGAACGAGCTCGCCCCGGTGCTTGCGCGCGATACTCGACACGATCTTGAAACCGAGCGAGTCTGAGGCTCCGCGCAATCCAGCGGCAAGCAAGGCCTCCGGGAATCCGGGGCCGTCATCCTGCACCTCGACAACGAGCTCGTCGCCCTCGCGCCGCAGCGCGACCATCGCCCCTCCCCCGCCCTGCGGAACGGCAGCATGCTTGAAAGCGTTCGAAACGAGTTCGGCAAGAGCGAGCCCGAGGTCGATGCAGAATTCCATGGGCGTGCGCAAATTAGCGACATCGGCGAGCACCTGCGTGCTCTGTCCCGCCCCGAAGGACCTCCCGAGCTGCGCGACGAGGTCGCGCACATACTCGCCCATGTCGATGCTCTCCCCCGACGCAGACCCGTAGAGCTTTTCATGCACTAGGCTCACCGCCCTGATCCGCGCGCGTAGCGAGTCGAAGGATTCGAGAGCCGCGGGATTGGTCTGGCGGTTTGCCTGGAGGCCGACGATGCTCGACACGAGCTGCAGACTGTTTTTGACGCGATGGTGCATTTCGCGGAGGAGGGTCTCCTTTTCCCCAAGGAGGTCCTCGAGCTTAAGTTGCGCCTCCCGGTATCGCTCGATCTCTTCCTCGAGACGCAGGTTGGTCGCCGCAAGCTCGCGGGAGAGCGACTCCACCTCGTCGAAGGCAAGGATGAGTCTGCGGGCCTGGAGGACGCTCTGGGAAAGAAGAAAGAGCGCGATGGCGATGAACAGCACGGAGGTCCGCTGCACGAGGAACGAAGCGAAGAGAATCTCGATCGCCGCCGCGAGCCCGAGGCATATGCAGCCGAACAGCATACCGCCTGCGCCCTTGCGCTTATGGACGACCGCCCGGCCGTTTATGAAGATGAGCGCCGCAAGCATTGCGGTGATCGTCACAGGGTAGAAATACGGCATGCTTCCCGTAAGGAGAGGAAGCGGCGCCAAGGGGATGAGCGCGGCGAAGGGGAGGAAAGGCGCAAGAAGAGCGATCTTGAGGCGGCGCGGCGACTCATCGGGAAAAAGGCTTGCGAAGTAGCAGATCGCGGCCGGGACGGCAAGATAGGCGGTCACATATTCAAGGCGGATGAGAAGTTCAAAACTCGCACGCGGGAAGAGCTGGACAAAAAGATACTCGCCCGTGGTAATGCCGCGGAGCGCGATGGCGAGGGAAAGAAGGCCGAAGTACAGAAAACTCCGCTCCCTGGGCCTGAATGCATGGATCGCAAGCGCGTTGAGGGCAAAGACGATAGCCGCTGCGAAAAACACGAGGCTGCGCCGGTCCCGCGCACGCTTTGCCGCAAAAAGGGCTCCGGCGTCGCCAATCGTAAACGAGCGCCAGAGCCCGCCTGCCCGGTACTCGTGGTTCGACACCCTGATGACGATGTCGAGCAAGCCCGCGGGCGCGTCAACGCGCACGACGCCGGGGCGGTAGGCGGCCTCGGCGTTCTGCGCCTCGGTGCCGACGCGTCCCGCCCCGCCCACGAGCACTCCGTTAACCTCGAGCTCGAAGGCGGTGGCCACCGTCGTATAGCGGATGCCGAGGCCCTGCCGCGGCGCGCCCAGATTGACCCTGAGGCGATAGCTCCCCACCCCTCGGGCGCCACCGCCCGTCCCGCGTTCGCCCAGATTCCAGATCGCGGGCACGGTTTGGCGCAGGGCCCCCGACCAGTCATCGCTTGCAGAAAGAAGCCGCCCGGGCACAAAGAGCCACTCCCCATCGAGCTTGTACGTCGTTTTGGCGCCGAAGTCGCAACCTGCAAGATCAAGAAGGCCCCCTTCGGCCCGTAGCCTCCCCGCCGGCGGCGCTGCCGTTGACAGGGAGGCGCCGACAGGGAGGGGCACAAGGAGGGCGCAGACGAATACAATTCGCCGCGCCCATGCGGCGGCGAATGGCACGATTAGCCGCCGCTCCGCACGACCTAAGCCCACCTCACGAGTCCCGCAACAAAGGGATCGACCAGGGCGGAGTGCCGGGGAAGGACGCGGAGCGCATAGCCCTGTTTTCCAGTCTCAAGGCAGGAAACCTTCACCCGATACTCCCATGCGCTTCCATGGCGCTCCGTGGCTTCCATGACAAGGCGGTGTGGCTTCTCGATGGCGTCCTGACTCGAAAGCGGGCCGTAGTAGAGTTCCACCGCAACCTCGTCCGGCGTAAGGCCGCCGAGTTCGACCAAGGCGCTCGCCGTCACAACATCGCCGCGCTCCATCACGGGCCGCGCGTCGACCCGCAAATCGGAAACGGCGAGCGAGGGCCAGGCCCGCCGAGCCTTTTCCAGATAGGCCGCAAGTTCGCGGGCCGGGCCATAGCCCGCCTCCTTGAGCCGTCGCGCATTTTCGAGGGCCGGAAAGTAAAAGCGCTCGGAATACTCCTTGAGCATCCGGTGCGAAGAATATTCTTTCCCAACGACGCGCATGGATGCCTTCATCGTCTTGATCCACTCGCGCGGCAGACCGTCGCGACCGCGCTGATAAAAGCGCGGCACGATCTCGCGCTCGAGGAGATCATAGAGCGCCTGGCTCTCGATGGCGTCCTGGAGCTCCTCATCGGCATACATCTCACCCGAACCGATGGCCCAGCCGATCGCAGGGCCGTGCTCCGCGTAGGCCTCCGCCCACCAGCCATCGAGTACGGAGCAGTTGAGGACACCGTTCATGCCCGCCTTCATCCCGCTCGTGCCGGAGGCCTCAAGCGGACGCCGCGGTGTGTTTAGCCAGACATCGGAACCCGAGGTGAGGTAGCGCGCCATCGTCATGTCGTAATCCTCGAGGAAGACGATGCGGCTTTGCACCTCGTCCCGCCGGGAGAAGTGCACGAGCTCCTTGATGAGCTCCTTGCCTGGAAGGTCGTGTGGGTGCGCCTTGCCCGCAAAGATGATCTGCACGGGCCGGTCACGGTCCGAAAGCAGGCGGATGAGGCGGTCGGGATCGGCGAGAAGGAGGTTCCCGCGCTTGTACGTCGCAAAGCGTCGGGCAAAAGAAATGGTGAGCGCGTAAGGCGAAAGCGCATCCTCCGCGCGGAGGAGCGCCCCCTCGCCGGCGCCTGCACGGCGGGCGGCGCGTTTAATCCGGTCGCGGGCAAAGACGACAAGTCGTTCGCGCCGCCGTTCGTGCGTGCGCCACAGCTCCTCGTCGGAGATGCGGTCCATGCGCTCCCACATCTCGAGATTGGCCGGCTCGTCGTAAAACCGCGGCCCGAAGTACCGGTCGAGAAGCTCGAGCATGTTGTGCGACACCCAGGTGCGTGGATGGACGCCGTTCGTCACGGAGCCGATCGGCACCTCAGCGACGGGGAGCCCCGGCCAAAGTCCCTTCCACATGGTGCGAGATACCTCGCCATGGAGGCGGGAAACGCCGTTCGCATAGGCAGAGAGCTTGAGCGCGAACACGGTCATGCAGAAGTGCTCGGCATGATCATCGGGTCGCTCGCGGCCCAGGGCGAGAAAGTCGTGCCAGGCGAGCCCCAGCTCCGCGGCCCAGGAGCGGAAGTACTTCTCCATGAGGTCGAGGCTGAAGCGCTCGTTGCCCGCAGGAACAGGCGTATGGGTTGTAAAAACGTTCGTCGCCATGACCGCCTGCGCCGCCTCGGCGAAGGAGAACGTGCGCTCATGCATGACTTCGCGAATCCGCTCGAGCGCGAGAAAGGCCGAGTGGCCCTCGTTCATGTGCGTCACGGCAACGTTGATACCGAGAGCGCGGAGCGCGCGGATGCCGCCCACGCCGAGGAGGAGCTCCTGACGGATGCGCGTTTCTTTGTCGCCGCCGTAGAGCGCCGCGGTGATCGTCCGCTCCTCGGGACCGTTCTCTTCGATGTTGGTGTCGAGAAGGTAGAGCGAGGAGCGACCAACCTTAACCTCCCAGATCTGCGCCGCAACGAGACGCCCCGCCATCTCGACCGCGATCTTGACCGGCGCGCCGGACTGGTCGAGACAGCGGTGGACGGGCATATTGTACCAGTCGTTCTCCGGATAGGACTCTTGCTGGAAGCCGTCAGGATTGAGGTACTGCTTGAAGTAGCCCTGACGATAGAGTAACCCGACGCCGACCAAAGGGAGCCCCATGTCGCTCGCCGTTTTCATGTGGTCGCCCGAAAGGATGCCAAGCCCCCCGGAATACGTCGGGAGCGATACATCGAGGCCGTACTCCATGGAAAAATACGCGACGGTCTCTTCGCGGCTACCCTCGTACCAGGTTTCGCCCGCCCGATACCGCTGGAATTTGGCATAGACCTCCTTGAGCGCGGCAAGATAGGAGTCATCCTGCGCAAGCTCCTCGTAGCGCTCCTGAGAGACCATGCCGAGCATCTTTGCCGGGTTTTGAGCCGACTGAAGCCATACGTCGTAATCGAGGCGGATGAAGAGCATAATCGCCTCGAAATTCCAGGAGAGCCACAGGTTGTGCGCAATCTCCTCAAGGGGCGCTAAAGCCTCGGGAATCTTCGGCTTGACGGTGTGGGTGATTATCTTCATGGACTGACCGCCTTGGGCTTGGCGCGCCGGGGCCCTGCCCGGCGGCCTCTCATGAGCTACGGAGCGCAACGCGCTTCTTCCGATCGAAGCCTAGTGGAGCGGCAGCCGCAAGTCAAGAATAAACCGGTTTATAAACAAGGCACAGCAAAACCTCGCAAGAAATTTGCGGGCCGCAAGCGGCCAAGTCGCATGCGGCCCCGCCGTGCGCGATCAGATCTTGTCGATGAGCATCGAACACTTGCCCGAGGGGATGGGCAGGGTTTTTTTCTTCTTGCCGATGACGTTGATCGTAAAATAGTAGAGCTTTTCACTCTCCATGTGAATCTCCCAACCCCTTCCCGACTTGTTCGAGAGAATCGTGACCATGTTCCGCTTGAGCGACATATTCTCAATGCCCATGATCTCGAGGTTGGGGATGATCCAATCAACGGTCTTCCGCGGCAGGGAGATATAGAGGCCGACGATGTTCTCAATCATAAGCGCAATCGTCGAGAGGCCGGTGTAGGGCAGGAACTGCGGCCTGGGCCAGTCGGGCCGCTCGGCCCAGACCGCCTTGCCTTCGTTCTGCGGCTGATACGCCTCCCAGACGGTCGGCTTCTGGTTTTCGCCCTGGTTCTGGTGCATCGAATCGAGGACGAAATAGAGGTGGCGAATCGCACAGTCGCGGGCCATTTCGTATTGGTTGTATTTCTCAAGCCCCTTGATGACCATGTAAGTGAATGGCGGAACGACCGAACCACGAAAGCCGCCCCCCCGCTTGTCGTACTCAGGATGTGAGGCGGCGAGGGTGGGGAAAGGATGCTCAGTGCCGAACGCCGCGGGATCCTTGAGGTGCGCGATCATCCGCTCCGAGCGATCCTCGTTGGGAATCTCGGCGAGGAGCGGCCAGTAGCCGCCTATCGTCTTCGTGGGCACCTGGCGCTCGTCCTCATCGAGGTCGTAGTAGAAACCGTCCTCCGCGTTCCACATGAGCGAGTTGATGCGCGTCTTGAGGGAGAAGTAGGCACGCTTGAACTGGAAGGACGCTTCCTTGTCGTTAAGGATGTCGCCAAGTGCGGAAAGGTAGAGGGCGTTCATCGCCATCGCCGCGTTCCAGTCGGAGAAATACTTCACCTTCTCACGCGGCGAGTTTTCAAGTCCAGTCGCGGCGAGGGGCACGCCGTAGAGGCCGTTCTCCCGCTTGAACGTCGCCTCCATCCACGCCCACTGACGCGTAAGCGCGGGCATGACGTCCTTCACGCGCTTTTTGTTCGCCGTTTTGTGGTAAAGGTTGTACTCCGCCCAGGCAAACAGCGGAAGCCCCAGCCCCTCGGGGTTGTCCGGCGTGAGAATTGGTTTGCCGGTCGCAAGGTCGTATTTCCAGCGGATCGCGCCGTTCTCTTCCTGGAGCGCATACAGCGCATCAAGGCCGTTCGAGGCGGCGTAGATACGGTTCGAATACACGAGAAAGAAGGAAGCAAAAACCTGCTCAAGCAGATCGAGCACACCCGAACCGGGATACTGGAAAAATTTCTGTTTCTCGAGGCCGCTACCCGGTCCCCCGGAGGCCCAATAGTCCGCGATCCATGCCCAGGTGCGATCATAGATCTCGACGAAATCCTGATCGTAGAAATGCACGCGCGGAAAATCCCGTTTATTCAAGGACCAACCCCTTAGTCGCTTATAACGCGGCGCCCACAGCTTGCGCCAGACCGCATGATTCGCAAGCCTTTTCTATAATATGACAAGTTTGGGCTAGAATATCACTATAATGTCGGCATCGCGCTTTGTCAAATTGAAACGCGAGCCTACTGCACAGAACAGAGTCACTTTCAGTATAGCATTAGTCATGCCTTTAGTGGGAAATTATCGCCTGATCTTTCTCTCATAAAACTCCCACCATGACTTGACAATTGCGTAAAAAACGCTACCTTTGATCTTGCAAGGAGGAACGTCAGGCAGTGCGGCAACCCATTCGTGGGACCGCGGTTTTCCGACCCGAACGGACGAGGAGGGCCTATATGGACACTCCGCCTGAGAGTTCCGGGCCGGCTTGAGGCCGGCCATCTGAGTGCGAGCGATTTTTTCGCGGACAAGCCCGTCAAGGGCGAGCCACGCAAGGGATGGGTCGAGCCTCGTGGGCTCGAGAATGCTTTTTTGAAGGCATTGCCTGTTACGGTGGTCCACAAAAGTATGAGGCCCGAGAGCCTCAGGCCGCGTAGCGGGGCGAAAAAGGGGGTCGGCGCATGGTTTTCCGCGTCGGCCCCCTAGCATTTTTAAACGGAGCCGACTAGGATGCGGACGCGTGGCGCGGCACCACGCGGTAAAGCGAAGGGCCGCACACGCCGATAGGGATAGCGATGATTGTAACGCTCTTCAAAACCGGCAAGGACGGCAAGCTTCTCTACTACACCGTCCATGACCGGCAGGCCAGCCTCATAAGCCCCTATGCGCTCACGCTCTCGTGGCGCGTGGGGAATGGCCGCGAGCGCTCGCGATTCTATCCCTTCGACTCGCTCGCCGAGATGGACAAGATGATCCGGGCCGTGCTCCAAAAACGTTTCAAAGACGGCTATCGGCTCCTTTACAGCTTTAGCCGCGATGCGCGCTGGAGCGAGCGCCTCGATCCCACAGAGGTGCGCCCCGCAAGCGAGCAAGCTCAGGAACAGGGCGGGAGGGGCGGCGGCCTTCTCGCACGAGCTGCGGAGGCGCACAAGCGGCTTGCAACCGGCTAGTGGCCTTCATGGACACTATTCCTTGTCGAGCCCGGGCGGCTTGATCTCTTCGAGCGCAAGGAGCTTGCCGGCGAGCTCGCGCACGTTTTCCCGCAACTTGAAAATGCAGTCGGTAGGCGACGCAAGCCCGCGCACGACATCCTCTGCGAGCGCCTGACAGCTCGGAGCGCCACAGGATCCGCAATCAAGCCCCGGCAGTGATGAGGCGAGAAGGTCCATCTCCTCCATCATGATCATCGCTTTGAGCATGTCCGGATCGAGGGCGAGCGCGCGCCGCGCGGCGGGCGGACGGGTCCAGGCAAGCTCGGCAAGGGAGGGAGCCTCATAGGGCGCGCGAGCCGCCCGCGGAGGCAGAGCTTCGGCGCGGTTCCGCAAGCGATTGCGGGCGATATATGGATTCTCGACGGTGAGCGGCCCGCCGACACAGCCCGCGGGGCAGGCGAGCGCCTCAATGTAGGCGACATCGTTGAGCTTTTCGTTTTCGAGCGCCTCGAGGACGCCGATGACTGCGGCGATGCCATCCACGGAGATCGAACGCCGCTCGCCCAGGGCATCTGCCTCCCCTTCGGTGCGCGCCCACTCGACGCCTGCACGGCCAGCCCGCGAAAGCGCCCGCTCGGGCGCCGTCCCTAGGACGCCGCGAAGCGGCACGTAAAGATCCTTAATGCCGATGACACCGTCAAGCGCTGAACGTTCGTAGCCGACAGGCGCGCGAGCCGTCGTCACCTTGCCCGCGCAGGGGCTCACCAAAAAAGCGCCCACCCCCTCCTCGCCGCCATGGAGCCTTTCCTTCGCGATCCGGGCTGCAACCTCGACGGGAGGAAGCAGGGGCACAAGATGGGGTATGAGACTCGGGTAGCGAAGCTGGACGAGCTTGACGACTGCAGGGCATGCGCTTGAGATGAGCGGACGCGGCAAATCCGCGCGCTTCATGAGTTCCTGCGTCGCCGCCGTGACTATTTCGGCCGCTTCGGCGACCTCGAACACCTCATCAAAGCCCAGAGCAAGAAGCCCGGAAAGAAGCCGGTCGATCGACCAGCGTTCGTCGAATTGCGCGTAGAGCGCGGGAGCGGGGATCGCGATAGTGCGGCGGTAACCAGCGATGAGCGACAAGGGATCGGAAACGGCTTTTTTCGCACCGTGCGGGCAGGTTCTGATGCACTCGCCACAGTCGATGCACCGCTCATCGATAATCCGCGCACGGCCCTTGCGCACCCGGATTGCCTCGGTCGGGCACTTTTTTATGCAGGTGGTGCAGCCGACGCACTTTTCAGGCTCGAGGCGCACCGAATGCAGGCTCTTCGCCGCGTCGCTCCGGCTATCGAAACGCGGCCCGTCTGAGGGATTCACACCGAGCCCCCACGCACAGCCCCGCCACCAGGCCGCTCAGCCGCCGCAGGGGCTGAACCATCCAGCCTGATGAGGAGGCGAACCGTCGTTCCCCGCCCCACCTCGCTTTCGATCTCGAGGTTGTCCGCATTGCGCTTCATGTTCGGAAGCCCCATGCCTGCGCCAAACCCGAGTTCCCGTATCCACTCGGGCGCGGTCGAGTATCCTTCCGTCATGGCAAGTTCGATGTCCGGTATGCCAGGTCCCTCGTCCCGCAGCGTGAGCATGATGCGCTCGGGCGTGATATCCGCCTCGACGACACCACCACCCGCATGGATAACCATGTTGATTTCCGCTTCGTACATGGCGACCGATGCGCGCTTCACCGCAGTCGGGTCTATGCCAAGCTGGCCCAGGATGCGCTTGACCTCGGCGGAAGCCTTGCCGGCCATGGTAAAATCGTCGCCCGGGACGGTGAAGCGGTATTTCATCGTCTTTAGCAGATTTCCCGCACGCCACCCTGACGAAGTCCCGCCTCGTACAGGCGGCCACAGGCGAGGAACATCGAGTAGCGAGTCGATAAAAGGATCATCCCGTTCTCGCGCGCCATCTCGACCATATCCTCGCTCGGTATCTTGCCGCGCACGAAAACAACGACCCGGATGTCCATGAGATCGGCGGTCCGTATCGCCTGCGGATTTACGAGGCCTGTGAGGAGCACGACGCGCTCCTTGACAAAGGCCATAACGTCGCTCATGAGGTCGGCACCGCAGGCCGAGCCAACCTCGAGCCCAAGATCCGCCTCTCCCGTGATCACACGCGCGTCGAGGATTTCCACGATCTTGCCTACGGTCATGAGCCCCCCTCAAGGCGCCAAGGATAGCACGGGCGGCCGCGCTCCTCAAGCCGCAGAGCGCGGCCTATTCATCAACGTATCGAATTCCGTCAAGTCATTCGCCCGTTCTCCGATACTCGGAAAAGAGAAGGCCCGGTGGGGCGGCGCGAGAAGCCGTTGGGGCGACCGCGTCTTTCGAGGACGGGTGGCCCCGCAAGCTATCGTCCCGATCGAACCTTTTCGAGCGTGCTCGCCGCGCGGCAAGGGACCCGCGCGGAGGACGCAAGCGGACCGGCGCCATGGAAGCGACGGCAAGGATGCCGCGCGCGGGGATAAACGCTCCGCGCGCCACCACGGAAAGGAGTACCGTATGATCATCAATCACAACCTCAGCGCTATGTTCGCCGACCGTTCCCTTCGCTCCACCAACCTGAGCATGGAGAAGGGGATGGAAAAACTCTCTTCGGGTATGCGCATCAACCGCGCTGGCGACGACGCTTCGGGCCTCGCCGTTAGCGAAAAAATGCGCTCCCAGATTCGCGGCCTCGAGCGGGCCTCGAAGAACGCGCAGGACGGCATTTCCTTCATCCAGACGACGGAAGGCTACCTCCAGGAATCCCAGGACATCGTCCAGCGGATCCGCGAGCTTGCAGTGCAGGCGTCCAACGGCGTCTACACCGCCGAAGACCGGATGCAGATTCAGGTCGAGGTCAGCCAGCTCGTCGACGAGATCGACCGGATCGCCAGCCATGCGCAGTTCAACGGGCTTAATCTGCTCACGGGCCGCTTCGCCCGCGAAACGGGCGAGAACGCCGTCACCGGTTCCATGTGGTTCCACATCGGCGCCAACATGGACCAGCGCGAGCGGATCTACGTCGGCACGATGACCTCCAAGGCCCTCGGTGTGCGGAACGTGGGAGACGACACTATCATCTCTCTCGAATCGCCCGACGGGTCGAACAGGGCCATCGGCACGCTCGACGCGGCCCTCAAGAAGATCTCCAAGCAGCGCGCCGATCTCGGCGCCTACCAGAACCGACTCGAACACGCGATTCGCGGTATCGATGTTGGCGCGGAGAACCTCCAGGCCGCCGAAAGCCGGATCCGCGACACGGACATGGCCAACGAGATGGTCAAGTTCACGAAGGACAAGATCCTCGCGCAGGCCGGCAACGCGATGCTCGCCCAGGCAAATCAGCAGGGTCAGCAGGTCATGCAGCTCCTCCAGTAAGGTCCCTATCCCTTCGATCCCGCGGCCTAAAAAGGCGCGCGGGGGCGACGCGCGAAAGGCCCGTCCCGCAAGGGGCGGGCCTTTTTTGCGCCGGTTGCGCCGAATCACATCCCTGCGTATAATCCCCCGCGATGGACGCCCTCAGCCCCGAGACCCGGCGCGAGATCGTCCGGCGTGTGTTCCCCGAGCTCAGGTACGGGGGCGACCCGGACCTCGAGCGATACTTCGAACTCCGCAGGGCCGGCCGCCTTGCCGAGGCGCTCGCCCTCTACAACGGCCCCTTGCGCGCACGCTACCCCGTAGATTCAGAGCGCGTCCTCCTCCTCAGGCTCTACCGCGAGGGCGACCCCCGATGGCCCGAGCTCCAAGACCGCCTCATCCTTGCGCGTGGCGAAGCGCTCGCACAACGTATTTCGCGCGACATCGACCTCATCGTCGCGCCGCTCGAGCGGGCCGAGCTATCGAGCGCTTTCAAGGCGCTTGCCGCCGTGCAGGCGCTACTTTGCATCCTCCCTCGTGGCCAGGACGCGGCCCTCGCGGCCCTCGAACGTTATGCGGATTTCGCCCGCATCCTCCGCCACCGAGCACGCCAAGTCGAACGCGCGCGCGACCTCGTCAGAGAGTACCTTGAAATGTCGCGCGCAAGCGAACCCGATGAAACCGACTTCGTCGCACGGAGCGCCGCGCTCGAAGAGCGGCGCCGGGCCGCGGCCGATGGCCGACGCGCACAGGCCGGTTCGGGCGGCGCATCCACGACCGAATCCTACGACTTCATCGCGATGAGCGAGGCACGCGAAGCGCGAAAGCGTAAGGAGGAGGAGGAAGCACGCGCCCGCTTCTTCGACCTGTCGCGCCTCGAATTCTCGGCCGCCGACCGCGCGCGCATCGAGGCCGATGCCGGGATCGAGCGCAAGGAGGACCGCGTCCTCGCCTTTTGCTTCCGCTACTGGCGGGCCGTGGACGATCCGGCCTTCGAGCGCCTTGTCTTCCTCTATTCTAAAAAATACGGCACCCGGCACTATGCGATTTTTCGCGCGATCAAGGTGGGCCGCGCGCGCCGCTTTACCGACGACGAGATACTCACCGCCGTCTCGACACTCATCTCCTCGGCCTACAGCTACTCGGTGCAGGGGGATCTCTATATGCAGGCCGCCTGGCGTCGCCTCAAGGCGGGCATTGAGGAGGCGGAGCGGGCGCGCGCCGAAGCCCTGGCGCTGGCCGAAATCGGACGAGGACGGGCGCCTCGCTCCCGATCGGACGCCGCGCATGCGCCGCACAACGTAGCGCCACACAGGCCTTCGGCCGAGGCCACGGCAAGGTCTGAGACAAAAAGGACCGAAGCCACCCTGCGTGGCGCGCAAAGAAGACCGCCGCGAGCGCAAAGCGGCGCACGCGCTGCGGCGCGCAAGACGGAAGCCGCAGCCCCCACCGCGAAAAAGCGGCTTGCGCCGCGCGAAACGGCGAAAGGCGGCACGAAGACCGCACATCCGCGACCATCAATCGTTCAAGCCCGCCGCGCCCCGGAAGCACTCCCCGAACTCCGCACCCCGCGCGGATCGGTCTCGGATCGCATACGCGCCTTGTCGGGCAAGGCCTACGACGTGTACAAGGAGCTTTTCCTCGAGCGCTCGCGCGATGCGATCCGCAGGGTGATCCTCGCAAGCAGGACGGGACCGCGCAGGCTCTTTGATACTTCAGCGAACGAGGCAGAGGACATCGTCTACGGCTTCATGACCGCGCACTACAACGATCCCTTCATGGATTGGGAGGGCTCGGAGGAACGTTCGCGCGTCGCCTCGCTCGGTTTCGAGCTTCCATCCCTCGACCCCGTCATCGAGACCTGGTTCCGCAGCCTTTAAAGCCTGACCCGCCCCCGGAACGAACGCGCGAGCGTCAGCCGATCCGCGTATTCGAGGTCCCCCCCCACAGGGATGCCCGTCGCGAGCCTCGTCACCTGCGCACCCGTCGGTTCAAGGAGCCGCTTAAGGTAGAGCGCCGTCGTGTCTCCCTCGACCGTGGGGTTCGTCGCAATGACAACCTCGCGCACCTCGCCGCCGCGAAGTCGCGCGACAAGGGCGTCGACGCGGAGCTGCTCGGGCCCCACGCCGTCGAGGGGAGAGATAAGGCCGCCGAGCACGTGGTAGAGTCCGCGGTACTCGTGAGCCCCCTCGATTGTGACGACATCCTGGGGCTGTTCAACGACGCAGATCGTCGAGCGGTCGCGGGCGGGGGATGCGCACACCGGACAGGGATCGCTTTCCGCATAGGATCCACAGACCGAGCAGAAGCGGATCGCCGACTTAAGGCCGCGAATACGCTCCGCCAGCGCCTCAGCGTAGGCCTGGTCCGTCTTGAGGAGATGGTAGGCCACCCGGAGCGCGCTCTTTCTCCCAATGCCGGGTAGCCGCGTAAGAAGACCGACAAGCTCCTCCAGGGCCTTCACGAACCGCTCCCGAAAAACCCCGGCGGCAGGGGAAAGCCGCCGAGCCCCGAGGCGAGCTCTGCCTGAACCGCCTCGCGGACCTTCGCCGCCGCGTCGTTGTACGCGGCGCGGACAAGATCGCCTAAGAGCGCCGCATCGGGTGGATCGATTGCCTCGGGGGCTATCACGCAGGAGCGCATCTCGAGAGCGCCGTTGAGCGTTATGCGCACGAGTCCCGCGCCCGAGGACCCCGTCGCCTCGATCGCGGCCGTGCGACGCTTGAGCTCCTCGGCCTGAGCCTGAAGCGCCTGGGGATTTCTCAACATCTCGAAGAGTTCATTGAAGTTCATCGCTTCCTCCCGTTTGCCGCTCTTTCACCCGCGAGCCTCGGAACACCCGTTCGACGATAGCGACGGGATCGGTAGTCTCCCCGACCATCGTAGCGTCCCCCTGTCCCGCCACGCGAGGCGCGGCGGCGGCTTCGGGGGCTTGAGCCTCGACACGTAGCTCGACCCGCAAGGGACGCCCCGCCGCCTCCGCCACCGCCTGCGAAACGGCGGGGAGTTCGCCGCGGATGAGGCTTTCTTCCATCCCGCTCCTGAACGGCAACACCACGCGCTCGCCCTCGATGCGCCAGGGAAGGGATTTCCCGAGTCCGCTTTTGAGAAGCGGACTTGCGCGGCCAAGCGCGGCGATAACCGTTTCGCGGAGCGCCTCGGCGCTTGGGGAAGCGCCGCTCGGCACTTCGTCAGGCAGCACATTTCCGAACGGCGCGCCGTACGATGCCGATGAGCTTTGTGCGGAGCCTTGTTGCGAAAGCGCGGTCACCCTCTGAGTATCCCGAACGGCGGGCCCTAGAGGTGCCTGAGCCTCCGTAGCCCCGAGCGCGGCCGCCGCGAGACTCGAAAAGGCAGACTTCAGGCTCGTCGGTAGTTCAGCGTTTTTTTTTTCGCCTCCCATAGCGGTCGGCCCCTCGCCGCCCTCAGCGGCCGTGCTCTGAAGGGCCGCCTTGGCATCGGCCAAGGGCGCTTCGCCTGCGAGTTTCCGCCGGAGCGACGCCACGACGCGCGCAAGTTCGGATGGCGGCACATAGTCGCGGAGCCGCACGAGCCGCGCCACGACGAGCTCGAGCTCGAAGCGCGGATCGACGGTAAAGCGGATGTTGCGATGGAGTTCAAGGAGGCCCGCAAGCGCGCGCTCCACCTGCTCGGAGGAAAGCGCATCGAGCACCCTGCGGCTGTAGGCGTCGGGAGCCGCGCCGAGGAGCGATTCCCGCGCAATGCCGTTTTTGAGCAAAAGGAGCGCCCTGCAGTACTCGACCGCATCGACGACAGCCTGCTCGGGGGAAACGCCGCGCGCCAATATTGCGTCGAGCGCTTCGAGCGCCGCGCCAGCAGCCCCCTCCCCCGCGACGCAGGCCTCGAAAAGCGCATTCATCGCCTCGATGCCGACGATGCCGAGTTTGTCACGTATTTTGGCGGCGGTGATGTGGCCTTCGGAGAACGACAGCACCTGATCGAAGAGCGTATAGGCATCGCGTGCCGAGCCCGCCGCCTCTTTGGCGATCCATACAAGGGCCTCGTCATCGACCGTGACGCCAAGCTCGGCGGCGGCAGTCGCAAGAAGCCGCTTGAGGATATCAAAGGGGACGAGACGGAAGGCGAACTGCTGGCACCGGCTCTTGATCGTCGCCGGAACCTTGTGTAGCTCGGTGGTCGCGAAAATAAAAACGACGTAGGGCGGCGGCTCCTCGATGGTCTTAAGGAGCGCGTTGAACGCGCTCATCGAGAGCATGTGCACCTCGTCGATAATGTAGACCTTGTAGCGCCCACCGTTTGGGGGGAAGAGAACCTCGTCCTTGATCTGTCGGACGTTGTCGACCGAGGTGTTCGAAGCGCCGTCGATTTCGATAACGTCGAGGGAGGAGCCTGCGCTGATCGCGCGGCAAGAGGCGCATTCGCCGCAGGGCCGCGCAGTCGGCCCCTTTTCGCAGTTGAGCGCCTTCGCAAGAATGCGTGCGGTACTCGTCTTACCGCAGCCGCGAGGGCCTGAAAACAGGTAGGCGTGCGCGATGCGGGAGCTTTCAAGCGACGCCGAAAGGGCCGCTGCGACGAAGTCCTGGCCGGCGAGCTCCTCGAAGCCCCTTGGGCGCTTGCGGGTCGCGGTGATCTCGTAGGGCATAGTGGCGATAGTAGCGTGAAAGCACGGGGCGGTAAAGCGCCCCCTCAAGCGTCCGAAGCCAGGCGGTCTGCGGCACCGTCTCTTCCGCTTACCGTTGCTTCCTTCCGGACCTGGCGGGGTTGGGCGGCGCCCACGTGCGCAGTGCCTGGCTTCCGACGTTCGAAGGGGATCGGATTGCGGAGAGAGAGGGATTCGAACCCTCGGTACCGTTACCAGTACACACGACTTCCAATCGTGCACCTTCGACCGCTCGGTCATCTCTCCGAGATGGCGACTTAGCTATTTTTACTTCCCCCTATTCCGGGGCGCGCACAACAACCGGAGAGAGAGGGATTCGAACCCTCGGAACCCTGACGGGTTCAACGGTTTTCGAGACCGCCCGATTCAACCGCTCTCGCATCTCTCCAATAAAAAATGAGGCAAAGAGGATTCGAACCTCCGACCTTCAGATCCGCAATCTGATGCTCTATCCAGCTGAGCTATTGCCTCATGAAACCCGTCGCGGGACAACCCCGCATCGCCTATAAAAGAACCCTGCCCTTCCCCCGCTCGGCGGGGGCCTCGATTCGAATCCCCCCATCGGACGGAAAAGGAAAACGGCAACGGAGAGGGGGGGATTCGAACCCCCGGTACCCTTGAGGGGTACAACTCCTTAGCAGGGAGCCCGATTCGGCCACTCTCGCACCTCTCCAAATCGGCCACGTCCGGAGCGAGTGGGATTCGAACCCACGGCGCCTTTCGGCGCAACGGTTTTCAAGACCGTCACCATAGACCACTCGGACACCGCTCCAGCGGTTGTGGTACCCCACTTTACGGAAAAGGGCACCGCGTGTCAAGGCATGCGGCCGCAGGAATCGCGCCACCCAGGCGGAATTCCATCACGCCACCCGCCTCGCCGCAATGCGCGGTTCATTCGACCAGGTAGCGGCCTATTTCCTTGAGTTCCGGGATGCGGGAAAAAACTGGCGGCTTTAAGCCGGCCGCCTCTTTGTCGAGAGCGGCCACCTTCACATAGAGCTCGTTGAGGCGGTCGGCGAGTATCTGCAAGTTCGAGGCGAAATTGTTCACCGCCATGTCGCGGAAAACCCGGTCGGCATCGGAAATCCGCTCCCCCGCCTGAGATTGAGACAGATACTTGAGATTGGGGCATATCTGCTTGCGCGCCTGGTAGACAAAGCGCGCCATGGCCAGAATCTGGCCGTATAGTTCATCGAGGTGGTAGCCCTGGTAGCGGTAGTGGTCGCTCTTTTCGGTGAACTCCTCGATGAGATTCCAGGTTCCCGGATCTAGGCTCATCGACGAGATGGCACGGCGCGTAAAGCGGTTGGAGATGTTCTGGCGGAAATGTTCGCCCATCGCCTCGATGGCGGAGAATATCTCGGGGTTCTTAAGTTGCATGTCAGGGGTCAGTATACCCCATCCGTGCAATCGGCGCCACCGGGGATTGCACCGATCCAATTCGTGAACCGCTCGCCGTCCCTCGCGGTTCTTGCGCGCCATGCCCGCCGCGGGCTATCGTGATGCACATGAAGCGCAGACTCACGCGCGCCCTCCTTGCGGCGGGCGTTCTTCTCGCCGTAGGCGCGGCGGCGCTCCTCGTCGCGCGGCTCGCTCCGCCTCCGGAGCCGCCGGCCGTCCTGTGGAGCGACGTGCCCGAACTTGCCCTCTATACGGAGCTTTTCAACGCCGCACAGAGCCGCTATCGCGTTGTCATCGAATACAAGACGGATCTACCGAGCGCACTCCGGGATAGCCGAACTCCCCCGGCGCTCGCCGTGGGCCGCTTCCTCAAGAGCCAGTCTGTCCGCGACCGCTTCCAGTCCCTCGACTACCTCTTCGGCGAGCTCCTTGTCGATCAGTCTGCCTTTTACCCCGAACTCCTCGCACTCGGCAACATCGAGGGGCGACAGCTCCTTCTCCCGGTCTCCTTCGACCTGCCCGCCATCATCTTCGCGCGCGGCGGCGAGGCATCGCCCAAAGACGGCTTTGTGCTCGGCGCCGACGAGCTTGTCGCAGCCGCATCGTTCAACAAAAAGAAGGGGGCCTCCTTCACCAGAATGGGCTTTTCGGCGCGCTGGAACACCGACTGTCTCGTCGTCCTTGCCGGAGCCTTCGGAGCAGCTTTCCGCGAAGGCAAGCCCCTAAGCTGGAGCGATGCGGGGCTCGCCGCCGCGATCGAACGGCTGCGCGCCATGAGCGCCACGGCAAACGGCTCAGCGGGCGCGGAAGATGATTTCCAGTTCAAATACCTCTACACGCCAGCCTACAAGTACATCGCGGAGGGCCGGGCGCTCTACGCCTACATGCGCGCATCGGAGTTCTTCCTCGTGCCGGAGGAAAAGCGATACCCCCTCGATTACCGCTGGCTCGCCGAGCGTGGCGCCGTCCCCGTCTCCGAAGGCGTCGTGTTCGCAGGCATTCCGCGCGCGGGAAAATCCAAAGCCGCGGCGGAGGCCTTCCTCAAATGGTTCTACCGCGAGGAAAATCAGAAGGCCATGCTCGAGCGGGCGCGGACAAGCCGCGCACTCGAAGGCTCATTCGGCGTGGCAGGCGGCTTCTCGGCGGTGCGCGCGGTAAACGAGCGGGTCTTCCCGCTCTACTACCCCGCCCTCGTCGGCCATCTGCCGCCCGCGGACAGTCTTTCGCCGCCCAACATCCTTCCGAGCGACTGGCCCGCAATAAAGTCAACGGTGCTCGCGCCCTGGCTCCTTGAGGCGACCGCGCGCGAACAAAACCCGAAACAGAGCCCCTCGCAGGAACTCGGTGCGCGGCTTGCGGGCTATGCAAAGCGCGAACGGAAATGAGGTTCGACCGTTTTTAGGAGGACTCCCGCCCCTCCGCCGCGCGGATCCACCGCTCGAAGAGCAGGTCAAACTCCGCGCAGCTTGCTGCCTTGACCGCCTCCGCGCGTAGCGCGGAGCCGGCCGCCGTGCCGCGCGTATATGAACAGAATTGCTTCCTAAATTCGACGCAGGCGTTCCGCTCGCCAAGAAAGCGCGCCGCCAGCGCAAGGTGTCGGCGCGCCGTCGCGGCGCGCTCCCGTACGTCGAGCTCAGGCGGCGGCAGGCCCTCAAGCAGTGCGCGCGCCTCGCAGAAGATGAAGGGGTTGCCCATGGCGCCGCGCGCCACCATCACCCCCGCGCAGCCCGTCTCCTCGAGCATGCGGCGCGCGTCCGCTGCAGAAAAGACGTCCCCCGAGCCGAAGACCGGCACGGGCAGAGCGGCCGCAAGTTGCGCGATCTCGGACCAGGAAGCCCTGCCCGAATACCCCATGGCGCGCGTCCGCGCGTGAAGCGTCACCGCGGCGGCGCCGCCCTCAAGGGCGGCCTCGGCGACCTCCCTGAAATTGCGGCTCCCCTCGTCCCAGCCCGAGCGGATCTTCACCGTCACGGGCACGCCCGCAGCCCCGAGCACCCCTACCATCGCGCTGACGATGCGCCTGACAAGGCCGGGATCGCGCATGAGCGCCGAGCCGGCGCCGGACTTCACGATCTTGGGGACGGGACAACCGCAGTTGAGGTCGACCAACACGGGGCCAAAGCGTAGCACCAGCTCGGCCGCGCGGGAAAGGACATCGGGCTTCGAACCAAAAAGTTGGATCGCATACCGCGTTTCGTTTTCGGCCCTGGCCATGAGCGCCTCGGTCTTACCCGAGCCGCGCACGAGCGCCTCGGCGCTCACCATTTCGGTGAAGCAGAGGTCGGCACCTTCGTCGACACAGACCGAACGGAACGCGGCATCGGAATAACCCGCGACCGGAGCGAGGAAGAGATTACCCGTAAGCTCGATGCCACCAACGCGCACGGGATGATGGTAATGGGTCATGACGCCGTTTGGCGGGCGATGCGACGCGCCCGCCTCCCCTAAGCCTGGACGCGGAAGAAGCGGCAGGCGTTCTGATACACGGTCTCCGCGACCTCTTCGGGATCCATCTCAAGCATCTCGGCGAGAAAGGCGGCCGTCGAGGGAAGGTACTCGGGCTTGTTGCGCTTGCCGCGGAAATCCGCCGGCACCATGAAGGGCGCCTCGCTTTCGAGAAGAATGCGGTCGAGCGGGAGAATCCGGACCGTCTCATGCAGGTTGCGCGCGTTCCGGTATGTGAGATTGCCCGCGAAGGAAAAATACAGATTGAGCTCGAGCGCGCGCTCCGCGTATTCCGCATCCTCGGAATAGCAGTGAAGGACGCCGCCTGCAGGCGGCAGGCGGTCGCGGAGAATGTCAAGCACATCCTTGCCTGCCTCGCGGTTGTGAATGATGACCGGAAGGTCAAGCCGCGCCGCAAGTTCAAGCTGATCGATGAACAGCTCGATCTGGCTCTTCCGATCGCCAAATTTATGGAAATAATCGAGCCCGATTTCGCCAAGCGCGACGACACGGGGGAGCTTCGCGCCCTCCTCGATCGTCTTACGCCAATCGCGGCCGGGGTTCTGCACCTCAGAGGGGCTCACTCCGACGGCGTGATAGACGTGTTCGGCGGTCTTGAGGTTCTCATACACCGTCTTGAAGTCCATAAGGCTGTTGCAGATGCTTACAATCCGCGCCACGCCGGCCTGCTTGGCCTCCTGGCAAACCAAAAGCTGTTCGATCGGGTCATCGAAGATGAGCCCGATGTGGGCATGAGTGTCGAAGTAGCGCATCTGTCTTCCGTTAGGCTTGGTGATGATGTGAATCCCGATGGGATACATGAAATGTAGCACGCCGCATTTCCGCCGTCAACACGAATAAATGACGGAGACTCCGGGGCGAGGCAGGGTGAGAAGCGTTTTCCACAGGGGAAACGCCGGAGGCATTTTAGAAAAAAGCCCCACCCTCGTCAAGACAAGGCTCACATGCGAAAAGACTCTCCGAGATATATCTTGCGCGCCGTCTCGCTCGCGAGTACCTCCTCCCGGTCGCCAGAAACGACGATGCGGCCCACGTTGATCACATGGGCACAGTGCGTTATGTCAAGCGTGTCCCGAACGTTGTGGTCCGTGAGGAGCACGCCGATACCGCATGCAGAGAGCCGTCGGACGATAGTTTTGATCTCGTGCACGGCGATGGGATCGATGCCGGCGAAGGGCTCGTCGAGTAGAAGGAACTTTGGCTCTATCGCAAGGGCCCGCGCGATTTCCGTCCTGCGGCGCTCGCCGCCTGACAGCGTGTAGGCAGGCTGCTTGCGGATCGCCGCGATGCCAAACTCGTCAAGGAGTTCCTCGAGTCGAGTCGCGCGTTCGGCCCTCGACAAGTCGGGCCGCGTCTCCAACACCGCAAGCACGTTCTGCTCGACGCTGAGCTTGCGAAACACCGATGGCTCCTGTGGCAGATAGGCGATCCCAAGCCGCGCCCGCTTGTACATCGGAAGTCGCCCCAGGTCGATCCCGTCGAGCAGGACGCTGCCCGCGCTCGGGCGAATAAAGCCGACAATCATGTAGAAGCACGTCGTCTTCCCCGCCCCGTTGGGGCCGAGAAGACCGGTGACCTCGCCGGTCTCCATGCAAAAGGAGACGTCGTCGACCGCCGCCTTGCGGCCGTAGAGCTTGCGGAGGGAGCGAACCTCGAGCACATGGCCGCTCATTCGCCCTCCTTCGATTCGACACGGCCCCGGACCGCACCCTCGAGGCGGACCTCCTCGGTTTCCGTGTTGACGATAATCCGCGTTGCGCGATACTCGTCGCCGTCCTTGTAGACGGCCGGCGCGCCGGAGAGCTCGAGCTCTTTCGCAGATCGTCTGAACATTGCGTACTGCGCCCGGCAGGCAAGCCGATCCTTGAGAATGCGCACATTGACCTGAGCGAGCGTGAGCTCCATCTCGCCGTCGTCCTGAATCCAGTCCGCCTTGAGAAGGACGGCGTTTTTGCGATCCTCGAGCGCGGAGGGGCCCTCCATGAGTGAGAGTTTGCGCTTCCGGTCATAACTGAGGCGGGGGGTCTCGATTGCGATGCCGCGCTCTGAGTCAACGGCCGAGACAGCGCCCTCGCACACGATAAGGCTCCAATCCTCGCCCGAAATCTCGATCCGATCGGCGCTGATCGCAAGGCTACCGCTTTGCACCTTCGCCCGCCCCGCAAGCACAGTGCGTTCCTTACCCGCGGCGAGAACGCTTTCGACCCGATCCGCGGAAAAGCTGAACGGCTCAGCGAAGGCAGCCCCAGAGGCAAGGGCGAGGGCGAAAGCGAACGCCATGAGCGCGGATTGCCGTCTCACGGCCGCACTCCATCGGCGCCGACGGCTGATGCGTCCGCCGCCGCGTCGGCCGCCAGGACGGGCGCGGAGGCGTCAAGCACCACAAAGACACCCTCGGTGGGTTCTCGGAAGGACACAGCGCGACGGCGCGCATCGGCCGAAAATCCCGCTCCCCTGATCCATGAGCCGTCGCCGCGACGAAGGCTCACGGGGCGGTCGAGGCGGCTTTCGAGGCGCTTTGCCCGCGCATCCCAGAAAAGATACTCGGCCTCAAGGAGCGCATCCTCACGCCACGCATCGATACGGATATTCCCCGAAAGCTCCGCATCGCCGGACTCCGCATAGAGCACCGCCTGATCGGCACGTCCTGCGATCGCAAGCCCGCCCGTCGAGCGATCGAACTCGCGGAAGCTCACACGTGAGAGCACGGTGCATCGCGAGACCGCATAGTCCTCGGCGCACTCGGCGACAAGCTCGAAGATAAGCGCTCCTCCCTCGACGACATGGTGCGTAAACCCGCGAAAGACGAGGCGGGGCGCCTCAGGGCGCTCCGCAGAAGGGCCAAACCCATAGTCCAGGCTACAGCCCGCGAGAATCGCGGCGCCCATAGTGGCGATAGCCGCGGCGAGCGCGGTTCTCCGTCGGATTGCCGCGCTACTTCCCATGCTCCACGCAGGCCGCGACAAAACTCGCGAAAAGCGGCGCTGCCGCAACGGGGCGGGACTTGAATTCGGGATGGAACTGCACTCCAAGCCCCCAGGGGTGCCCCGGCCATTCGCAGGCCTCGACAAGGCCACCATCCGGCGTGAGCGCGGCAACCCTAAGCCCCGCGGCCTCGATCTCCGCGCGATAGGCATTGGCAAATTCGTAGCGATGCCGGTGACGCTCGGAAATCCGCTCGGCGCCATAAATCCGCCTGATGAGCGTCCCCTCCTTGAGCACCGAATCGCTTTTTCCAAGTCGCATCGTCCCGCCGTAGTTTTTCACGTCGACCTGATCCTCTAGAAGGCCCACGACCGGATGCGGCGTGTCGCGGTCAAATTCGGTCGAATGTGCATCGCTCCAGCCGAGAAGGTTGCGCGCAGCCTCGATCACCATGATCTGCATGCCGAGGCAGATGCCAAAATAGGGTTTTCCGGTTTCGCGCGCATACCGCGCCGCGCGAACCATCCCATCAACCCCGCGCTCGCCAAACCCTCCCGGCACCAGAATGCCATCCACCGCGCCCAACACGCCGTCAACGTCGGCGCTCTCGCCTTCGAGACGGCTTGAATCGATCTTGACGAGCTCGACCGCCGCCTCGTTCGCGATGCCGCCATGGTAGAGCGCCTCCCAGACCGACTTGTAGGCGTCGTGGAGCTCCATATACTTGCCGACCACGCCGATCCGCGCCCTTCGCCGCGGCTCGCGGAACTTACGGACCACCTCGCGCCATGCCTTGAGGTCTGCGTGGCGGCTCTCGATGTTCATTTTTTTGAGGAGGAAGGAATCAAGCCCCTGCTCATGGAAAAGAAGCAGAATTTCGTAGATCGTCGTCGGCACATCGTGCGCGGAGATGACCCCTTCGAACTCCACGTTCGTAAAACCTGCGATCTTGCGGCGTAGGCCCTCGTCGATTGGCTCCGCCGCGCGGAGCACCAAGGCATCCGGCTGGATGCCCACCTCCTGGAGCTCCTTCACCGCATGTTGCGTCGGCTTCGTCTTGAGCTCCCCGCCCGAGACCGTCGGCACAAGCGTCACATGCACCGAAACCGCGTTCTGACGTCCAAATTCATGGATGAGTTGACGCGCCGCCTCGAGAAAGGGAATCGATTCCATGTCGCCGACTGTTCCGCCGACTTCGACGATGGTGATGTCGACCTCGGGATCCTTCCCCACCGCGAGGATGCGGCTCTTGATCTCGTCGGTGACATGTGGAATCACCTGAACCGTCCGCCCCAAAAAGCGCCCCTCGCGCTCCTTGTCGATCACCGCACGGTACACCTGGCCCGTGGTGATCGAGTTCGCACGCGAAAGCGGGGAATTCGTGAATCTGCCGTAGTTTCCGAGGTCAAGGTCGGTTTCAGCCCCGTCGTCGGTGACGTAGACCTCGCCATGCTGGTAGGGGCTCATCGTCCCCGCATCCACATTGAGATAGGGGTCGATTTTCACCATGCGCACAGACAGGCCGCGCGCGTCCATGAGAGCGCCGATCGAGGAGGCCGCAACGCCCTTGCCCAGGGAGGAGCAGACGCCACCTGTCACGAAGATGAGCTTCTTCATGGAACTTCAGTATCCCGGGCGCGGCCCTGAGTGTCAACCGCACCGAGTGCCCATGCGGCGCCCCGCATGAGGAGCGCCTCGAGGACGCCGCCCGCAATCGCGCGAGCCTTGTCCGAGATGGTGGCAGCGTCGACCGCGTCGCCGCGCGGATCGACGTCGGCGACCTTGAAGCCCACCGCAACCTCGCTGCCGCCGCGGATAAGCCCGCGAAGCCTGCCATCGAGGGGGGCAAGCACGACCGCCCGGGCACCGTCCCCCTCGACAGCCAGAATGGGCTCGCCGCGCCGCACGAGGGAACCGAGGGCGCAGAGCGTTTCTACACGACCTGCTATTGGCGCGCGGACGACGCGCTCTCCGCCATAGCCGCCAATCATGCCCGGCACTCCCGTGTCCGCCTGCGCGGCCCCCGAAAGGATCACCCGTCCGAGATCGTGACCGCGATTGGTCTCGACCACTGCGTGCGCGTCCACACCGGCGATAAATCCGGGCCCAAGCGCAACGACGATCGGCGCGCGCTCTATACGCGTCCCCAGATTGCGCTTTGCAAGAATCGCATCGACCAGGGCGCAGGGGGCGATCGCGGACAGCGTCTCAGCCTCCGGATCGGCAAGCACGGGGACGCGGAGCGGCGCCACGGAAGCGAGGAGCTCCTCCACGCTTCCGACCCTATGCGCACGCACGCCCTCGACCTCGGCCCGCCCGTCGTACATGCACTCGGAGAGGGCGACCATGCGCCGTATGGCGGTGGGGCGCTCAACCTCGAGCGCCGCGACAAGAAAGCCCGAACGTGCAAGCCGCACGATGACACCGCTTGCAATATCGCCCGCGCCCCGGACCAGGACCAGCGGACGTGGGGTGAGTCCGGCACCCCCTGCCACAGGGATCATGCATTCACTCCCGCGAGGCGAATCCTAGCCTCCGATCGCGATGGTGGAGCCGCAAAAACGAGCGACCGCAGAAGCCCCGCGCGGAGCGATCCTACGAAAAAGCGGGTTCCATTCACACGCGACCGCGCAAGTTCGCGGGCAAGCGATGCCGCGGCCCCCGCTGGTGCGACATCCTCCTGATTAAACAGCACGCAACGCTGAGCCGAAGGTGGCGTGCCTTTGAATAGTCCGTCGGGCGACTCGACAAGTGCCACAAGGTGACGCGCCTCGATAGGAGCGCCGAGGGGACAGGCGACAAGCGGGAAAAACAGCTCCGGCCGGTGGACGGTCGCGGCATCGGCGGGTTTGCCCAAGGAGGCGAGGCCAACAACGCCGATGACCAGGGTGGCGCACGCGGGTATGACTGGCTCATGCGCGGCGGGAGCCTTGATCGGAAGCCCGCGCGCGCCATCCGCCTCAACGAGCACCATCTCCCAGCAGTCAAGGAATGCAGCGCCCCAGGAGGGGTCTATGCCGATCAGCTTGTCCTCTGCGCTCGCGCGGTCCGCGGCAACGATGAGAGGGCCGGAGACCGCAGGTCCCCCGCGCCCGCGGCCGCGAAGGCGCGAAAGAAGCGGCGCAGCCTCGGCGCGCGGACGTGCAAGGGCGGGCTCGAGCAGAAGGCCGGAGAAGCGGCGGCTCACCTCACTACGCGGGTCGCGCAGGTGCGTCGTCGTGGTCACCACGAGATCATCGGAACCAAGGGTCTCTGCAAGCGCAAAAAGGAGACTCGTCTTGCCGCCCGCGCCAACTATGGCGATCAGCCCGGCCTTCCTGTGGCCCATCAGGTCAAGAAGCGAAGCACCCAACGCCATACGGCTCCCCCCGCGGGGCACCCGCCGGAGGCGGCACCACCCGCGGAGAGTGATACTGCAGACCAGGCCTGCCGTCAAGCTTCGTATCACAGGCCACGCGAGGCACAAGCCGCGGCCGCGACTTTAGCCCGGTCACACGGATCTATTCAGTTCCAGCCATGGCAGGCTATGCTCATAGGCGTGGACTACCGTATACGCGCCGAAGCCTATCTCGACGACGGCTACTTCACCGTCACCTGGTCGCCCTTTGCAAAGGCCGACAAATACGACATCGCCACGCGCGTGCCCGCGGTCGGGGGCATCGCGGAGCTCTACTTCATGGACAGGGAGGGGAAACTCAACCTTTTTTGCCTTCAGCGCTCCTGGTATGGAGGCCTCCGAGCCATGCTCCGCGAACGCTGCGACGCCTCGCTCGAAAAAGACCCCTACCGCCTTTCGATCCTCGTCAAATGGCGCAATCGGATTTATTACCGCTACAGTTGCTCGGAATCCGCCGCAGACATGGCCGATGTCATGTTTTTCTTCATGCAAACCTATTCTCCAGGCACACGCGGCACCGAACATTCCGGCCGCTATGCGCATATCTTCCTGAAAGAGATCGATAGCGGAAAGCTCATCACAACCTAACAGGCACACACAGCCGCGCACCGCCTGCGACCGCTCTCAGTTCCCCGCTCACGCGCCCCAACAGAAGCCGCGCCAGGCGGAAGTCATCCTCATTGATGACAAGTGCGCCCTCGATCAACGCACAAAGCCGTGCGTCTTCGGTCGCAAGCTCAAGACGCGCCGGCGCATCCGTCGCAAAGAGGACATCGGTCACCGCTATAGCGAAGGCGAGCGCCTCGTCAAGCCCGGCTTGGCCTTCGAGCATGTCGGTCCAGAGGTACCGCGCGCCCGCCTCAACCGCAACGCTCGCTCCCAGAGTCCGCGCAAATTCCGCAACATCCACGAGAGCCCTTCCCTGTTCATACCGCGCAGCGGCATAGGCAGCGGTGACCGCCGCAATGCGCGCCGCCGCGCGCTGAGACCCTCGCACCGTTTCGTTGTCCCGCACGAGTGCACCGATGACTTGGAGGAGGTTCCCCAGCCGATCACGGAGCTCACGCGCAAGCTCCTCGCGTCCTGAGATCTCGCGGCTGAGCGCCTTGGCGCCTGCCACAAGCTCATCGGCGAGGCTGTCGACAAGCGCGCGAAGCTCGGCATTTCGCCGTGCAAGTTCCGCATTCGCCGCCCGAAGCTCCTCCCGGACCTCGGCAAGCGCGGTGACATCGTCAAGCAGAACAAGCGCATAGAGTGTTCCGCGATAGCTTCGAAGCTTTGTTGTGAATCTGAGCTTTTTGCGGATCCGCCTCCCCTCGAGGACAAACTCCCGTTCAAGCTCCTCGCCATACGTGGACTGCCCTGCGGTGAAGGCAGAGACGATGCTCGCGCGGAGCGGGCAACTCGGACACTTCGAAGTGTGGCCACAATCGGTCCCCTCATCGAGCGGAAAGGCGCACCCGATCGCGTTGCCGCAGAGCTCGCCCAGAATCGCATCTTCCGGCCGATGGAACAAGGTCGTGAATGAGTTGTTAAAGTGCACAAGCCGCGTCTCGGAATCAGCAAGAAAGATAGCCGTCGTGAGGTGTTCATACAAATCGGCAAGAAATTCGTTCGACTCTTTGAGCTCCTCAACCTTGAGTTCCATCGCCACCTCCTAGGCGTGCGCCGGTCTTCATTCCAATCCTAGCCCATGCCCACCGCTAGCGAAAGGTCGTGCCGCCTTTCGACAGGGCGGATCGGCCTAAACCCACGCGACAGGTACGCCGACACTACAAAGGTAAGGTAAAGGAGCGCGATAAAGCCATGATCCGCGGCTGGTCCACCGGTGCGAGCGGCATGACCGCCCAGCAGATACGCCTTGACGCCATTTCCAACAACCTCGCCAATGTCGACACTGAGGGCTACAAGCGCGACACGGCCGTCCACAAGGCCTTTGCCCAGCTTCTCCTTAGAAGGATGAACGACGACGGCGTTCTCAAAAACCCTTTCGGTTCGGGAGACCTCGCCCCGGTCGTCGGCAAACTCGGGACGGGGGTCGAAACCAACGAACTCTTCACCGAGTTCGAACAGGGTGCGCTCAAGGAAACACAGAGCGATTTCGACCTTGCCCTCGAAGGCAAAGGCTTTTTTTGCGTCGAAACGCCCTTTGGCGAGCGGTACACGCGAAATGGCTCGTTTGTGCTCGGCAAAGAGGGTTTTCTCGAAACCAAGGAGGGCTACAAGGTTCTGGGCGAGAACGGGCCGATCATGATCAAGGAGAATAACTTCAAGGTCGACAAAAACGGTGTCGTGTTTGTCGACCGCCGTTACCAGGACGACCCCTTTCGCCTTGTGTCGCGCGAGGAGAACACCTGGGAGGGGCTCGAACGCCTCGACGCCCTCAAACTTGTCGACTTCAAAAAAGACCGCTACATCGCCAAACAGGGCTCAAGCCTGTGGCGCGCCACGGAGGAATCAGGAGACGCGCGGGTGCTTCCCGCAAACTCGCCGAGCGCCCGCCCGAAAGTCGAGCAGGGCTTCACCGAGGCGAGTAACGTCACCCCGGTGCTCGAAATGGTGCGGATGATCGAGGTTAACCGCGCGTACGAGGCCAATCAGAAAACCATCCAGGCCGAGGACGCGATGCTCGGCAAACTCATCAACGAGGTGGCGCGCGTCTAGCGCGGAGCGCCATTCGCCCCGTGGGGGCGCGGAGGATAGACCATGGTGCGGAGTCTTTGGACCGCAGCGAGCGGCATGATCGGACAGCAGGCGTCGATCGATACGATTTCGAACAACCTTTCAAACGTGAACACCCCCGGGTTCAAGAAAGTCCGTGCAGACTTCGAGGACCTTATCTACCAGACCGTCCGCGTCGCTGGCACACCGGCGACCGAGGACACGGTCGTCCCGGTTCCCGTCCAGATGGGCCACGGCGTCAAACTCGCCGCGACCCAGCGCCAGTTCCTCCAGGGAGCGCTCCAGAACACCGAAAACATCTCCGATCTCGCGATTCAGGGCGACGGGTTCTTCCGCATCCAGCTCTATGATGGAAGTTACGGCTACACGCGCGACGGGTCCTTCAAAATAGACTCGAACGGCCAGTTCGTCACCTCGAACGGCTACAAGCTCATGCCGGAGACCATTCTCCCCGAAGGCTTCATCCCTGAAACACTCTCCATTTCTCAGGACGGCCGTGTGTCCGTGAAGGTCCCCGGCCGCGATGATCCGATCGATGTCGGCCAACTTGAGCTCTACCGCTTCCCCAACCCCGTCGGCCTTACCGCTGTCGGAGAAAACCTCTTCAAAGTCTCAAATGCATCGGGCACGCCGATCGCCGGCCGCCCGGGCTTCGACGGGATGGGCAAGACAATCCACAAGTTTCTCGAGATGTCCAACGTCTCAGTCGTCCGCGAGATGGTGTCGATGATCGTCGCCCAGCGCGCCTACGAGTTCAACTCCAAAGCCATCCAGACAAGCGACAACATGCTCGGCACGGCGACATCACTTAAGCGGTAACAATCTAATGCGAGTGCCGTGCCGATGGCACGGCGACATCGCTTAAGCGGTAGCGATACTACGGCACGACTCCGTGACGGCGTCATGCACAACGGCGCCAGGATACAGATGAAACGAGGCACGTGATGCAGATCGACAATGCGCTCTTACAGTATCAGTCGCGCCCTTTGCGCATCCCGACTTCGGCCGCCTCCGTGCAGGGCTCAGGCGCGCGCATCACCGATAGCCGCCCGATCGACCGCACAAGCCCCCTCTACGAGCAGTGCCGTGAGTTTGAATCGATTTTCGCCAAGATGATGCTCAAAGAGATGCGGAAAACCGTTGACAAGAGCGGCCTCGTCTCGGGCGGCTGGGCCGAAGATATCTTCCAGGACATGCTCGACGACGAATACGCGAAGAGCATGTCCGCATCCGCGAACTTCGGCCTCGCCGACCAACTCTACCGCCAGCTCGCGCGAGCTTAATCGCCGCCTGGCGAACGAGGGCATAAAGACATAGCTAAATGCCGATGCCGACTGCGAATCCGACAAAGAGAATGCCGCCCAAGACCCCCGTCCCCGCCACGGCAGGTGTGAAAATATAATCGGCCTGCACCTTGAACTCCGAGGCAAGAACATCTTGGAACTTTCTCTTAAAGACGACGACATCGAATCCGATGCCGCTCGTCAGTGAACCGACCGCGACAGCCGGCGCCGTGGAAGCGCCGGTCACCGTTCCCAAAGAGACGTTGAGCCGAACGCGGTCAAGGAGGCCGTAGTTCAGGCGAAGAAAACGGTAATCGGGAACAACCGTATTGTCACCGTCCAGAAACACAAATCCCGCGCTCATGGCTTCAGATAGCTGCACATTGACGGCAAACCGCGAGGCAACCGCCACATTCCCCGTGGTTAGATTGAAGGCCGGAGCATACCCATTATCGAACGAGAGGACCGAAAACACATCAGCAGCCGCGGCCCTCTGGACCGCCAAGCCCGCCACTGCGCAGGCGAGAAGCAGTGCCCGAATTCGTCGCATAAAAATCTCGCGTCCCTAGATGCCGAAGAGCATGGCGGTGGTGAAAACGACCGATCCGCCCGACATTGCGGTCGTATCGAAGAGGTAGTCGATCTTCAGGCGCAGACTGGTGCTTAGACCTGCAAGAGTTTTCACGGGAACAAGCGTCGTATATATGCCGAGTCCAGCCGCCGTATTCGCCCCCGCCTGCCCCACGTATATAGAAGCTCCAAGATAAGGAAGGATCGTATACGACAACCGTAAAGCATTGTAGGCGGTGAGCGGCGCGGTCGTGCCGATCTGTGTCGAAGAGATTCCCACCGAGAAATTGTCGGCAACCGCGATGCCAAGGGCGAAGGAACGGCCCGATACGAGTGCACCATCCGAGAGTCTATAGCCGATCGGAAGGCCGAGCTCGAGCGAAAGTAGTTTCGTCTCGACGGAGGGAGACGCTGCGGGAACTGCCGCCTGGGCAGCTACCCCCACCCAGGCCACAAGAGCGAACACCACGAGGCACACAAGTCGACGCTCCATAAAACCTCCAAAGCTCGATATCTATGCAAATCATCATCTGATCCCACCAGCGCTACTGTAGCTTCCCCCTGCGCGTAGCGCAACAGCGCTCGGTGGCTACACGCCCCCGCGTGCGGGCTCTCCGCCCGCTGCGCCACAAACCCCTACTCCTGCTTCTTCCTGAAAAGCCCCACGAGCCGGTCGAGAAGCCCCGGGGATTCGCGCGGCGCCGGAGAGGGGGTCGCGGTGGAAGCCTTATCCAGCGCTGGCGGCCTGTCTGAGGCGCGCTGCGCCTCCGGGCGAAGCGCGCCGTGGCGCTTTGTCTTCTGGGCATTACCGGCCACACGAGCGGTTCCGCCATCAGGACGCACGTGTTGCGGTCCGGCGGCTTTTCCCTTCTTCCCACGGAATGATTCGCGGGAATTTTCAAGGCCACGGCCGTATTTCTCGCGATAGAGCTTCATGCGCTCCTCCATCGGAAGGTCATACGGATTACCCGTTCCACGTCCCGCGATCTCGGTGGGCCCCGATGCGACCGGCGCGTGTTTCCGTGGTCGCGGCGAGCCCGTTTTTCGACCGCGCTCGGCTGCATGCGAATCATGACGCCCCTTGGGGTGACCGGCCTTGGCCTTTTCCGGGGCTACGGCGCGGCGCTTCTCGCCGCCTAAGAAACCACCTTCCCCCGTTCGCGAAGGCGCCTCGCCCAAAGAGCCGCCCGTGAGATCCGCGATGCGCTTGCGGATGTCGGGGGCGTTGTCCCGTTCACCGCGGCTACGGCCATCCTGAGCGCGCCGGCCTTCACGCGCAGGACGTGGTGCGCCTTCCATCCCCGCCTGCCGCGATGCGCCGACAGGCACCAAGCGGCCGACCTTCGCCCCTCCTTCCGAGCGGCCGCGCGCATCGCGCTCAAAACGCGGCCGCTCGAACATGAGCCCCTCGCTCGCGTCCTCCGCGGCAAGGAGCTCCGGCCCGACCTGGCGCGCGCCAAGCTTCGCGTCGATGTAGTCCTCAATCGCAGGGAGGCCGTACACGTAACGGTCGCAGGCGAGATTTATCACCCGCGCGCCGGGCGCCCCGCGGTCGAGCATCTCAAGTCGGCGCACATAGAGTTCTGGCTCAAGCGGAATATCATAATTAACAACTATCGGAAACTCGCCTGGAGCGAGGCCCTCGGCCCCGTCGTCGGTAAGCACGAGTACGCCCCCCGCAACCTCCTTGACGCCGTCGAGAATCGCGAATTTTCGCTCGGGAGGGAGCGCACCGAAAATATACTCGGCGAAAACGCCGTTTTCACGGAGTCGGAGGGCAGACTCCTCGGCGCTCGCCTTGAGGTTGCAAAACAGGCACACGCGCTGCGGATTCTCCCGCGCGCGCAGACCAAGCACAAATCGAAGCTTTTCCTCAGCAGTAATGTACCAGGTCTCGCTTGCAACGCTCTGCGCCTTCACAAGAGTTTCAGCGATCTCCACCTCGACGGGGTTATCGGCGAAATCCCAGGCCAGGCTCTTGGCCTTCACGGTGAGCTTGGAGGCGGCGACGATGGCGCGACGCTCCCAGGGCGGTAGAAGCGCGGCCGCAAGTCGACGCAACGTCTCAGAAGGAAGGTCGGCGAGGCGTTCGGCGCCATCAAGCACAAGAAACCCGAAGTCACGGAGGCGAAGAAGGCCCTGAGCCTGGGCACCAAGGAGCGATTCAGGCATACCTGCGACAAAGGCGGCATTAGGCGCGCCCTCCAGGACGGGCGCGGCAGCGGGCCCCTCGACGGCGCCCTCACCTTCCCCCGGGGGGGTAACAACGCAGGTCTCCAGGCCGAGGCCGCCTGCGATCACCCGCGCCGCCGCGGCAAGCCCTTCCGCTGAGGCACGGTCGGGAAGCACACACAGGATGCGGCGCGGTGGCGCCGCATCGTCCTCCGTCTGCCCTGCGGCGAGCCATTGAAGTGCGGGGAGCAGGAGCACCGCTTCGCGCCCCTCGGCAAGCGCAAGTTTCGCGCACACATTTTCACCGTCGACGACGGCCACCTTGAGCATCTTTTCGTGAAAAAGCGCCCGACTCCGAAACGCCTCCATGCCGGCAATCAGCCGGTTATCGACACCCAATTGTCTGAAATCCATGTCACCGCTCGTAGGGAACTAAGATGAAGCCCGCACTAAGGCGGGCCGGACGCCGGGTTCCGCGACGACGGAGAGGTCTTTACGAGGACACAGTGTCCCGTCCACACCACACGGCGTCGATGGCGATTTACCGCCTCAAGGACGCGCAGGCGGCCCCTTCCATCAAGCGCGCAGAAGTCGGCCGCTACCCCTTAAAGGCGCGACATCCTCATTGCACCGTCGGCGCCGTGCATTCAAACCCGGTAAAACATGATTATACTATGCCGCGCAAGAACGATGGAAGCGCAACGCACAAGGCCGTCAGGGGCGGACACTCCGAACAAAGACCGCGCCTTCCGCGCCCGCGGGAGTGGTTTCCACGAAGCCGAGGCGTTTCAAGTAGCGGCGATGAACTGGCACGGTGCCCCGGGCATAGAATCGAGCTTCCACGCCACCTGCGATATCCTTGGCTGCGGTCTCGAAAAAAAACTCTGCGCTCTTGTAATCCCTGTAGGCGGGAACGGCGTAGTCGAGTAACAAATCGAACACCCCCTCGCCCCGCCTGCGATAGATGACGAGCGAGGTGGGCACCATGTCGCGAAGGATAAACACCGCCTCCGCTCCCGCAAGTTCAGCAGGCGCGAATTCCGGGGCGTGCGCCTCGATGTCCTTGCGGTAGAAGGAGAGGAACGCGGTAAGATAGGCGGAATCGACCGATGCGAGACGGAAGAGCGAAAATGCCGATGTCTCGAGCCTGAGGCGCGAAAGATACCAGGCATCGATAAGCACGATGAAAAGATTCACGAGAAAAACCGGCAGGGATTTAATGCCAAGCCCGTACAACGCGAAAAGGACCGATCCGCCCAGATTGATGAGCCTGAGGCGCTTCACGTTTTTCATCATGAGCGAGGCGGCGATAACGAGGCTCGCGACCGTGCCGAAAATTTCGAGGGCGGGCATCATTCCTCCTTGGGGCGGCGCATGGCCGCGCCGAGACCCGTATTCTTAAGCGAATTTTCCCCAAGCCGGTCAAGGGGCAACCTAGACCCACCATGCATAGGGCAACTACAATAGTGTAGAACGCTTTCTTGACTTTTGCTCATATATCGTACAGAATTGATTGTCTAAAATCTCAAGCAGCGCACGATTTCTTGGCGAAGGAGATACCCACATGGGCGAAAAGAAACGCATCCTGATCTTAGGCGGCGGCTACGGCGGCGTCTGGGCGGGGAAAATTCTCGAAAAGCGCTTCCGCAAGCGCCCGGATGTCGAGATCACCCTTGTTGACAAAAAACCCTATCACACCCTCATGACGGAGCTCCACGAGGTCGCGGGGTGGCGCACCGAGCCAGAGTCGGTGCAGGTGAGCTTCCGGAAGATCTTCGGCGGCAAGCGCATCGAAATCGCGACCGACACGATTATCAACGTCGATTTTGAAAAAAAGGTCGCCATCTCCTCAGTGCGCGAGTATCCCTTCGACTACATCGTCGTCGGCGCCGGCGCAGAGCCTGAGTACTTCGGCATCCCCGGCGTGGCGGAAAACTCCTTCTCCCTCTGGTCGTTCGAAGACGCGATGCGGATACGCCACCACCTCGAGGAAACCTTTGCGAAGGCGGCGGCCGAACCCGATGTCGAACGACGCAAGCGACTCCTTACCTTTGTCGTTGCCGGCGCAGGCTTCACCGGGATCGAGATGATCGGTGAGCTTCTCGAATATCGCGACACGATGTGCCGCAAACTCTTCATCGACCCCAAGGAAACGCGCGTCATCTGCATCGAAGCCCTTCCCTCGATCCTGCCTATTCTGGAGGAGCCGCTCCGCGTCAAAGCGGAGAGCTATCTCAAAAGGGCGGGATGTGAGATCATGCTCAACAGCGCCATCGTCGGCGCAGAAAAGGGCCGAGTTCTTCTCAAAGACGGCACAGCGGTCGAAACTAATACCTTCATCTGGACCTGTGGCGTCAAAGGTTCGTCCTTCGCGGGTTCGCTCGCCCTCCCCATGGGCAAACGAAACCGCATCGAATGCGACGAGGAGATGAAGTCGCCGAAATACCCCTACGTCTACGTTGTGGGGGACAATGCGGGGCTCATCCGAGACGGCAAGCCCCTCGCGCAGATCGTCGAGACGGCGCACTTTACCGCCGAAACGGCGGCGAAAAACATCATCGCCGACATCGAGGGCGGCGAGCGCCATAAGTTTTCGCCCAACTACCATGGCGTCATGGTCTGCATCGGAAGCCACGTTGGCGTTTCGAACGCAGGCAACATGCAGACGAAGGGGTGGTTCGCGCTCTTCATCAAGCACTTCATCAACGTCTACTACCTTTTCAACATCGCCGGCTTCAATCAGGTCTGGGAGTACGTCAAACACGAGTTCCTTGATATAAAGGAACGGCGGTCATTCCTCGGCGGCTTCGTCGAGCACAAGGTCCGCTCCTATTGGATCCTCCTCCTCCGCGTCTGGCTCGGACTCATGTGGTTCATGGAGGGCGTCAACAAGATCGGCGAAGGCTGGCTCAACTTCGCGAAGGGCTCGAGCTCGGGCTGGATGTTCAGCCCCGGCGTCGTGCAGGCAGGCATCAAAGTCGCCGAGGCGACAAGCGCCGCTTCAGCCTCAGGCGAATGGGCAGCGTCTGCGGCCGAAGCGGTCGCGGCAAGTAGCGCTGCTTCTGGCGGTGCCGCCCAAGCCGTCGCCGAAACCGTGACCGCCGCGACCGCGGCAGCAGGCCAGAGCGCGGAAGCGGCCACGCAGACCTTCGCCAAGGTCTGGGATCTCACGAGGCCCATCATCGATCCGAATTCGCCCTTCGCAAAATGGTTCCGCTCCATCTTTATGGACGGCATTTTCGCCTACCTGCCCTTCCAGGTCATGCAGGTCATGGTCGTCGTCATGGAGATGGGCATCGGCCTTGCCTTGATGGGCGGCTTCCTCACCTGGTGGGCGGCGGCCGCGAGCATCGCGATGGTCTTCCTCTTCACCTTCAATGGTATGTTCGCCTGGGACCAGGCTTGGTTCCTCTTCGCCGCGATCGTGATGCTCGGCGGGGCAGGACGCGCCTTCGGCCTCGACTACTGGGTCGTCCCCTTCTTCAAAAAACGCTGGAACGGCACGAAATTCGCCCGCAAGTGGCACTTTTACGCCGACGATCCAAGCAAATAAACCCGTCATTGGCGGTCCCCACGCAGGCGGGACCGCCAATGGCACTCCGGGGGCTCCGATACCCTTGCCTCCCCGGAATACACGACGAAATTCCTGTGATCGCACACGACGAGGACACGCACGTTCATGACGGATTTCTGGAACGATTCCCCAGGCCTTGCCGAAGCCTTAAGCTCCGTTGCCGCGATCATGCGGGAGAGCCTAAGGAGCACGGATTTTCCGATAGAGGATGCGGTCGCCTCGATCATCGAATCGAACGGCAAAATGCTCAGACCGGCACTCGTCCTCATCGGCGCACGCTTCGGCAGAGGCGGCATGGAGTCTCGCATCCTGCCGCTTGCAGCAGCGATCGAACTGCTCCATGTGTCCACGCTTGTCCACGACGACGTGCTCGACGAAGCGGAGTTGCGCCGCGGCATACCGACTCTTCACACGCGATTCGGTGCCAAAGAGGCGGTGCTCGCGGGCGACTGGCTCTTTGCGCGCGCCTTCCTCCTCGCCGCCGAAAGCGCAAGCCCCGCAAACGCAAAGGCTCTGGCGCGGCTCGTGAGCGCGATCTGCGCTGCCGAGATTAAGCAGGATATGGACAAGTGGAGCTACTCGGCAAGCCGCCGCGGTTATTTCCGCAAAATCGCCGGAAAGACCGCGGCACTCTTCTCGCTCGCCCTCCACGTAGGCGCCGCCGAGGCAAAGGCCCCCGCCCCGGTCGCCGAGCGCCTGCGGCGCGCTGGGTACAATCTCGGCATGGCCTTCCAGATTCTCGACGATATCCTCGACTTCGAATCGAGCGCGGGCGTGATGCGCAAACCCGTCGGCCGCGACATCGCCGAGGGCCTGTGCACCCTGCCGCTCATCCATGCGCTCCGCGTAGACGAGCACGGCGTCCGCGCACTGCTTTCGGCCCTGTCGCGCGAGCGCGACGGCGCCGCGCAGATGGAGCCGGCCGTCGCGGCGGTTATTGCGCGCACCGTAAGCCTCGGCGGCGTCGACGCCGCGCGACGCGATGCCGCCCGTTTCACCGCACGCGCCGAGGCCGAGATCGCACGGCTCCCCGCCACGCCCGCGCGCGACGAACTCAGCAGGCTTTCCTCGCGCCTCCTTTCGCGGCTATACTGAGCCCCGCCATGCTCACCTACTTCCTCGTCGCTCTTGGTCTTTCGATGGACGCTTTTGCCGTTTCCGTATCGAGTGGCATCTGCATCCCGCACATGCAAACTCGCTACGCGCTTCGCGCGGCGTTCGCATTTGGACTCTTTCAGTTCCTCATGCCCATTTTCGGCTGGCTCGCCGGCGGCGCCTTTCGCGCCTATATCGAGGGCTTTGACCACTGGATCGCCTTCGCCCTCCTCGCCCTCGTCGGCGGCAAGATGCTCATCGAGTCGCGCGAGATTGCGGACGAGGCCTCCTGCGACGATGCCGCTTCAGGCGGCGATAGGAAAAAGCGGAGCATCCTTGATCTCGGCGGGCTTCTCATCCTCGCGGTCGCCACAAGCATCGATGCACTCGCGGTTGGACTTTCGTACAGCATGCTCGGCGCACCCATCCTCGGCCCAGCCGCCATCATCGGCCTTGTAACCTTCGCGCTCTGCCTCGCGGGCTGCGAATTCGGGCGGCGCATCGGCACGCGCTTCGAACGGTGGGCGGAAGCCGCAGGTGGCATCGTCCTTGTCGCCATCGGTCTTAAGATCCTGGTCGAGCACCTCATCAAGGCGGTCTAAGACCGCGACTCAAACTACACCGCCGCGAACGCTGCCTTAATATTCTCCACGAGGAGCTACACAGCCGCGAGCCCTGCGCGGAGTCACACGAGCGTGCCCCAGCCCTCCGGAGATTCGCCCACATGGCGCACCCACACCGCGCATGAGGAGACATATTTCCGGGAATGCAGTATATTAAATAAGTAATATATAAGACCGGGAGGAATAATGATCCAGGCAAAACGCCTTCCCCTGCGCGGCATGAGTTGCGCCGCCTGTGCGCGGGCGATCGAACGCGCCGTGGGCAAACTCGAGGGGATCGAGGCGGCGAGCGTCAACTTTGCGACCGAAAAGCTTGATCTGCGCTTCGATGATGAGCGGCTCAGCCTCGACGCCGTGCGTAGAGCGGTGGAGGAGGCGGGCTACGGCATCGCAGATGAGGCGTCGAAAGCCGTCGATGAGCATCGCGCCGCGGGGGAAGAGGAGCTCAGGTCGCTACGCAGGCGGCTTATTCTTGCCGCGGTTTTTACCCTACCGCTTCTCTACGTCGCGATGGGCTCGATGCTGGGGCTGCCTTTCCCAGCTGCATTCGCCCCCATGAAGGCGCCGCTCCGCTTCGCCCTCCTTGAGCTTGCGCTCGTCCTCCCGATCGTCATCGCCGGACGCCGTTTCTATATTTCAGGCCTCCGTGCCGCACTCCACCGCGCACCAAACATGGACAGCCTCATAGCACTCGGAACGAGCGCCGCCTTCGCCTATAGCCTCTGGTCCACCTGGCGCATCAGCCGAGGCGATCACATGGCGGTGGAACAGCTCTACTATGAAACGGCCGGCGTCATCATCACGCTCATTCTCCTTGGAAAAAGCCTCGAGGCCCGTAGCAAGGGCAGGACCTCGGAGGCGATCAAACGACTCATGGGGTTGAAGCCAGCCACCGCAACCCTCTGTGCTGCGGGAAGGGAGTACGAGCTCCCCGTCGAGGAGCTCGAGGTAGGCGACATGATTCTCGTGCGTCCCGGCGAGCGCATCCCCGTGGATGGCGTCATCGTCGAAGGCTCAAGCGCCGTGGATGAGTCGATGATCTCAGGCGAATCGATCCCTATCGACAAGGGACCGGGAGACGTCGTCGTGGGCGGTAGCGTCAACACGCACGGCTCCTTCAGTTTTCGCGCCACGGCCGTCGGCGCCGACACAGCCCTTGCGCGCATCGTGCGGCTTGTCGAAGACGCGCAGGCCGCGAAAGCGCCCATCGCCGCCATCGCCGACCGCGTGTCGGGCTGGTTTGTGCCGGCGGTGCTCCTCGTCGCCCTCCTCGCAGCAGGACTCTGGCTCGCCTTCGGCGAAAGTCTCTCCTTCGCGCTCACCGTCTTCGTCGCCGTGCTCACCATAGCCTGCCCCTGTGCCCTCGGTCTTGCCACACCGACGGCCATCATGGTCGGCACGGGACGCGGGGCCGAACTCGGAGTGCTCTTCAAATCCGGCGAGGCGCTCGAAACGGCACAGGCCGTCACAACGGTCGTCCTCGACAAGACCGGAACGATCACAACGGGCAAACCGGAGCTCACCGACCTCATTCCGCGAGCCGACATCCCGCGCGCAAGGCTTCTTGCAGTTGCCGCAGCTGCGGAAAAGGCATCCGAACATCCCGTCGGCGAGGCAGTGGTCCGCGCCGCAGCCGCGGAATCGCTTGAGCTACCGCGGATCGAATCCTTCACCGCACTGCCGGGACGCGGCATCGAAGCCGTTCTCGCCGCTGATGCCAGCACCGCGATACTCTGCGCGGAAGAGGCCAAGGCCACAGACCAGGAGACGCGCCGCATCCTGGTCGGCACCGCGCGGCTCATGACCGAGCGCGGAGTCGCTCTTGACGAGTTTGCCGCAGCGGCTACCCAGCTCGAGGCGGCAGGCAAAACTACGCTCTTTGTCGCTCTGGGGCGAAGGGTGATCGGCCTTGCCGCCGTCGCCGATGAACCAAAGCCGACAAGTGCCGCTGCGGTCGCGGAACTCCACGCGCTCGGCCTCGAAGTGGCGCTCCTCTCCGGCGATAGCCGCCGCGCCGCCAACGCGGTCGCTCGGCGTGTCGGCATCGACACGGTTCTCGCCGAAGTGCTTCCAGAGGGCAAAGAGGCGGAAATCACCCGGCTCAAGAAAGCCGGAAAAAAAGTCGCCATGGTGGGCGACGGCATCAATGATGCGCCTGCGCTCGCCCGCGCGGACCTCGGCATCGCCATCGGAACCGGCACCGATGTCGCAATCGAGAGCGCCGACCTCGTCCTCATGAGCGGCGACCTTCTCGAAGTGCCGAAGGCGGTGGCGCTCTCGCGCGCCGTGATGCGAACCATAAAACAGAACCTCTTTTGGGCCTTCGGGTACAATGTGCTCGGCATACCGATAGCCGCCGGCCTGCTCCACGTCTTTGGCGGGCCGCTCCTCAATCCGATCATCGCCGCCGCCGCGATGTCGCTCAGCTCGGTGTCGGTGGTGAGCAACGCGCTCCGCTTGCGCCGCTTCGGTCGACAGCGACTGGAGCGGCAAAGCCCCGGGGGAAAGAGGCCGTAAAAAGGCCAAAAAAAGGCGGTCCTTGCGGACCGCCACCAGTCTTAAGTGCTCGCGTGCTGTGTCAGTTTTTGAGATCCTGGAGCCGAATCGGCCGCGGTGCGGCGTCCTCGCCCTCGACCGCGCGGAGCTCCTCGAGTAGCTCGCGGCCGCGCCGCGACAGACGCTCAGGCACCCGGACGACTACCTTAAGATAGAGGTCGCCGCGCCGTCCCGACGATGAGGGGACGCCTTCGTCACGCACGCGGAGCATGCGGCCGTTTTGGACGCCGGCGGGGATCGTCACCTTGATCTTCTTCTTCTCGATGGTCTCGAAGGTGATTTCACCACCCAGGGCCGCGGTCGCAAGCCCTATGGGAAGCGCGCAATACAGATCGTTGCCCTCTCGTTCGAAATACTCATGGGGCCGCACCCGAATAAAGACATAGAGGTCCCCCGGCGGGCCGCCATTCGGACCGACATCGCCCTGGCCGGGAATCACCACACGCTTCCCGTCCTCGACTCCGGGCGGGATGGTCACCTTGATCTTCTGCTTTTTCTTGGCGAGCCCCGTCCCATCGCAATCGCGACAGGGGCGCTCGATGGTCGAACCTTCTCCGTGACAGGTCGGGCAGGGCTGGGCGATGGAAAAGAATCCCGAACTCCGACGCACCTGGCCCGAGCCCTGACAGGTCGGACAGACGCGGCGCCCCGAGCCGTCGGAAGAACCAGTGCCGCCGCAGCTACGGCAGGCATCATGACGCGAATAGCTGATCTCCACCGCCGTGCCGAACACGGCATCTTCAAACGAAAGCTCAAGGTCATAGCGCAGATTCGAACCGCGCGCAACCCGGCCCCGATCGCCGCCGCCGCGGCGGCCCCCGCCACCGAAGAAGGAATCGAATATGTTGGAAAAATCGCCAAAGCCGAAAATGTCCTCGAAGTCCTTGAAAACCGAGGAGAAATCCTGTGCGCCGCCTGAACCGCCCATGCCCTCGACCCCGGCAAACCCGAAGCGGTCGTAGGCACTCCGTTTTTCGTCGTCGGCGAGCACTTCGTAGGCTTCGGTCGCCTCCTTGAAGCGCTCCTCCGCGGCGTGATCGCCCGGGTTTTTATCGGGGTGATTCTGGATCGCGAGTCGGCGATAGGCCTTTTTTATGTCGTCCTTGCTGGCGTTCTTGTCGACGCCCAGGACCTCGTAATAATCGCGCTTGGCCACGTGGGCTCCCTACGATGCCACGAGGCGGACGCGAAGCGCCGTGCGGTCGCACGGCTTCGCGCCGCCCTCAGCGTGGATCTATTTCTTCTCTTCCTCGTCTACGACGCGGTAGTCCACATCGTCAGCGGACCCCTGCGCAGGACCTTCCGAAGCGGCGCCAGAGGGGCCGGCTCCTTGCGCGCCGGTGGGACCGGCGTTCTTGTAGATCTCCTCGGAGAGCTTGTACTGCGCCTGCTTGAGGGCCTCGGTCTTCTGGCGGATGAGGTCGACATCCTGGCCTTCCATGGCCTTCTTGAGCTCGGCGAGCGCTGCCTCGATTGCGGATTTCTCTGCCTGCGGCACCTTGTCGCCGTACTCCTTAAGCGCTTTCTCGGTCTGATAAACGAGGCTGTCAGCTTCGTTCCGCGCCTCGGCGCGCTCGCGCTCCCGCTTGTCTTCGGCGGCGTGCGCCTCAGCCTCCTTCACCATCCGATCGATGTCGGCGTCGTTAAGCCCGGACGAAGCCTCGATGCGGATCTTCTGCTCCTTGCCCGTGCCAAGATCTTTGGCGCTGACATGCACGATGCCGTTCGCATCGATATCAAAGGTCACCTCGATCTGCGGCACACCGCGCGGCGCAGGCGGAATGCCCACAAGATCGAAGCGGCCGAGCGTGCGGTTCTGCGCCGCCATCTCGCGTTCGCCCTGGAGTACGTGGATGGAAACAGCGGTCTGCCCATCGGCCGCGGTGGAGAATATCTGGCTCTTGCGGCAGGGAATGGTCGTGTTCCGCGGGATAAGACGAGTCATGACGCCGCCGAGAGTCTCGATGCCGAGGGAGAGCGGCGTGACATCGAGGAGTAGCACGTCCTTTACGTCGCCGCCCAGAATGCCGCCCTGAATGGCGGCGCCCACGGCGACGGCCTCGTCGGGGTTAACGCCCTTCGAGGGCTCCTTGCCGAAAAGATCGCGGACGATCTGCTGAACCTTGGGGATGCGGGTGGAGCCGCCGACGAGAATGACCTCGTCCACCTGCGCCGCGGTAATTCCGGCGTCGGCTAGAGCTTTTTTGCAGGGCTCCTTCGAGCGCTCAAGCAGATCATCGATCATGCGCTCGAAGGCGGCGCGGGAGAGGCTCTTCTGCAGGTGCTTCGGCCCCGAAGCGTCCGCGGTGATGAAGGGCAGGTTGATCTCGGTCTGCTGGACGTTGGACAGCTCGATCTTCGCCTTCTCGGCGGCTTCCTTGAGGCGTTGAAGCGCCATCTTATCCTTGGAGAGATCGATGCCTGTGTCCTTTTTGAACTCCTCGACGAGCCACTGCATGATGCGGGCATCGAAGTCGTCGCCGCCCAGGTGCGTGTCGCCGTTTGTCGATTTGACCTCAAACACACCCTCGCCCAGCTCGAGGATGGAAATATCGAAGGTGCCGCCGCCGAGATCGTAGACGGCTATCGTCTTCTCCTTCTTTTGATCCTTGTTGTAGCCATAGGCGAGGGATGCGGCCGTCGGCTCGTTGATAATGCGCTTGACCTCGAGGCCCGCGATCTTGCCCGCATCCTTCGTCGCCTGCCGCTGCGCGTCGTTGAAGTAGGCGGGCACAGTGATGACCGCCTCGGTGACGGGCTCGCCGAGATAATCCTCCGCGGTTTTCTTCATTTTCTGGAGGATGAAGGCGCTGATCTCCTGAGGGCTGTAGGCCTTGCCCGCAATGTCGACGCGGACGTCGTTCCCGTTGTCGATAACCTTGTAGGGCACGAGCTTGATCTCCGCCCCGACCTCGCTATAGCGCCGACCCATGAAGCGCTTAATCGAGTAGACCGTGTTCTCCGGGTTGGTGATCATCTGGTTTTTCGCGGGCTGGCCGACGACACGCTCGCCCTTGCCGGTGAAACCGACGATCGAGGGGGTGGTGCGCTGCCCCTCGGAGTTGGCGATGACGAGAGGCTCCCCGCCTTCCATCACGGCGACACAGGAATTGGTGGTTCCAAGATCGATTCCGATTATCCTACCCATACATCCGCTCCTTGTTCTCTCGAAGTATCAGTTCGTGGTGACGGCCGCATCCTCGCCGGCCGAAGGCGGGCCCAATTCGGCAGCCGTAGCAGGCGTGGCCCCCTCGCCCGGTGCGGGGGCAGGCATCTGCACACGCACCTTGGCGCTTCGAACGACACGGTCGTGCAACTTATAGCCGGGGAGGAACTCCTCGACTACGGTCGGCTCAGAAACTGGCCCCGGTTCCGCGGCGATCGCCTCATGGATATTGGGGTCGAAAATCGCCCCGACACACTCAAGCCGCGTAAGGCCGTACTTGCTCTCGAGCGTCTGCCCAAGCTGGCGACGGATCAAGACAACGCCATCATGGAGTGTCGCATAATCCTGCGCATGCTCGGCGCTGGCGACCGCCCGGTCAAAATCGTCAAGGACGGGCACAAGATCGCCAAGGAGTCCCGCGTTCGCGTATTTAAGCGACTCGTCGCGCTCGCGAAACATGCGCTTGCGGAAATTCTCGTAGTCCGCGAGCTTGCGAAGATACTGATCCTTAAGCGAGGAATTCTCTTCGACGAGGGCCGCTTCGCGCGCCTCAAGAGCGGCGACGCGCGCGCGGAGAGCCTCGAGTTCCGCCGACTGATCGGCTTGAGGCGTCTCGGGCGCCGCAGGGGCAGGGGTTTCTGCCGCGGCGGCATGCTCGCGGGGAGATACCTCGGTGTGGCGCTCATGGTGCTTCGTTGACATTGATCCACCTATTATGTCGGTCTTCCCCCGCAGGCGGGAAGAGTCCGCTATGTATCGATAAGGTAATAATCCGGCGATGAACGCGTCAACTCGCAGCCACCGCAGGATCTCGCTCCACACTGGGTAGCACGCGCTCGCCTGCCACCCCTTAAAACCTCGTGCGCCCCTGCACAGTCCCGCCTGTTACCGAAGCGAGGCTTCGGGGTTTTAACGGTGCCCCGGCGCGAGCTTACGTGATGAGCCTCCATGCACTCCTCGGCGCAAAGGCACAAAAGCGATCGCTGTAGGCACGCTTTATGCTATTATATATTACGCTCATACATCCTTGACAATCGGCCAGGGTCACCTAAATTTGAGATAGCAGTCCTTTGGAGGAAGCGGTGCAGCTTCAGAAGCCCGCGCTTGTCGCGGAACAGCGCCAAAAGCTCAGCCCTCAGATGCTCCAGTCCATCAAGCTCATGGCGATGCCGCTTCAAGAGCTTAAGGAGGAGATACAGGCGGAACTCGAGGCAAACCCCGCACTGGAGGTGCTCGAGGACAAATCGACGGTATCGCTCGAGAGCCTGCCTGAGCGCGACGAACGGGACGAAGAGGTCAACGACGTCTTTGAAAACAGCTCCGACCCGGGTTTTGCCGCTCGCTCTGCCACCGACGATGATTCGAAACGTATGTTCATCGAAGGGGCGATCACCCGCGCGGAAACACTCCAAGAACACCTCCTCTGGCAGCTTCGCCTCCAGCCGATCGACGAAGCGCGGCGTGCCATAGGCGAGGCGCTTATCCAAAATCTCGACGATGACGGCTTCCACAAAGTAGATCCCGCCGCCCTCCTCCCCGATGCACCCGGCGCCGTGGTTGCGGACATGCTCACCCTCGTCCGCAGCCTCGAGCCGCAGGGCACCTGCGTCGCCGATTTCCGCGAGAGCCTCCGCGTGCAGGCGGAGCTCAGCCCCGGAGCGCCCCTCGCGGCAATCGCCATGCTCCGCGACCACATCGACCTCCTCGAAAAAGGCAAGCACACCGAGCTGCAAAAAAGGCTCAAACTCGGCGACGAGGAGTTCCGCGAGGCGCTCTCGTTCATCAAAGGCCTATCCCCCTTCCCCGGCCGCGCGTACTCGACCGAAGAGCCGCGCTATGTCGTGCCGGATCTCCTCGTCAAACTCAAAGACGGCGACTTTGTCATTGTCATCAATGACGAGGAGTTCCCCGTGCTCGGCATCGACCCCTTTTTTGACCGGCTCGCCGAAAAAAAAGGCGGGGACCGGGCGACGGGAGCCTATGTCCGCGACAATATCAAACGGGCGAAGTTCTTCATCCGGAGCATACAGCAGCGCAACCAGACCCTACTCAAGGTCGCTCGCGCCGTGGTGGAATTCCAGCGCGCATTTTTTGCGCGCGGCCCCAAGTACCTTGCGCCGCTTACCCTCAAGGATGTCGCCGCCGAGATTGGCGTGCACGAAACGACGGTATCCCGCATCGCGCACAAAAAGTACGTCCAGACCGACTGGGGCGTCTTTGAACTCCGCTACTTCTTTACGAATTCCATATCCGGCGCAGGTTCTTCTGGTTCGCGTTTCTCCAAAGAAGGGGTAAAACAAGTTATCAAGGAGATCATCGAGACCGAAGACGCCTCGCTCTCGGACCGCGACATCGCCGAGCTTCTTGCGCGGCGCGGCATCAAGCTTGCGCGGCGAACGGTTGCCAAATATCGGCAGGAGCTCGACCTCGATTCGTCGTTTGGCCGTAAACGGCCATAGACCTGGGCGACGCCCGGCCCCCGGGGCCGTGGTTTTTGGCCGACCGCCTGAGTAACCGCCCTGCATGGGGCGTGCGAGGCGGCGGCCGTAAGCTTAAGGAGGTATGCATGACCGTCGACGTCCGTTCCGTCCACTTCACCCTGAGCGATGCGAGCAGGGACTACCTCGACAAAAAACTCGAGCGGATCGGGTACGCGGACGACAAGGTCGTCGATCTCATTTTCGTTTTCACGAAGGAAAAAGACTTCAAACTGGAGGCGACCGTCAATTTCCGCTGGGGCACGCAGGCGCATGTGGTGGAACACGAGCTCGACGTGAACCCGGGCATCGACAAGCTCATCGATCGGCTCGAGCAGAAGATCACCAAGGAAAAGGAAAAGGTACAGGAAAAACGCTAAGCCGCTACGCTCGTAGCGTGCTTTTAGCGCGCATTTTTGCTCAATCTCAGCGCGGCCCCGGAGCCCTTAGACCGGGGCCGCGCGCTTTCCAGGCCTATCACGGGGGCGCAGGGGGTTGTTTGCGCTGCGGCCCGTTCCGTAGTACACTCTTTCGCGACGATGGAAGAGCAACGCTTTACGGTTCTCGATCTTCTCGATCTCGACCTTAAGGAGCAGAACGCCCTCGGCCTCCGCTGCATCGGTGGCAGAAAGGGCCTGCCCCGCGAGATCACCGTACCCGACTTGAATCGACCGGGACTTGCGCTTTCGGGCTTCTTCGAGTCCTTCGCATGGCAGCGTATTCAGATATTCGGCCGGGGGGAAAACGCCTTTATAAAAAAACTGGAGGATGAGAATCGGATTGACAGCTTCGAAAAGCTCTTTTCCTATCCCATCCCCGCCTGCATCTTCACCCATAACCTCGCGCCGGGACGCAACTTCTTCCGACTTGCCGAGGCGGCCGACTGCCCCATCCTCCAGACCGATCTTTCCTCTTCCGAGTTCACAAGCCGCGTCCTCAGGGTGCTCGCGGACATCTTCGCCCCCAAAGCCTCGCTACACGGGGTCCTTGTCGAGGTGTACGGTATCGGCATACTTCTCGTCGGCGACTCGGGGGTCGGCAAAAGCGAAACCGCCCTTGAGCTCATCGAGCGAGGGCACCGCCTCGTCGCCGACGATGTCGTGGATATCCGCTGTGTGAACGGCTCCATCCTCATGGGACAGGGTGCAAACAAGGTGATTGGCCATCACATGGAGATCCGCGGTCTTGGGATTATCAATGTCACCCACCTGTTCGGTGTCGGCGCGATCCGCGACAAAAAACAAATTCAGCTCGTCTGCACGCTCGAGGAATGGGACCCGGACAAGGTGTACGACCGCATCGGCACGGAGGAGCGGACGACCGAGATACTCGGTGTGCGCATCCCCGAACTCGTCATCCCCGTGAAACCCGGCCGGAACATCCCCATTATCGTAGAAACCGCTGCGATGAACGAGCGGCTTAAAAAAATGGGCTATCATTCCGCAAAGGAATTCAACCAGAACATCCTGCGGTGGCTTGAAAGCGAAAACGCGCGCGCCGCCTATTTCAACCGCGATGAGTACCTCTAGGGGCGCGCACGGCGCCACCGTAAGTCGAATGACCAGGAAGGCCCTATGACCGAGCGTAACGTGACCATCAAGAACCGCGCGGGCATCCACGCACGGCCCGCCGCCCTTATCGTCCAGACCTCGAGCAAGTTCGCCTCGCGCATTTGGCTTGAAAAAGGCGAAGACAAGATCAACGCAAAATCCATCATGGGCATCATCACCCTGGGCGCGAGCTTTGGCACACCCATCCGCATCCTCGCGGAGGGCGCCGACGAGGAGGAGGCGGCGGCCGCAATCGAGCGCCTCTTCGAAAGCCGCTTCGAGGAGGAATGAACCGAGGCGGGCGGGGCAGGAATTCCCGCGCGGAACAAGGCGGCTCCGAGTTTCACGAGCTCGTCGAGGCAGGCCAGGGAAGCCGCACCAATCTTATTGCTGCCACACTCGTCTACCTCATCGCCGCGACCGGGCTCTTCGTCTACGCGCGCCGCGTGCTCATCGAGGCGCCCGCCTTTCCCCCGCCCGAGGAGCGCCTTCCCCTCGTTCTGCTCGGCATTCTTCCCGCGAGCCTCCTTGCTTTTTTTGCGGTCAAGCTCCGCGCGCTCGTAGCCGATGCGCGCAGGCGGCGTTATGGCGCCCGCCTGCGGCTAAAGCTCGCAGCCTTGTTCGCCGCCGCGATTCTCGCGGCCTCGCTCCCCCAGGCCGGCATCCTGCTGTCGCTTGCACGAGCGGCGCAGGCCTCCGCCGCCTCGGACGAGGTGCGGCGCGGCCTTGCCCGCGGCCTTACGCTGCTCCTCTCGTACTACGATGAGGATCTTGCGCGCCTCGAAAATATCGCGAAGCACGAGCTACCTGCGCTCGCGAGGGGGCGCCTTCCCGCACAGGCGGACCGCGTTCTCGAGTCGCTTCGTGCGCGCGAGCCGCGCATCGATGCGCTCGAACTCTTTTCGAATGGCGAAAGTGCGGCCTTTGCGGGGGCGCCCGCGGCGCGGCTTTTGCGCGCCCCTGCAGCGGCGGCACCAGGAGCCCTCCCCGCAAGCGCAGGCGGTGGGACCACCCGATTCCGCTACCTCGTCCCCTGGGGGACGGGGGGCGACGCCCTCGTCCTCAGCTTGCGCCTGCCCGATGGTTTTGACGAAACGGCGGAAGCGCTGACGCAGGGGAAGCGTCAGACCGAACTCCTCGCCGCTTTCTCACCACGCTGGGCCAAGCTGCTCTTTCTCGTCTACCTACTCCTCGTTGCGCCCCTCCTCCTTCTCGCCCTGCTTTTCGGACTCGCCGCATCCGAGCTCATCGCAGCTCCGCTCTCCTCGCTTGAAGCCGCAACCCGCCGCATCGCGGCGGGCGACCTGTCCTTGCGCCTCCTTGCAAAACCGGGCGATGAAATCGGACGCCTTATCGCATCCTTTAATGCGATGCTCGGCGAAATCGAACGCTATCGCACAAACGAACTCCGCCGGGAAAAAATCGACGCATGGAAGGACATCGCGCAGCGACTCGCGCATGAGCTCAAAAATCCGCTCACGCCCATACGGCTCGCCGCGGAGCGGCTACTTCGCCTCGCCCAAAGCGATCCTGAGCGCGCGCTCGAGGTGCTTGCGCCCTCGGCGCTCGCGATCATCGCAGAGGTAGAGGGCATGGATGCGCTTCTCTCGGACTTCCGTTCCTTCGCAGCCCTCCCCGAGCCCGCCTACGACTGGACCGAACTTCGACCCCTCGTCGAAGAAGCTGTTGCCCTCTACGAAGCTTCGTATCCAGATGTCAGCTTTATCCGAAGCGGCGTGCCTCAGGGCATCGTCCTCCGCGTCGATCGCGCGCAGATCAAACGCGTCCTTACGAATCTTTTTTCGAACGCCCTCGACGCGATGAACGGCAAGGGGAGCCTCGAAATTCGCGCCGAGCTTGTAACAACGGCGGAATCGAGGTATTGTAGGCTCCTAATCAGGGACGATGGCTGCGGCGTGCCAGCCGGGCTTCGCGAGCGCGTATTCACGCCGTATTTCACCACCAAGGCCTCCGGCACGGGGCTCGGCCTTTCAATCGTCGAACGCATCGTCACGGACCACGGCGGCTTTGTCCGCATGGAATCTGAGGAGGGCGTCGGGACCTCCCTGTATATCGACCTTCCCGTGGCGGGCGTCTAGGCCCCGCCCTGCGGGAAAGATCGGCGACGCGAAGGAGCCTTGAGCAGGACCCATGGCAAGCATCCTGGTGATCGATGACGAGGCGGGCATCAGAAACGCCGTCCGGGGCATCCTCGAAGACGAGCGCTACAGCGTGCTCACGGCCGAGGACGCCCTCGTCGGTCTAGAGCTCCTTGAACACGAACGCATCGACCTCGTCCTGCTTGACGTGTGGCTACCACGCATGGGGGGCCTCGAGGCGCTCACCGAGATCAAAAAACTCCGCCCGGGCATCGAGGTGATCGTCTTCTCGGGCCACGGCACGATCGACATGGCCGTCCGCGCCATCAAGCTCGGCGCCTTCGATTTTATCGAAAAGCCGCTCTCGATCGACCGCCTCCTCACCGCCTGTCGAAACGCGCTTGAGCTCAGCGCCCTCCGCGCCGAAAATAGGCGACTTAAGGGCGGGGAAGGCATCCTCTGCGAAAAGCTCGTCGGCGACTCGGCGCCCATGGCCGCAGTGCGGGCCCTCGCCGACCAAGCGGCGGCATCCGAGGCGCGCGTCCTCATCACGGGCGAGAACGGCACGGGCAAAGAGCTCGTCGCGCGCTATATCCACCTCAAAAGCCGTCGCGCAAGCGGCCCCTTTATCGCCCTCAATTGCGCGGCGATTCCGGAAACCCTCATCGAGAGCGAACTATTCGGCCACGAAAAAGGCGCCTTCACCGACGCCGTAAGCGCGCGACGCGGCCGCTTCGAGGCCGCCCACGGCGGGACGCTCTTTCTCGACGAGGTCGCCGACCTCTCGCCGGCGGCACAGGCGAAGCTCCTCCGGGTTCTCCAGGAAATGCGCTTCGAGCGACTCGGGTCCGAGGAAACCATCGAAGTCGACGTCCGGGTGCTCGCGGCGACAAACAAGGACATTGCCAGAGAGATCGCCGAAGGCCGCTTCCGCGAAGACCTCTATTTCCGCCTCGCCGTCGTGCCGATCCACATGCCGCCCTTGCGGGAGCGGCGTTCCGACATCCCCGACCTCTGCGCCTGCTTCCTGGCGGCGGCGGGAGACGGCCGCTTGATTGCCCCCGATGCGCTCGCTGCCCTCGCGGCGCGCGAGTGGCCGGGAAACGTGCGTGAGCTTAAAAACGCCGTCGAACGCCTCAGAGTGCTTTCGGACTGTAACCCCATCACCGCCGCCGAGGTTGAGCGGGTGCTCGGCGGCGGCGCAGCGCCGAGCACCGCAGCATCAAATGCCGCAGCACCCACGGGTAGCGCTGATGCCCTGTCGAGCCGCTACCTCAGCCTCGGGCTCCAGGCGGCCAAGGAACTCTTTGAGCGGGACTACCTCGTGCACAAGCTCAAGGAAAATGGCTATAATATCTCGAAGACGGCGGAGGCGATCGGGGTGTACCCGAGCGGTCTTCACGCCAAGATCAAGAAACTCGGAATCGAGCAAAAGCCATGAAAAGCCTGACCCAGCGCCAGCAGGAAGTTCTCGACTTTATCGCCGGCTTTGTCGAGGATCATGCCTATCCGCCCACCATCCGCGAAATCGCGGACCGCTTCGACATCTCGGTGAAGGGCGCCTACGACCATGTGAAGGCCCTCGAAAAAAAGGGTAAGCTCAAGCTGGGGGAAAATCGCTCTCGGGCGCTCGAAATCGTCGCAAAAGAGCGCCCCGAGCGCAGCGTCATCGACCTGCCGCTTCTTGGCGCGGTCGCCGCGGGTAAGCCCATTCTCGCCGACGAGAATTTCGCAGGCACCGTGCCTGTGCCGGCGGAACTAGTGCGCCATGCACCCTGCTTCGCGCTCACCGTCCGCGGCGACAGCATGAAGGATGCGGGCATTTTCAACGGCGACATCGCGATTATCGAAGAGCGCCAAAGCGCCGACAACGGCGAGATCGTCGTCGCGATGCTCGACGATTCGGTGACACTGAAGCGCTTTTTCCGCGAGAACAACCGCGTCAAGCTCGTCGCAGAAAACGCGGCGTACTCCCCCATCTACACCCAGGATGTCCGCATCGTCGGACGCCTCCGGGGCCTTATCCGGAAGTACTAGTGCGCCTCGAGCCTTGCTATCTTCTCGCCGGCCCCGAGTCGGGTAAGCGCGCCGCCTTTATCGCCGAGCTCCGCGCGGCCATTACCCGCGAGGACGGATCCCCCCCCGAAGAGCATCGTCTCTACGCAGGCGACGCAGGCGTGGGCGAGCTCCTTTCGCTCCTCAGAAACGGCTCCCTTTTTGCAAGCCGCCGTCTTGTCGAGTATCGCGGCGCCGAAGCCATCAAGGGGAAGGACGACACCGGCGCTCTTGCCGCCTACATCGCGGCTCCCGCTCCTGACGCCATACTCCTCCTCGTCACCGATGCGTTCTACGTGGAGAAAGCCATCGAGGAGGCTGTGGGGAAAAACCGGAAGCAGACGTTCTTTGAACTATTCGAGAGCGAAAAACCGCGTTGGGTCGAACGGCGCCTCCGCGAACTCGGCCTCGCCATCGATGAAGACGGCATCGAGGCGCTCCTCGAACTCGTCGAAAACGACACCGCCGCCCTCGACGCGGCCTGTGCCCGCCTCGGGGTGCTCTTCCCCGCCGGAACACAGCTCGGCGAGGCGGAGATCGAAGCCGCCATCGCGCGCAATCGACAGGAAGATGCCTTCAGTCTGTTCGCACGCATGGTGGAGGACGATCCCGCCTGGGCCCTCGAGTGCCTCGATGCAGTGCTCGCCGACCGCCAGGGCGGCGCCGTCCAGATCCTCTCCGCCCTCGCGTGGAGCTTTCGTCGACTCCTCAGGCTCCGCATCCTTCTCGACGCCGGCGAGTCTTTCGATGCGGCCTGTCTCAACAACGGCATCCGCGCCAAGAGCCTCAAGGATCTCCATCGGCTAGCCCTAGCGCGTTACACCCGCGAGGATTGCGAGCGTATCATCCGTCTTGCGCTCGAAGTCGATGCCCGCACGCGAGCCGGCGGAGCGGCTCTTGAACGCCCCCTTCTCCAGCTTTTCGTCTACGGCTGTATGATAAAAAAGGGCGCGCTCGAGCTTGAGCCGCCGCCGCTTGCGCAGCGCTGACCCCCGCGCTTCAACTTAAACTCAAGGTAAGCTCAAGAATCAACGCTTCAAGGCCGCGAAGCCTGATGTGAATGCCCGCCCTGCGTGGAGCGCGCGCATCGCTCCGCGGCGTGGAGGCGGCGATAAGACTCCCCTCGGGGCGCTTCGCGCCGCTAAGCGTCGGAGAGGCAAGAAGCACCCGCGCCGCCAGAGGCGCTGCGCTTGGCACTGTCCCTGGCGGCGCCGGTGGCGCCGCCCCCGGGAGGAACACATCGCGCGGCGCCTTCGAAAAGTTGAGAAGTACGATAAGACGCCCCTCGGGGCCCGCCTCGACCCTGCGCTCATAGGCAAGGACATCGGCCGCGCCACGGCCCGAACCCATGTCGAGAAAGCGGATCGCACCGGAGCGGAGCTCGGTTCGCGCCCGGCGCAGAGCAATGAGCCGCGTACACCATGCGAGCATGGATGCGGGGTCCGCGGTCTGGGCGGCGACATTGCGTTCGCGGTAGTCGGGGTTGAGCGGTAGCCAGGGTTCGCCCTGCGTAAATCCGCCGCCGGGCGAAGCGTCCCAGGGCATGGGCGTCCGCTCGGGATCGCGCCCGATGAAGGCAAGCGGCCAGGTTTTCTTGCCAAGTGGATCACGGAGCGCAGACCGGGGTAGTCGGAAACAGCCCATCGCAAGCTCTTCGCCATAGTAAAGAAAGGGCGTCCCGCGCAGCGTCAAGAGCATTGCAAGAGCGATTCGGGCACGCGCCTCGGTAACACGGGGGTCGCGCGCACGATAGCGAAACGCCGCGCGCGGCTGGTCGTGATTCGAGAGCGTAAAATTGGGCCACGCGCCTGCAGGCAGTGCCGCATACCAGGCTTCGGCAGAACGGCGGAACGCGCGCGCACTCCAGGGCTGGCGGAGAAAATCGAAATTGAAGGCCATGTGGAGCTCGTCGTTCGCTTCACCGTGGCACGAGGCGGCGAGCGCGGCGTCCTGGCCATGAGTCTCGCCGATGAGAACCCGCTCGCCTGCTTCATCGGCGATCCGCCGCATTTCCTTGAAAACCTCATGGCACTCGGGCCGATTCCGGTCGTAGATATGTCGCTGGAACAGGTCGGGAACGGCGCGAATCGAGCACGGATTCGAGCGCAAAAGCTCGTCTTTGTAATAGGCCGTCGCGACATCAAGACGGAATCCATCCACGCCCATCGCAAACCAATAGCGCATGATATCGTACACCTCGCGCCGGAGCGCGGGGTTGCGCCAGTTGAACTCGGGCTGGTGCCGCGTGAAGGTGGCAAGGTAGCGCTCGCCCGTCGCGGGATTGGGATACCACGCCGACCGGAGCTCGAAGAGACTCACCCAGTTGTTCGGCTTAGGACCGGCGAGCGGGCTCCAGAGGTAGTAGCCGTGCTCGGGGCAGTCGCGGGACGTGCGGGCAGCGCGGAACCAGGGATGCTCCTCCGAGCTGTGGTTGGCCACGAGATCGAGGACTACCCTAAGACCTCGATCCTTCGCAGCCTGAACGAGGGCCTTAAAGTCGTCGAGCGTGCCGAACATCGGATCGATCCCGCGGTAGTCGGCGACATCGTAGCCGAAATCCTTCATCGGACTCGGGAAGATCGGCGAAATCCACAGAGCATCGACGCCGAGACCTGCGAGGTAGTCGAGCCGGGAGGTGATGCCTGCAAGATCACCTATGCCGTCGCCGTTTGAATCCTGAAAGCTCCGTGGATAGATCTGATAGAAAACCGCATCCTGCCACCATGCGCTCATCGTCCCTCCCCCTCGACAAGCGGCACGAGCGCCTCGAGCGTCGCATCGCGCGCAGCCCGCGCCTGGCAGGCGAGGCGCTCGCTCCCATCAAGTGCCGCGCCGAAAGAGGCAAGCCGGGCCCGCTCCCGTTCGCCCATCGGCGAAAGTCCTGAGGCGCCAGAACAGACGCGGAGGCGACAGGTGCCGCAAAGCGCCTTGCCACCGCAGTCGTGGCGGATGGGCGCCCCCTCACGCATGAGCGCCACCAGCAGGCTTTCGACGGGAGAAACGCTCACGACGAGCATTGACGCGTGCGGCCCGCTACTCGCAGGCGCGAACACGATGCGGGGCATGCGTTAATCCGCCTTGGTGACGCGGTCGCGGCCGTTCTGCTTCGAATAATAGAGCGCACGGTCCGCGCGATCGATGAGCGACTTGGCCGATACATCGCGCTGCGGATCGTACTGGGCGACGCCAAGCGAAATCGTAACACAGAGCGCACGCCCCTCGTACTCGGTCGGCGTCGAGGCGACCGCCTGGCGAATCCGCTCCGCGACAAGGCAGGCGCGCTCAAGTCCGACGTCTGGAAGAAGAACGCAGAACTCCTCGCCGCCATACCGAGCCGCAAGATCCATCGTGCGCACGTTCTCCTGGACGAGGCGCGCCACCTGTTTGAGCACCGCATCGCCGCAGAGATGGCCGTAGGTGTCGTTGAACTTCTTGAAAAAGTCGATATCGAGCATGACGATCGAAAGCGGCTTCTCGCCTATCGCCGCCTGCTCCATGCGCTCGATGAGCACCGTGTAGAAGTAGTGCTTCATCTTGAGCCGGGTCATCATGTCGGTGGTCGTCATCTCGAAGAGGAAGGCGTTGTTAATCGCCGTAGCAGCGAGCGCCGCGATAGTCAGCGCGTACTCGCGCTCGTAGGCGTCAAAACCCACATCGTCGATGCGTTCGCCGAGGACGAGGATGCCGTTGATCGCACCCTTCGCCTTAAGCGGCACGATGAGAGAGGGGCCAAGCGCGACAAGTCCCTCGAGCCCCTGGAGCGAGCCGAAGCGCCGCATCAGGTCTTCAAGCGTGTAGCAACCGTACTGCCTCGTGAACAGCTTGATCGCCGGATGATCCTCGGCGATCGAATAGTCGACGCGGTGATCGATCTCAAAGCCCTTGTAATTGCGGTGTAGGCTGAAGTAGGGGGTGTCGATGCCCTTGCGTGCAAAAAGGCCGGCCTTGAGCACCTTCATCTGGGCCATGATCGTATAGAGGATTGAGTCGATGAGGATGCCGTAGTCGAGCGTCGAATTGAGACTCTTCGAGATCTCGAGTAACTGCCTGAGATCGTATATCTCTTTTTCGTAGGCCTCGCGTTCGGCATCGCCCAAGACCTCGTGCGCCGTGCCGCTGTCGTCCATCGCTGCCCCTCCCGCGCTGGCAGCTTCAGTATATCGCGCGAATTCGCTCCGCGCTAGAGTGCGTCTCGCGCCGCCGCGACCCCCCGCTCGAAGAGGTCAAGTCCTGTCGGTTCGTGGTGCGGGCGACGACGATCGGGGTGATTTTCCGGCACGAGCGATGCCTCGGGGTGGGGCATGAGGCCGAACACCCGCCCCGTCGCGTCGCAGATGCCCGCGATGTCCGCCTCCGAACCGTTTGGGTTGTCGGGTGAGAGGGCAGCGCCAGGAGCGGCGCCAGGAGCGGCGCCACTGGCGCCGTTAAAGCCGTAGCGAAGCGCGACAAAGCCGCCAGACTCGAGCGCTGCAAGCGTCGCGGCGTCGCGAGCGACAAAGCGGCCCTCGCCGTGGCGGATGGGGAGGTGCCGGGGCTCAAGACCACGGGTCCACACGCAGCGCGAAGCGGATTCAAAGCGGACGGGCACCCATTTGTCGACGTAGTGCGCCTCCGCGTTGTGAATGAGCGAGACCTCGCGCTCCCAGGCTTCGCGCCCCTCGGCCGGTCCGCGGTTCGGCAACATGCCCATCTTCGCGAGCGCCTGGAAGCCGTTGCAGATCCCGATGACAAGGCCACCCTCGTCCACGAACCGCATGAGAGCGGCCTTGAGCGCCCGGCGGCACAGGAGCGCGAGCACCTGTCCCGAGCCGAGGTGGTCGCCATAGGAAAAGCCGCCCGGAAAACCAAGAAGCCGCGCGCGAAGGATTCGCTCGGGTTCCGCGACGAGGTCGGCCAGATGCACCCGCTCAGGGGCGGCGCCCGCGAGGCGAAACGCCTCTGCAAGCTCCGCGTCGGAATTGATGCCGTTGCCGGCGACGATGATCGCTTTGGGTTCCATGGCCGTCCTCACACAATGGGTGTCTTAAAGGCACGCTCGAGGGCGTCGAGCCCGAGGTCGATAAGCGCCTTCCCCGCCAGCGTGGCGCGCAGGCGAGCTTCCACGCTGGTCTTACCGATGAGGCGGCAAGGCTCGCCGCTCATGCTCCGTTCGAAACGTTCGCGATCCTCGGCCCGCACCGCGACGAGGAGGCGCCCCGGCACCTCGGAAAAAAGGAGCCGCGCCGCAAGCTCGGTCGGGCCAAGGCCGCGCTCGGCGCTGCTTTCGGCTATGTCCTCCGCAAGCCCATCGAGTCGGACCTCGGCGCCAAGTCTCCCGCCAAGACAGGATTCCGCAAGTGCGACTGCAAGCCCGCCGTCGGAAAGGTCATGAACGCTCCGCGCAGCGCGGCCGGAAATCGCCCGCGCAAGCGCACGATAGGTGGGCGCATGCTGCCGCGGTCGCGCGCGGGGCGCCGCGCCAAGCGAAAATGATGCGCGCGCACGACGAGCATCCTCACCGCGAAGATGCGCGCTTGAACGCGCGGCGAGCACGCGCTCGAGCACCGAGCAGCCGAGCTCCCATCCGCCGCCTTCACCGACGAGGTAGAGAAGTTCGCCCGCCCCGAGGAAATCGGTCGATGGCGTCTTCCGCACATCGCCCGTTATGCCGACCACGGTGACGAGAAGCGTGGGCTTCACCGAAATGCGCCGCCCCCCGGCCGTCGCGTCGTTTTTCATCGAGTCCTTGCCGGAAACGAGCGGGAGGCCGTAGGCCAAACAGGCCTCGCGGAGGGCGCGGCAGGCGCGCACGAGCCCCCCGAGTTTTTGCGCGCCGTCGGGGTTCTCGGGTGACTCGACCGGGTCGGGCCAGCAAAAGTTGTCGAGTGCCACCGCGCGATCGGGATCGCCGCCGAGCGCGATGTGTGCCCGATACGCCTCATCGACAGCGGCAAGGGCCATCGCGGCCGGATCTTCGGCGGAAAGGCGCGGGGCTATTCCATGCGTCACCGTGAGTCCGCGATAGGAGTCATAGCGCGGCTTGACGACGCCGCCGTCCGACGGAGCATCGCGGTAGCAGCCGGTGAAAGGCTTTTCCACGGATATCGCCTTGACTTCGTGGTCGTAGTAACGGACAAGCGGCTCCTTGGAGGCGATATCTGGATCCGCAAGCACGGCGAGGAGCTCATCGTTCCAGGACTCGCGCGGCGAAAGGGGGACTGCCGGCCGAGCTTGCGCGCACCAGACGGCGCGGAGGCTCATCGTCGGAAGCCCTGTATGGAGGAAGGCGAGTGCAAGAAGGCCGACAGGACGAGTGCCGTCGAAGATTTCCACCCAGCCAGAATCGGTGAACTCGCCGACAACGCTCGCCTCGACGCCGCGGCGCCGCGCGAGCGCCATAAATGCATCGCGCTTGTCCGGAGGCACAGCGAGCGACATGCGCTCCTGACTCTCCGAAACCAGGACCTCCCAGGGTGAAAGTCCAGGATACTTACGCGGACAGGCCGCAAGGTCGATGCGGGCGCCGCCCGATTCCCCCGCCATCTCGCCGAGGCTCGACGAAAGCCCGCCTGCGCCATTGTCGGTGATGCCTGCATAAAGCCCTGCATCCCGCGCCTCGAGGAGAAAATCGCTCATCCGCTTCTGGATGATGGGGTCGCCAATCTGCACCGCGGTGACGGGACTCGACTCGTCGAGCGCGAGGCTCGAGAAGGTCGCGCCGTGGATGCCGTCTTTGCCAATGCGCCCGCCGAGCATCACCGCAAGGTCCCCCGGTCGCACTGTCTTCTCCCAGGAGGGCCTATCATTGATGCGCGCCGGCATGATCCCGCCCGTACCGCAAAACACGAGGGGCTTTCCCATAAAACTCTCGTCGAACACAAAGGCGCCCGCGGCACAGGGTATGCCTGACTGGTTGCCACCGTCGACAATGCCACGATGGACGCCTGCAAGAAGCTCGCGCGGCTTGATGAGGCCGGCGGGAACCTCCTCGTCCGGCGTCGAAGGGGGCGCAAAACAGAGAACGTCCGTATTGAAAAGCGGGGCGGCGCCGATGCCCGTGCCGAGGATGTCGCGATTGACGCCGACGATCCCGGTGATCGCGCCGCCGTAGGGGTCGAGCGCGGAGGGCGAGTTGTGCGTCTCCGCCTTCATGCAGACCACGTATTCCTCGTCAAAGCGGAAGACACCCGCGTTGTCGGTAAAAACCGAAAGGAGATCCGGCCGTGAGGGTGCAAGCTCTTCGGTGGTCGCGCGGATGTAGGTCTTGAAAAGCGATCGGATGAGCTCGCGTCGCGGCTCTTCGCCGGGCGCTACCCGCTCTTCGTACTCGATCTCGGCATTGAATATCTTGTGCTTGCAATGCTCGCTCCAGGTTTGGGCGAGCATCTCGAGCTCGACATCGGTCGCTTCGCGCGGGAGCCCCGCCGCCGCCCTGGCGGCCTGCGTCTCGGGTCGCTCGTAGTAGGCGCGTATCGCGCGCATCTCAGGGATACTCAGCGCAAGAAGCCGCTCGGAAGAAAGGCGCGCAAGGCTTACGTCATCCATCGCGACGAGGTCGATGAGTTCGGGCTCCGCGGGATCGGCGATGCTCACCGTCGGATATAGGTCGGGGAGGCGCGCCCCCGCCTCCCACTCGCGCCGGGACAAAAAAGTCGCCACCTGGATGAGCGGATTCCACAGCGGCGCAAACGCCGCCTCCACGGCAGCGCGGTCAGGGTAAAGGCCCTTTAAAACGCCGCGCTCCCCGGTTTCGGCGGGGAGCGCAAGCACATAGAGCCGGGCTGTCTGGACGGTCGCGGACTCGGAAAGCGGCGCACCAAGGCCGATGGCAAACGCCTCCCGCGCGGTCAGAGCGAGGGTGTCCGTCACCCCCGGCTTGAAGGCTATTTCCACAAGCCAGTCCCAGGGACCAAGCCCGGGTTCCTGGGGGGCAGGAAGCTCCGCGACCCGCTCGACCACAGGGTCGCGGAACAACTCCTCGGCTAACGGCCGCGGCACCGGAAAGTCGGTGAGGATAACGTCGACTATTCGTAAGGATAGAGGGCGGACAAGGCGACGCTCGAGGCGGGCGGCGAGGCCGCCGCTTCTTCCATCGAGCTCGGGCCGCGCAAAATAGGTCTCGATGCGCATGTCGCACCATACCGGAAGTAAGGCAAGGCGTCAAGGCGGGGGGCGGCCCTTAAAACTGTAGCTCGATCCGCTCCGTGTCGGACTTGTGCTTCATCTTGAGATAGAGCGCGCTCGAAGCCCTGCGGTATAAATAGCCCGATGCGTCGTAAATTTCGAACTCGGCATCGGGGCTGTAATCTATTCCGTACAGCTTGATGTTCGAGAAAGGCTTGAGGCCATAGAATGCCATGTAGTGCGAACGCCCCGCCGGAAAGCTCGCCGAATAGACGTACCGCGAGGCGCTCGCCTCGACCTTGAGCGAAGGCGCGCAGGTCCAGGCCCAGACGCCGGGCGCAACGTCGCGGTAGAACGACACCTCACGCGGGTAGTAGGGGTTGTCCGCGACAAGCGGATACAGCTCCTCGGGCGGGAGAGACCCCGAGCGCTCAAGCCCGGCCGCCCCAAACGTCGCGCGCGCCGGCACAAAGCCCTTGTCGTCGGCAAGCCCAAGGACGCTTTCGACAAGGCTCTGCCCGACACCGACTAGGATGTCCTTCCCCTCGGCGGAGCCATATTCGATGAAGCGCTTGCCGGCAAGAAGGGAAAGACGCATATCGACGGAGCCATCTTCCTCCGTGAGAAGGAAAAATCCTTCAGGGGTCTTGCGAATCGCCGCGACAAGGCGGTCAGCAACGGGAAGAAGCGATGTAAAGGGATTTTCCGCGTCGGAGAGATAGGCGCGCGACTCCGCGGCGCAGGCAAGGAACCCTATCGCCTGGTGAACCGAAAGCTTGGACCGATCGAGTTCGGCGGCAAAGCGGAGCACTTCCTGCGCAAGGGTGTAGGGGGAGCGGTCCATGAGGAAGTGGATGAGCCCCTCTTTTTCGAAGATCGAGGGATCTCGCGCCTGAACAAGCGCCGTAAGGCGCTTGACCTCGACCGAATCGCTGGCCTCGAGCTCCTGCATCTTGCGGATCGTGTTGCCAAGGAAGGGCACGGTGAGATAGCTCAGCTCGTCGCGACGGGCGCCGCGTATCGTGTTGCCCCGCGCGAGCGCCTCGGCAAAAGCCCCCTGCCGATAGGCCTCGGCGAGGTAGGCGGCGAGCGCCTTTTCCGAGAAGCGTGCCACCCCTTCGCCATCGCGCCAGGCAAGCGCCGTGGCATCCCAGCGGCTTGAGGCAAGCCCCGCCCAGGCCTTGGCCACCCAGGCGTCCAGGCCTGCGCGGAACAGCTCGGGATTTTTAGGCGCCTGGGGAATGAGCCCCTCCGCGGTTCGTGTTTTCCCGGTCACCTGACCCGCAGGTTCGGTAAGGCGCCGGAGCGCAAGCTGCCGACCGCGCTGTTCTCCGACGTCGAGCACCAGCGTCCCCTCCGCCTCGTCAAGAACCGCCCCGGAAAGCGAAAGATCATAGGATGCGCCGCCGGCCTCGAGCCGCGCCCCGGTCGCCTTGAGCGCAAGCCGCGCCCGTCCCGTGATTCGATAGGGAAGACGAAGCGATGCGGCGCCTCCGGATGGCGCCTTCGCGACCAGGCTATAGCCCTCTTCGGGCGCAGTAAGCGCAATCACGCGGAGCTCGGCACTGTTTTGCAGAAGGATGCGCACTCCGTTTGGCAGTTTCTCGAGCCCCGCAGGTTCGGCGCTCTGCCGCGTGCCATCGGCCCGGACAAAGACCGCGGGCGCGGTCTTTCCCAGCTCGATCACCAAGCCCTCGAAACTGACACGCACCGACTCAGGCGGCGCGCCCGAAGCCTTGGTCGCGGCCTTGGGGAACGACGCGGAAACGGCAAGACGCCCGAAGCGGGCGGAAAAGCCCGGCGCCTTCGAGAATTGGGCGAATACAAGGAGGATAAAAACCGCTATATAAAGAAAGGTCACGCCGCAGGCGCGCTTAAAAACCCCTGAGTTCATTGCGGCTTCCGACTATAGCGGGTTTCGAAACCCTGTGCAACCTTGTATAATACGCCTCGAACGTATAGCATTTCCGCGACGCCCCTGGCGCGCCTCACGGAGAACGACATGCCGAGCACCACGCCCCGCACGCACATCCCCTGGATTTCGGTCGCGCTCGCCGCCGCGACGAGTGCGCTTTTCATCGCCTGCGCCGGCGCACCTAAGGCCCCAGCGCCGGAGCCTGAAGCGGTTCCGCCTCCGCGCATGGAAACCCCCGCCCAGCGCGAGACCCGCGAGCTTGAGGCGGCGGTAGCGCTCCTCGACAAGGGCGAAGGACAGGCAGCAGCCGACAAAATCGCGGAGCTCGCCGCCGCGAATCCCGATAACAGCGAACTCCTCCTCCTCAAAGCCGCCACCCTTCTCTCCGCCGGAAAGCTTGCCGAAGCCCGCGCGGAAGTCGACGCCCTCCTCGCCGCAAAACCCGACGACCCCAAGGCGCTTGCAATGGCGGCTGACCTTGCGCGCTTCGCCGGCGACGAAAAGGCGCGCAGGGCCTTTCTCGACCGCGGCCTAGCCACCGCACCGCAGGACGCCGGCATCCTCACCGCCTGGGGCGAGCTGTACCTCGACCAAAAGGCATGGACAAAGGCCGAAGACTTCTACCGCCGCGCGCGAAGCGCCGATCCACGAAACGCCGATGCCGCCCTCGGTCTCGGCAAGGCGCTCTATAAGCAGGCAAAATACAAAGACTCTCTCGCCGCCTATGACGAGGCAGTCGCCTTGGAACCGCGTTCGCCCTTCGGCTATGCCGACAGAAGCCGTGCGCGCTACCAACTCGGCCTCTATGCCGAGGCGATGGCGGATCTCGACGCGGCCGTCGAGCGAGCGCCTGACTCCTCATGGCTTTTTCTCGACCGAGGGCGGATGCGCCTCGAGGTCGGTCGCCGCGCGGAAGCGGAGGCCGATCTCACTCGCTCGATCTTTCTCGATCCTGAGTATTTCCTTCCCTACGTCTACCGCGGCGGCATGTACGAAGAGGCGGGCCGTGATGCCGAGGCGCTTGCCGACTATGAACGGATCATCGCGCTCAATCCGGACTACTGGTACGCCCAAGAATCAGCCGGCGCCGCCGCCTTCCGCCTCGGTCGCTTTGACCTTGCCGCGACGCGCTTCAAAGGTGCCGCCGGCTACGCGCCTGAACGTCCCGAGTACATGGCGCTCGCCGCCCTCTCCCTCCTCCGCGCCGGCAAACCGCTCGATGCGAAGACCCTCGCGGCAAAAGCGGCCCCGAAGCTCGACCGCGACAAGAACATGATTTACTGGCTCGTCCTCCGCCTCATCCAGGAGCAAAACGACCAGACAAGCGAACTTGAAACGCGCATCCAGTCCGAAAAGAGCCTCGACCTCAAGACCGCCGCGCTTTTTTACCTCGGCGAATACTGGATCAGCCGAGGTAGACCCGAGTTCGGCGCCAAGTACCTACTCCTCGCCAAAGAATTGCGACGCGAGGGGAGCTTGGAATACCGGCTCGTCGTGGCGGAGCTCGCCCGCCTTGCCGCGACTGGCACGAATGGCTAGCGCGGGGCGCGGGGCGCGGGGCGGGGCGGGGCGCGATCTGCGCCCCGCCCCGCCGGGCCCGTTCAGCCGCCGTGTTGCGCTCCTCGATCGCGGGCGCCCCGTTGTCATCCAGACCCACGACTATCCCGACCTTGATGCTGTCGCATCCGCCTGGGCGCTTGCAGAACTCCTCGGCACCCAAGGCATCTCCGCCCTTTGCCGCTACCGTGGACCAATCCGCTCGCGGAGCCTTGCGCGCATGATCGCCGAACTGGGCATCCCCCTTGCGCCCCCCCAGGAGCCCGAGGACGACGCAGCGCTCATCGTCGTCGACGGCTCGCCGACCAACGGCAATGTCGGCATCGAGGACGATCAACACCTCGTCGGCGTCATCGACCACCACTGCTCCACCACGGCGCCTTGCGCGCCATTTCTCGACCTTCGCCCCGAGCTCGCCGCCTGTTCGACCATCATCTGCGGCTACTGGGCCGAGGCGCGGCGCGAACCTCCGCGCGAGGTTGCCACCGCGCTCCTTGCGGGCATCCAGTCCGACACCGATTTTCTTTCGCGCCGCGCCTCCCCCGTCGATTTCGAGGCTTATGCAACTCTTTTTCGCCTGGGCGATTTTCCCCGCGCAAGCCGAATTGTCCGCACCGTCCTCGACCTTCCCGAGCTCGGTCTCGCCGTACAGGCGCTCGGCGCCGCAGAAGCGCGCGATGGGCTTCTGTGGGCCCTCCTCCCCGGCCCCTGCGGCCAGGAAGTGCTTGCCGTCATCGCGGAATTCGTCCTCCGGGTCGAGGAGCTCCGCGCGGCCGTCGTCGCCGAAAAAGGCGAGGGCGGCGTCCACCTTTCGGTCCGCTCCAAGGATCCTTCGCTGTCCGCGTTCGCCATGATCAAAGACGCGCTTGCGGGACTTGGTTCGAGCGGCGGCCATTCGCATTCTGCAGGGGGCTTCATCCCCGATGCAACATATCCCGGCGAAGCGGCGCTCCGCGAGCGTTTCTTTGCCTTCATCCGAGATCACATACCGCGCTAAGGGGTTAGCATGTCCAAGTCCATCCGCCGCGTCCTTGTGGGCGATCGCACAATTATCCTCGTGGGCACAGCCCACATCTCGCCTGAAAGCATCGAGGAAGTTCGCTCTGTCATTGCCGCCGAGATGCCCGCCCGCGTCTGCGTCGAGATCGACGAAGGCCGCTACCGTGCCATGAGCTCAGGCTCGAGCTGGGAAAGCCTCGACATTGGCAAGGTGCTCCGCGAGGGGAAGGGCTTTCTCCTCATGGCGAACCTCGCGCTTTCGGGCTTTCAACGCCGCATGGGCGCGGGCGTCGGCGTCAAGCCCGGCGATGACATGCTCGCGGCCGTGCGCGTCGCGGAGGAGCTCGGCATCCCCTACGCTTTCTGCGACCGCGAAGTCAGCCTCACTCTGAAGCGCGCATGGGGCCGGTCGGGGCTCTGGAATCGCTCGAAGCTTGTCGCGGGCCTTTTCTCGAGCGCGTTTACCGAGGAAAAACTCAGCGAGGCGGAAATCGAACGGCTTAAGGAGCGCAGCGAGCTCGAGGAAATGATGGCCGAACTCGCCGACTACCTTCCCTCCGTCAAAGAGGTGCTTATCGACGAGCGAGACCGCTATCTTGCCGCAAAAATCTTCCTTGAGGCGCAGAAATCCCCGCCGAGCGCCGCCCCCGCGGCGCTCGCTGTTGTCGGCGCAGGCCACCTCGATGGCATCGAAAGCTGGCTCGCGCGCCTTGCACACGGCGAGGACAGCCCCGATGTCGCCGAGCTCGAAACTCTGCCGCCGCCCTCGATGTGGGGCAGGTTGGCCGCTTGGGTTATTCCGGCGCTTATCGTGGGGCTCATCGTCGTCGGCTTTTTCACCTCTGGCGTCGAGGCGAGCCTTTCGCTCCTCCTCCGCTGGGTCATCCTCAACGGATCTCTTGCCGCCCTCGGTTCCGCACTCTGCCTCGCCCATCCGCTTACCATACTTCTCTCATTTCTCGCGGCACCGGTCGCGACGCTCAACCCCTTTGTCGGGGTCGGTCTTTTCGCGGGTCTCGCCGAAGCCTTTCTCAAAAAGCCGCGCGTCGCCGATCTTGAGCGCCTTGCGGAGGATGCGACCAGCCTCAAGGGCTTTTACACGAACCGCGTAACCCACATACTCCTCGTGTTCTTCCTTTCGAGCATCGGCGGCATGGCTGGCAATTTTATCGCCCTCCCCTTCCTCGCCTCGGGGGCCCTGAGAGGCTAAACACGTCACACAGCGCCGGCCCCCATGACGCGCCGCGCCGCCCTCGATACAATGGGCGGCACCTATCCGTACACGCTAAGGAGAGCTATATGGAAGCCTGCCCCTGCGGCTCCGGCCGCGACTATGCCGCCTGCTGCGGACAGTACATTTCCGGCGAGGCGAAGGCCCCCAACGCCGAAGCGCTCATGCGTAGCCGCTACACCGCCTACGTGAAGGGCGCGATCGACTACATTATCGCCACCTGCGACCGTGAGGGCGACGAGGGTATCGACGTCGACGCCACCCGCCGTTGGAGCGAAAAATCCACCTGGCTCGGTCTTGCGATCCACCGGACCGAGAAGGGCGGTCCCGCCGACAGCGAAGGCGTCGTCGAATTCACCGCGACCTACATCCTCGACGGACTCCGCGAAGAACACCGGGAAATCGCATCCTTCGTTAAAAAAGACGGCACATGGCTCTATAGCGAGGGCGAGGTCGTCCCCCGCACCGTCGTGCGCGAAGGTCCCAAGATCGGCCGCAACGATCCCTGCCCCTGCGGATCGGGGAAGAAATACAAAAAGTGCTGCGGCGCCCGCGCCTAAATCCGTACGGGCGGGAGCGCCGCCCGTGCGGCGCACGCTTAACGTTCCACCGCCTTCTCGACAAGCTCGAAGAGCGCCGGCATGAGCTGTTTCTTGCGCGATAGGACGTCCTTAAGCACATAGACGCCAGCCTCAAGTTTCGGATAGCCAATCAAGGACAGGAACTCGCGGTCGGCGTCCACGAGAAGCAGACTCGTAAGCTCGGTGATGTCCGTAACCATGATCGCGGAAAGGTAGTACCCCTTTTCGCGGCGCATTTCGGCAAGCCCCAAGAGAATTTCGGCGCGGCGTTCCATGATTTCAGCCGTGTCGGAAACCTCCACCTGACTCACGCTGAGTAGCCGGCCCGCGCTTTCGTATTCCTTCAAATCAAGCCTGATGATCTCCGCGGCCGGCCGGGAGGCAACCTCGGATGCGGAGCCCATGATATCCTTGCCGAGCGCCTCGACCTCGAGATCGCAGACGTTTGCGAGATATTCGGCCATCTCGCGATCCACCTCCGTGGTCGTCGCCGAACGCAGAACGAGCGTATCGGAGAGGATGCCGCACAAGAGGATCGATGCTATCGGTTTTCTGAGCGGGATTCGCTGCTCGCGGTACATCGAGGCGACGATCGTGCTCGTCGATCCCACGACCCGGTTGATAAACGTGATGGGGTATTTCGTCGAAAACGATCCAAGACGGTGGTGGTCGAGCACCTCGAGCACCCGGTAATTCTCGATCCCCTCAACAGCCTGCGAGAATTCGTTGTGATCGACCATGATCACCTCGACCTTCGGCTCGCTCACAAGGTCGCCCTCGGAGAGGATCCCCACCACACGCCCCTCATCATCGAGCACCGGCACCGACCTGCAGGGACTTTCCGCAATCGCCTTGCGCGCAGTTTTGATCCAGTCGCGGCGCAAAACAGTGCTTATGCCTTCGTCGCCCATAGTCCCCACGGGCGTCGAATAGATCACGAGGAGCGAGGTGCTCGAAGTATCATAGGGGGAAACAAGGACGGAGACCCGCTTCCTCTCGGCAAGCTCGCGAAGCTCCTTGGACACGATGGTGCCGTTCGTCGCGATGACGGCACGAACGCCCGCCTCGATGGCTATGCGCTGGACATCTTCGCGATCGCCGACAAGCACCACCTTGTTGCCTGCTGGTTCTGCCTCGATATGCGCCTTGAACGAAGCCGTTTCGAGAGCCGCCACCACAAGCCGGGCCTTGAAGAACTCCCCCTCATCGAAGGTAACAAGCGGTTGCGCTTTGACGGTGTTCACAAGATGGCCGACGCTCGTGGGTATGACCGCTTTCTTGTGTGGATTGATCTTGGTAAGGATGTTGCGGGCGAATGCACCGTAATGGAGCATCGACACATAGCGGCCCTCGCCGTCGACGATGGGCAGCGCCTTGCCCTCGCCCTGGCCCATGATCGCAAGCGCCTCCCAGAGAGGGGTCGTGTCGCGGACAACCTGCACTCCGGCCGGCATCCAGTATTCCACCTTCGGCACAAGATCGGGCACGAATTCGGGTAGCGCAACGCCAAATCGCTCAAAAATATACTCGGTTTGGGGGTTGACTGCGCCAGCACGCGCCGCGCGCGCCTCGACAAGCCCTTGTGCGCGCTTTAGCTCGGCATATGCGGCAGCGGCGACCACCGAGTCGGTATCCGGGTTCTTATGCCCGATGATGTAGACAGTCCTATCCATTGACGTGTTCCTCGTAGAGCGAGATGGAATGCGGCGCATAGCTCATCCTCCCGCGCACACGCGACGCGTGTTCGAGTATCGGCTCGCCATGGTCGTGCTCGCCTGACGCCGCAGAGAATGGCGCGTCCGAAAGATTAGCGATCCCATGGACACACCCATCGCGACTGCGTATCGCAAAGACATCGCGCGCACGAAGCTCGGCGGCATACTCCCGACCTGCAAGCCGGTCGTACAGGCCGACGATTCTGTCGGAGAATGCCCTCGCGCGCGGATCGCGGAAATCGGCAACATTGTCCGAGAACATCACCTGGGAGGCAAGAAGCCGGGCGGCAAGCGCGACAAGCTCCTTCTCCCCTTCGGACAGACGCATCGCGCGCTCGCGCAGGAACACGACATCGGGATCGTTCACAAACACCGCCCCGTCGAGCACCGACCGCCCGAAGGTCGCAAGCAGGTTGGAATACGCGGAAGGGCGCCCCTCGTGCCGCAGCACCTTAAGAATCGGCCATTCCCATGCCTCGAGTGTGTCGGCCCCAATGCGCATGAGCGGGAAATGGCGGTAGCTCGATTCAAGCGGAGCTCCGCAGCCGAGCCAGGCGACGGGGCGCCCCCGGGCATCCGCAATTCGCGACGTTATGCGCCCGATGACGCGCTCGTAGTGTTCATAGGCGGCGCCGCCTCGAGCCCGACGGCCCGGAAGAAATCCGGCGTAGAGAAAGTCGAGCTTGAGGTACCTGAACCCCCACTCGTCCACGACACGCCGCATGATCGCGTCAAGATACTCCTCAACCTCGGGGAGCGATAGGTCGAGCGCATAAAAATAGCCATCCCAGTTGGGGTTCCATCCGGCCCGCACCGGCTTGCCCCTTGCATCGCGCAGAAGCCACTCCGGGTGAGCGTGAAAGACCGCCGCACGGCGGGTCACCAAGAACGGAGCAAGCCACAGCCCTGGAATGAGGTTCTTTTCATCCGCCTGTGCCGCAAGGCGCGATAGACCATTCGGAAATTTCGCCGTATCGATCTCCCATTCGCCAACCGCCTTTTCCCAGCCGTCGTCGATCTGGAACACCGTTGGCTTACCACGCGCGATGTAGTAATCGCGGATGAGGTTCGGTTCGCGGTCGATGGCGGAAAGATCCTCGCCGATCACCCGCTCGTCGATATTCGTGTAGTGGTTGTACCACGATTCGTAGCCGCCCGGCACAAGCCCTTCGGCGGAACCCAAAAACGCAAGCCGCTTGAACGTCCCCATTTCGGCAAACACCGCACGAAACGCGTCGCGGGCCGCAAACATGTCGTTGCAATGGAACGCAATGAGCTCCGCGACCAACGTTCCCTGTGCAAAACGCGCGCCCTTTGCAAGCATAGAGACGGCAAGCCCAAGATCCTCCCGACCTACACGAAACGCGATCGGTGGAGTACCTACGTTGCGCGACACGATAAAGAACCGTCCTATGCCTGAGCGGACGCCGACATAAAAATGCGACAGCACCTCGCCCCGCCGCTCCGGGGGGCCCGGCCACTGGGAAAAAACGCGGAAACGCTTAAGCACGCAGGGGCGCACCCGCTCCTCCGCATCAAGCTCCCCCGCATATGACCAGGACTGCCACCCATTGACGATAAAGCGCGGTTTTTCTGGACCGCGGAATCCCGACCGCATGGCCGCCGGAACCTCCGCGAGTGCAAGGAGCTCCTCGAACCCCGTCTGTAAAATAGTGGTCTCATCGGATTCAATAGCAAAGTCCGTTGCGGCGAAGATCCTGATGCGCAACCGTCCATCGGCTCTGTCATGTTGCATCACGAATCCTGGTTGCACCTGCATAATCCCTCCGGCATCTTCCGTAAGTGAGAAGGCTTAGTGTACTATCGGCGCGGTCGACCGTCAAAGGTCCAGTGGGGGCGCGCCATGATACGACTTTACGCCTTTCTCGGAAACCATGGCCGAGAATACCGCGGCAACCGCCACAACGTGGCGTGGCAGCTTGCTGAACACCTGCCGGTCTATGGCGAGCTCAGCTTTGAGCGCAAGTTCAAGGGCCGGTATGCCCAGTGGACAAGCCCAAACGGGCGCATCTGGTTCCTCTTCCCCGAAACCTACATGAACCTTTCCGGAGACGCGATCAGCGAGGCGATGCGGTTTTTCCATGTGGCGCCTGACGAGCTCCTTGCAATCCATGATGACCTTGAGCTTCCGTTCGGATCGTTCGGATTTAAATTCGGCGGCGGACTCGGCGGCCATAACGGCCTCCGGTCTATCGAATCGCGCCTCGGGACGCGGGACTTCGCTCGCCTGCGCATCGGCATCGGACGCCCCGACCACGCCGACATCGCCGGATACGTGCTTTCGGATTTCAGCCCTCGCGAGCGCGATGACCTCGAGTGCGCCGTTTTCCCCAAAGCGGCGGACGCCGTAGGCATTTGCATAAACGAAGGATTTGCCAAAGCTCTCGCACTTTTTCCCAAGGTGCGATGCCTTGATTAAGTTTGTCATGATTATTTGGGTCATGGCGCGATTCCTGCCGAGCGAAGCAACAGCGGAAATCGTGACATAGCCAAGTCCGGTTGAAGCGATTGTTCGATGAATTTTCTTCTATTCAATTATTACTTTTACTATCTCAACTGCCCTATCAATTACTTCATCATTTTATTTTTCAATAAACTCAATGTTTAGTATCTTCAAATCTAGACTTTTAAACCGATCACTCAATACACATCCATTTATCTTCCATTTGCCTTGGCTTCAAATGAATAACCTTTTTCCTTACTCGTTATTGGACAAAAAAATACCTAATCCCACTTTTTGATTATATGACTTCTGGGAAATCACTAATGCCGGTCTTCTTCCGCGTTGCTCATGTCCGGCCTGCGGATCAAAATCCAACCATACAATATCTCCCCTTTCAGGAACATAGCTTTTTTATTTCACCATTCTTCTTTCCCTACTGATTTACCAGTCTCGATTGAATCATAGCAATTCTCATCGGTTCGGAATCGGTCAAGATAGATGACACACGATCTCCGTAGGTCTTTCACAGGAATCAGGGATGGGAGAGAGTTGCGGCGGTGGATTCAGTCGCACCTGGGCGATTCTGGTATAAAGACGAGGCGTGCCGCTCCAGCGGAGCGGAGTGCGCGCCACAGCCGCGCAGATAACCTCGTTACGCTTCTCGAAGAGCTGGATGTCGCGTCCGTCGTGTCGCGTGCGGGGTGTGACATAGCCGATGGCAGAGTGGCGGTGCTCGGTGTTGTACCAATGGATGAAGTTGGCGTACCAGGTCCGAGCATCATCTAACGACTCGAAGTGGTCTGGACGCCCGACGGAGCTCTTGAGGGTCTTGTGCCAGGATTCAATGATGACATTGTCACTGCTACAACGGGGGAGCGAGTGGCTTCGCTTGATGGCGAGCGAGTCAAGGAAGACCGCCAACGTCACGCCCCGCATCGGATTGCCGTTGTCGGCATGGATAATCGTCGAAGTGACGCCTAAGTCCCTGATAATGCGCTTAAACAGGCGTGTAGCGTGCTCCTCGGATTCGGAGGTCTCAATCGACAAGCCGACGATGGAGCGGTCGTACACATCGATGACAGTGTAGGCGTAGAGAAACAGCCCTGAAACTCCGGTCTTGAACCAGGTAATGTCCCAGGACCAGACCTGATTGGGTTTCGAAACCTCGACACACTCGGGTTTCGTCGGCTTTCGCGGTTTCCGCGATTCCCGCCGGTGGGCGAGAGCCTTCCACCTTGACCGCTAATGGTTCTAGGCTTTGCACTTGGAGGTTGAATCTACCACTCTCCTTGTTCCTAAATATTACTTCCGAAAACCTTTAATCCTATATGGCGCTTCATTAGCTCGAAGTGCTTATCAAAGCTATATAAATGAACTTTGTTTTGAACGGCATTTTGTGCAATAACCAAGTCTGGTATTCCGACTCTGTTTATTCCATTTTTCAAATTCATGGTTTGCATGGTAATGATTCCAGGCCAATCTATTCTAAGTTCTATTTTTTCAACAACAGTAAGCAACCTTATTATTTCGTTTCCCTTTTTGTGATGAAGTGATGGAATAAGTTCCGCTAAAATCAAATCATTTGTACATATTTGATTAGCATCAAGAAGTTGGAATAGGACTTTCGTTTCATCATTTCCCTTGAAAAAAGATATCCAGACAGATGAATCAACAAGTACTTTGTTCATCGCTGCCTCAACGCATCAAGGTCAATATCCAAATCAACTTTCCCAAAATACTGCTTTAAGTTCTTTACACGTTCTCTTTGAATAAGGTTTTGCAGAGCTGTTTTTATAAGGTCGGTCTTAGTAGATATATGAGTCAAAGCCATTGCTTCCTCAATGAGCGCCTCGGGAAGATCTAAGGTTGTACGCACAGACTACCTCCATGCATATATTATACACATTTATATATGCATAGTCAATCTACTGTTTATGCCCTTCGAAAAGTTTTTCCTTATTCTATATAGTTTTGCTAGTTTGCATCGCAGGCGTCCGCTGCATGCTGTTGTTAGACGCCCCTCTCATGCGACCGCCCATTCCGACGAGAGCAGCGCAGCCTGCTCCAGCACCGTCTGCGTCGCCTTTTCCTGCTTGTCCGGCGGGTAGCCGTGCTTGCGCAGGATCCGCTTGACCAGCACTCGCAGTTGCGCGCGCACGTTCTCGCGCAGGGTCCAGTCGATCGTCACGTTCGCGCGCACGGTGGCGACCAGCTCCCGCGCAAGGGTTCGCAACGTCTCGTCTCCCAACACCTTGACCGCGCTGTCGTTGGTCTCCAGCGCGTCGTAGAACGCCAGCTCGTCCTCCGAGAGGCCCAGCGACTGCCCGCGCGCGATTGCCTCCCGCATTTCCTTGGCCAGCGCGATCAGCTCCTCGATCACCTGCGCCGCCTCGATCGCGCGATTCTGGTAGCGGCGGATGGTCTGCTCCAGCAGCTCGGCGAACGAGCGCGCCTGCACGACGTTCTTGCGCCGGCGGGCCGCGAGTTCCCCCTTGAGCAGCTTCTGCAGCAGCTCGACCGCGAGGTTTCGCTGCGGCATCCCGCGCACCTCGGCCAGGAACTCGTCGGAGAGGATGGAGAGGTCCGGCTTCTGGAGCCCGGCCGCGGCGAAGATGTCCACGACGCCTTCGGGGGCGATCGCGCGGGAGATGATTTGGCGCACGGCGTGATCGATCTCTTCCTCCGGGCGCGCCTCTCCCGGCGCGCGCTTGGCGAGTACCGCCTGCACCGCCTGGAAGAAGGCCACGTCGTCACGGATGCGCAGCGCCTCCTCGTGCGGAACAGCGAGGGCGAACGCCTGCGACAGCTCGCGGACGGCGCGAAGACAGCGATCCTTCCCGTTCTCCTGCCGCAGCACATGCTCCTGCGCGGCGGGCAGCAGGCCCACGCGCTCGGCCGGCGTGCCGGTCCTCCACTTCGACCGGTCGAAGCCGTGAAAGAGCCCGCAGCAGACCTCGTACTTCTCCAGCATCAGGGCCACGGCCTCGTCCTGGTCCAGCGCCGTGCGGCCCGTGCCGCCGCTCTCGGTGTAGGTGGCGAGCGCGGCCTTCAGCTCCTGGGCGAGGCCCAGGTAGTCCACCACCAGCCCGCCGGGTTTGTCCTTGAACACGCGGTTCACCCGCGCGATGGCCTGCATCAGTCCGTGGCCGCGCATCGGCTTGTCGAGGTACATCGTGTGCAGGCTCGGCGCGTCGAAGCCGGTGAGCCACATATCGCGCACCAGCACGATGCGCAGCGGATCCGCGGCGTCGCGGAAACGGTTGGCGAGCGCCTCGCGCTGCGGCTTGTTGCGGATGTGCGGCTGCCAGTCCGGCGGGTCCGACGCGGAGCCGGTCATGACGACCTTGACGCTCCCGCGCGCGTCGTCCTCGTCCTGCCAGCCGGGCCGCAGCTTCACGATCTCGCGGTACAGCTCCACGCAGATGCGCCGGCTCATGCAGACGACCATGGCCTTGCCGTCCATCGCCTCCAGCCGCTTCTCGAAGTGCTCGACGATGTCGCACGCCACGAGCGCGAGCCGCTTCTCCGAGCCCACCACGGCCTCGAGCTGCGCCCACTTGGTCTTGAGCTTCTCCTTCCTCTCGACCTCCTCGCCTTCGGTGGCTTCCTCGAAGTCCGGGTCGATCTTCGGCCGTTCGGCCTCGTCGAGCGCGAGCTTGGCGAGCCGGCTCTCGTAGTAGATGGGCACCGTGGCGCCGTCCTGCACGGCGCGCTGGATGTCGTAGACGCTGATGTAGTCGCC
>JAJUIB010000023.1 GCA_029265615.1 Spirochaetota bacterium
CCCCGCCCCCGCTCTTTGTGCCGGGGGTGGGGCTCGTCTTTAAAAAAACCCGGGGGCGCCGGGCAACCCCCCCCCCGCCCCGTGTGTCGTCTTGTGAGCCTTGGGGCCTATTTTAGGATGTAGGCTGCAAGGGGCGGGAAGCCGTTAAAGTAGATCGATGAATAACTCTGCGTGTAGGCACCCGTCGTGAGGATGTACACGCGTTCGCCGATCTTGGTCTTCTCGGGCATCGTGTAAGTCCATTTCTCGTAGAGGATATCCATCGAGTCGCAGGTGGGGCCTGCGATGATGATCTCGACCGCCTTGCCCTGACCCTCGAAATAGATCGGGTACTTAATTGCCTCGTCGAGCGTTTCGATGAGGCCGCCGAACTTGCCGATGTCGAGGAAGACCCAGGGGTAGCGGTCGTGGACCGACTTTTTGGCGATGTTGACGATTTCCGAGACGATCACCCCCGCGTCGCCCGCCATGGAACGGCCGGGTTCGATGATGATCTCTTCGGGCCATTTGCCCGCACCGAAGGTGTTGTCGAGGAAGCGGCGGATGTCTTCCGCATACATCTGGAGGCTGTCGGTGGGCTCGACATAGTTGGCGGGAAAGCCGCCGCCCATGTTGATCATCTTGAGCTCGACGTGCGCCTCTTCGCGGGCCCAGCGCCAGAGCTGGCCGACCTGGGTGAGCGAGGTGGACCACTGGCCGATGTCGCGCTGCTGGGAACCGGGGTGGAAGGAGATGCCGTAGGGCTCAAGGCCGAAGCGCACCGCCGTCTTGATGAGCTGGCGGGCAAGGTCGGGGTGGCAGCCGAATTTCTTGGACAGAGGCCAGTCGGCGCCAAGACCCTCCGTGAGCAGGCGGAAAAACACCTTGCAACCCGGGGCTGCACGCGAAAGCTTGTCGAGATCGGACAGGGAGTCGGTCACGAAAAGGCGGACGCCCTTTTCGTAGAAATAGGCGATGTCTTTCTCTTTTTTGATGGTGTTGCCGAAGCTCATACGGTCGGGGCTCACGCCGAGGCGGAGAAGCTGATCGAGCTCATAGCGCGTCGCCACGTCGAAGTTGGAGCCAAGGTCGCGGAGGAGCGCAACCACTTCGTCGTTGGGGTTTGCCTTGACCGCGTAGAAGACCTTCGCAAATGGCAGATGCTGCCTGAGCGCCTCGTAGTTCGACTTGATCACGTCGAGATCGAGCACGAGGCAGGGAGTCTCAAGGTCCTTGGCGAAGGCCTTGATCCGCTCGAACTTCTCGCGTGGCATGAAGTTCTCAAGCGGAAAACGGTACTGTTCGTCCACTCTGTACCTCTTTATCGAGGATGATAGCTGTACGCGCGCCCTTGGGTGAGGCCGCTACCGGCTCCAGGGCAAACATAGGTGCACGGTTGCCAATTTGTCAAGGATAGGCTATACCGCAAGGCCTATGACCGCGTTTTTTATCAAGAAGGCCTTTTTCGACGGCTGGGATCATCTCTTCGGGCTTGTCCTCCTCAACCTCGGCTTTTCGTGCCTCTTTGCGCTTTCCCTGCTTCTGCCTTCCGTGGCCGCCTCAGGCAGTACAGTTCTCGTGGTCGCGCTCGGCGCCCTCCTTGCGCTCCTTGCCGCGGTCTGGTTTTCGGCCTGCGTCCATGCGCTTACACGGGTCGCCGATTTTGGCGCGCTGTGTGCGCGTGACGTTCTTGTGGCCTTCAAGGCAGGCTTCTTCCCCGGCCTGCAATACGGGCTCATGCTCCTCTTCGCGTATGCCGCTATCAGCGCTGGCCTGCCCTTCTACCTATCGCGGGGCGGCTTTTTCGGAGCCCTCGCTGCGGGACTCCTCCTTTGGACCGCCGTTGTGCTCGTGTTGGCGCTCCAGTGGTATCTGCCCCTCCATGCCCGCCTCGGCGGCGGGTTTGCGAAGAATCTCAAAAAGAGCTTCATTCTCTTTTTCGACAATGCGGCCTTTTCGCTCTTTTTGTTCGTGTACAACGCGCTGTCGCTTGCGCTCTCGGTTGTGCTCGCCTTTCTCGCTCCGGGTGCCGCAGGCGTCGCTCTTGCGCTTGCCGATGCGCTCCGCCTTCGCCTCTATAAGTATGACTGGCTCGAGACGCACGCAGGGCAAGGGCGCGCCGATATCCCCTGGGGGGAGCTCCTTGCGGAGGATCGGGAGCTTGTCGGCAAGCGGACGCTCCGTGGCATGATCTTTCCCTGGAAAGAGTGAAATTTTCTTGTCGCGCAAAAGGAGGGTCTTAGGCGGCGTTTCTCTGTTTGCGCTCGCTCACCGTCGTTGACCAAGAGCGCCCAATGACCTATTATTTCCCGCGAAGCCTATGTCGATCACCACGAGCCAGCAGATACTGAAATGGTACGACCTCTATAAGGCGATCGACGTCACCTATACCAAGGAAATCATCAAGACGGTCGGCCTTGACCCCCGGCACGTCTACCTCAAGTGTGTCGGGGAGCAGTGGCCCTGCGTGATTTATTCGACGTCCTTTCTGGGCGCCAAGGTCATTGCGAGCGCCAAGCCCATCCTCAACGAGAAGATCAAGCGCGCCAACAACCTCGTTTCCCTGCGCTTCAGCTTTCTGGTCGAAGGCAAGCAGGACCCCGTGAGCTTTTTTGTGACCGGCCGCGCGACGGGCTTCTCCCCCTACACCCAATCGGGGGGTGACCTCCAGTTCATGACCATCGAATACACCCAGCGGCCGCCTGACGACCTTATCGAGATCATGGGGCGTCTTCTCGATGCCAACATGAATTCTGCGCGGCGACGAGACGAGCGCATTTTGCTCACCCCCGATGCGATGCGCAAGCTCTGTCTCGTCTCGCGGGATACGGTGCTCTATGTTCAGGGTGTGCCGCGTAAGTGCATTTTGCGTGACCTTTCCTTTTCGGGCGCCAAGATCATCATCGTCGGTCTTGCAAAATTCCTTGTCGGCAAAGACTGCGTCCTCCGCCTCGAGATGGAGGAGCCGCGCGAGCTCCTCGAGATACGGGGGTCCATTGTGCGCTACGAGGATGTCGAGGGCCGGAAAGACCTTGCGGCGCTTGCCTTGCGCTTTGACGAAGCCTCCATACCCATGACCTATAAGCTCCACATCAACGATTACCTCAGTCAGGTGCGCCAATCGCGCGTTGAGGAACCCGCCGCTTCCGCCCAAGGCCCATCTGGGGCCGCAGCGTCCTCGGCGCCGCCGTCCTCGGCGCCGCCCCCAGTTTCGCCTGAGTCACGCGCATCCGCGACCGCCACACCCACTTCCTCAGGAGGAGGAGTCCCCCATGCCTAGTTCCGCCAGTCGCGATGCTGCCGCCGAAGCCGCCCTCGCGCGCCTTGTGTACATCGAGTTGCCGCCCGCCCTCGCGCGGGAGATCGGATCGTTCCGTCCGGATCCCGCGGTTCCCATACCCGTCGAACCAGGGGTCGATCCTGAGCGTTTCGACCCCCGAACGCTCAGTTGGGAGGCGATCGTCGCCGGCATGCTTCGTCTCCTTGCCTGGGCTCCCGATCACGAACACGCCGCCTATTATCGGGCCTTCGTCAAGGCGGTGAAGCCCAAGATTCTCGCCGAGCTGTCGGAGGCGGGCATCGCGAAAGCGCGCAACAAGGACTGGGAGGTCGCCGAGGAGATTTTTCGGGCCCTGCGTGGCCTTTATCCCGAGGCGCCCGAGCCTCTTATCGATCTTGCTGTGATGTACGAAGACCGCGCTGAGGCGCTTTCGCAGGCGGGCAGGGAGGATGCCGCCGAGGAGTTCGACGGCAAGGCCTTCGAGAGTTACAAGCTCCTCCTTGCGATGGAGCCGCCCTTTCCCGAGGCGTATTTCAATGCGGGCTTTTTCTTTCTGCGGAAACGCAACTACGACCGTGCGCGGAGTCTTTTTGAAACCTACGCAAAGATCGGCGACAACGAGGAACGCAAGGCCAAGGCTCAGGAGATCGTCAAAATGCTTGGCGCTCAGGGGTACCTCGACGAGCTCTTTAAGGAGGCCTACGACGCCATACGTCTCGGGCGTGATGTCGAAGGGCTCGAAAAGGCCCGCGCCTTCCTTGACAAAAACCCGCGCGTCTGGAACGCCTGGTTTCTCGTCGGCTGGGCCTGCCGACGGCTCGGCCGGTGGGAGGAGGGCCGCACCGCTTTTGAAAAAGCGATCGAGCTTGGTGCCGAGGGCGCGGACGTGCAGAACGAGCTGTCGATCTGCCTTATGGAGCTCGGACGGCTCGGCGAAGCCAAGGCCGCGCTCGAGGCGGCCCTCCGCGCAGAGCCTGAAAACGTGAAGATCATCTCGAATCTCGGCGCGCTTGCGCTCAAGCGCGGCCGCCCCGAGGAGGCTGCGGGATTTTTCCGCACCGCCCTCGAGATCGAGCCAGAGGACCAGGCCGCACGGCGCTGGCTTGCACAGCTCGAGGGGGGCGAGGCCTAGGAAAGCGGGCAATGGACGAAGGCGATCCCCGGTCGGCATCCTGCGCGCTTCTTGCTCGCGCCACTATGCTTGCGCGGCGCGAGGGGCTTCCTGCGGCACAGGAATTTGCCGAGCTCGTCGCTGCGGCCACCGCCATTCTCGATACCGAGCCCCGAGAGCTGCGTCCTTGTGACTCACGGGGCTTACCCGGTGGCTTAGTCGAGCTTCCGGATATGCTGACCGTTCTTGTGCCCGATCTTCATGCCCGGGTCGATTTTCTCGCCGCCGTTCTTGCCTGGCGTCCGGCGTTTGATGGCCGTCCGGAGGCTCCATTTGCGGAGCTTCTTGCGCGGGGCAAAGCCCAACTTGTGTGCCTGGGCGATGCGTTCCATTCCGAGGGCCCGGGTGCCGCGGAGCGCTGGAGCGCCGCCTACGAGGAATATCTCGGCGGCTGGGCGAGCCATGCGGCCATGGATGCCGAAATGGCGCGCACGCTGGCAACGGTCGAGCTCGTTCTTGATTTGAAGTGCATCTTTCCCCGCAGGGTGCACTACCTCAAGGGCAACCACGACAACATTACAAACGAAAACGCCCATGGCGATCACCCGTTTTACAAGTTCGCCGCCGAGGGGGAGATGGTCGTCTCCTGGTTCGCGCAGCATTATGGTTCCTCTCTGCTTGCCGCCTATCGCGCGTTTGAGCGCGCCCTTCCGATTGCGGTGCGCGGCGCCCGCTTCGTCGCAAGCCATGCGGAGCCGGCCGTGCCGCTTTCCCGCACGGACATCGTCGAGTGCAGGCACAGGCCTGAGGTCGTGGAGGCGCTTATCTGGACCCCGAACGGCGCGGCAGAGGAGGGCTCGGTCGAGGCGGGGCTTACTGCGCTCTTTGGCGCTGCGGCGCCGGGCGCGCTCTGGTTCGGTGGACATCGCCCGGTTTCGGGGCGGTATGCGCTCAGGCAGGCAGGCCGTTTTGTCCAGTTCCACAATCCCGTGTCGTGGCCCGTTGTGGTGCTTATGCCCGGCGCCGATCCCGACCCTGAGCGCTGCGTACACACTCTGGCCATGCGCGCTTGACCCCCCCGTGCCTACGCGGCTAGTATCCTTTCGCATATGGCTGACCGAAGGCGTTCCTCCTCCCGGTCCGGCGGCGGCTCAGGCTGTGTCGTCTGGCTTATCCTCCTCTGTGTCGTTTTTTTGCTCTTTCTCGCGAACCTGAACAAGATTCGCGAGACCCTGGAGCGGACGAATTTTACCGAAATCATGAAAACCGAGCGCGGCAAAGGAAAGGATTCGCCGCGTGCGCCGCAATCAGGCCTTCCCTCCGCCAGAGAACCGGCGCCGCCGTCGGCATTGCCGTCGTTGGTATCGCCAACGCCGGCGGCTTTGCCGGGAACAGGCACCCCCGTCGAAGCGCCGCCGGCGACGTCGCCCTCGGCGCCAGGTGAGCAAACGCAGGACAAGTCCGCGGCCTTGCGGCCGCGCGCAGACGCTAAAGGCGGGCGATCCGAGCCGGCAAAGCCCGCGCCGAAGTCTCAGGAAGTGCGGCCGTCGGTAGCAAAGACGCGAAGCGCGCGCCTTTATTTTGTGCGCATTGACGAGGATGGTGTTATTTCCCGCCACGAGGTTACACGGGTCATACCTGCTTCCGATGCGCCCCTTTCCGACGCACTTGCGGCGCTCCTCAAAGGGCCGAGTGAGGAGGAACTCAGGCGCAATCTCATTTCGCTCATCCCCCAAGGGACGGTGCTACTTTCCGCCCAGGTACGCGGCTCAACCGCCGTTTTGAATTTCAACGAGGCCTTCATGTACAATCGCTATGGCGTCGAAGGCTATGCCGGACAGCTTAAACAGATCGTCTACACCGCGACCGCCTTTTCGACGGTTCATGATGTGCAAATTCTCATCGAAGGGCAGAAGCACGATTATCTCGGCGGCGAAGGGGTCTATATCGGGGCGCCGCTATCTCGCAATAGTTTTTGAGCCTTGGACTCTTTTGTGTATTTTGATAGTTGAACCACTATTTTTGATTTGCAAGACGCCCTTTACGCTCTGAAATTTCTATTGTAGACTCCCTAGGGTAATCGCAGTGCTATCGCAAGGAGGCTTATCCTGAACTCCACCCGTCTCCATGGTTGGCATATCGCGGCAGGAGCCAAGATGGCTCCCTTCGCCGGGTACGATATGCCTATTTCGTATCCAACCGGCGCAGTCGAAGAGCATCTCATCACGCGCCGCTCCGTCGGGCTCTTTGACATCGACCACATGGGCCAGATCGAGGTCTCCGGTCCTGGTGCGGACGAGTTCGTTTCGCGGATGGTCTCTGCGACCGTCCTCGACATGAAGGACTGGGATGCCCGCTACTCCCTCCTCCTCGATGACAAGGGGCTCGTGCTCGACGATCTTTTTATCTACAAGCTTCCCGGCCGCTGGTGGATAGTCGTGAACGCCTCGAACCGCGAGGCCGACTACGCCTGGTTTACGCGCCATGCGCCTCAGGGACTCAAAATCGAGGACAAGTCCGATGCGACCTACATGATCGCCGTCCAGGGACCTCGCGCGATCGAGCTCATGGATCTGGTGGCGGATCGCAAGGTCTCCGAGTTCCCCCGCTTTACCGCAGGCGAGATCAAGGTCGAGGGCATTCCTATTCTCTTTGGTCGCACCGGCTACACGGGCGAGGACGGCGGCGAGCTGTTTTTCCCCGCGGAAAGCGCCGAGCGGCTGTGGACTCTTCTTCTCGAGCGCGGGGAGAAGGCGGGCATCGAAACGCGGCCGATCGGGCTTGCCGCGCGCGATTCACTCCGCTTCGAAGCGGGGATGCCGCTTCATGGCCACGAGATTAGCCCGACGATCAACCCCATCGAGGCGGGCTTTAAGTGGGCCTGCGGCCTTGAAAAGGACTTTGTCGGCAAGGCCGCGGTTGAGGCGGTGATCGCCGCAGGTCCCGCGCGGAAGCTTGTCGGCCTCGAGGTGTCAGGCGGCGTCCCCCGCGAGGGCTACGAGGTGCTCGCCGAATCCGGGGAAAAGATCGGCGTCTGTGTCGCGGGCATGTTCTGCCCGACGGTGAAGAAGTACGCCGCTAACGCGTTCGTCCTTCCCGCGTTCGCCAAGGCCGGGACAAAGGTTCAGGTGCTTATCCACGGCAAGACGAAGGAGGCGCTTGTGGTGAAGCGCCCCCTCTACGTTCCCGCCTACCGCCGGTAGGCACGCCTACTGTTCGTAGACGGCACAGCCCCGGGCGCCGGCCGTGAAGGCCGGCCCGTATAAAGGAGTTTAGACATGAAGATCGATACGAATGCGCGCTACAGGACCAGCCACGAGTTCGCCCGCAAGGAGGGCGCTGAAATCGTAGTCGGCATTTCCGATCACGCCCAGGAATCGCTTGGCGACATCGTGTTCGTCGAGCTACCTGAAGTGGGTAAGACCCTCAAGCAGGGCGAGGCTTTCGGCGTCGTTGAATCCGTCAAGGCCGCGAGCGACCTGTACATGCCCCTTTCGGGCAAGGTCATCGCCGTCAACGAAGCGCTTCAGGGCGATCCCGCCCTTGTCAACAGGGACTGCTACGGGAAGGGCTGGATGATTCGCATCGCCCCGACCGCTCCCGCCGAGTGGGACGGCCTCCTCGACGCGGCCGCCTACGAAAAGGAAGCGGGTAAGGAGTAAGTCGTGCCCTTTGTCGCTAATTCCGACGCCGACCGCGCCGCGATGCTCGCCGCCGTCGGCGCGGCCAGCATCGAGGAGCTCTTTGCGGACATTCCCGCGGCTCGGCGCTTTCCGAAGCTCGATCTCCCCGAGCCCCTCTCCGAGCTTGAGGCGCTCCGCGAGGCCGAGGCGATGGCCGCGCGCAACGTCACGGCCGCCACCTGCGCCTGGTTTCTCGGCGCTGGCGCCTACAACCACTTCATCCCCTCCGTTGTGCCTGCGCTCGCCTCGCGCGGTGAATTCCTCACCGCCTACACTCCCTACCAGCCCGAGGTCTCCCAGGGCACCCTCCAGGCCATTTTCGAGTATCAGTCGATGGCCGCCGCTCTTCTTGGCATGGAGGTGGTCAACGCCTCGCACTACGACGGCGCCACCGCCCTCGCCGAGGCGGCGCTCATGGCCTACCACAACGCCTCGGGTCGTGCGCGCCTTCTCCTTCCTGCGGCCCTCCATCCCGAGTACAAGGATGTTGTCCGCACCTATTTCGCCGCCTTCCCGGTGCAGATCGAGGAGTATGCAGGCGATCCGGCAAAGGCCGCGCTCGATGACCGCGTCTTCGCCCTCATCGCGGCCTACCCTGAGTTCGAAGGCGAGCTCCGCGACCTCTCCCCCGCCGCCGAAAAGGCGCACGCCGTCGGTGCGCTCTTCATTATCCAGGCCGATCCCATCATGTGCGGCTTTTTGAAGAGCCCTGGTGAGCTCGGCGCCGACATCGTCGTCGCCGAGGGACAGTCCCTCGGAAATCCGATGAACTACGGTGGCCCCTTCCTTGGCATGCTCGGTTGCACCCAGAAGCTCGTCCGCAAGCTTCCCGGGCGCATCGTCGGCGAGGCCAAGGACCACGAGGGGCGCAAGGGCTTTGTCCTCACGCTTTCTGCGCGCGAGCAGCACATCCGTCGCGAGAAGGCGGTTTCGAACATCTGCTCGAACCAGGGCCTTGTTATGCTCCAGGCTTGCATCTATCTTGCGGCGATGGGGAAGGGCGGCCTTAAGACCGTCGCCGAGCTCTGCTGGGATAAGGCGCACTACGCGGCCGAGCTCATCGGCGCGATCCCCGGCTTCCGGGTCGAGAACAAGGAGTTTTTCAAGGAGTTCCGCGTGGCGACGCCGATCCCCGCCGAGGAGATTTCCGAGCGGCTTTCGCGCCGTTGCGTCGTTCCGGGGCTTCCGCTCTCGCGCTACTACCCCGAGCGAAAGAATGAGCTACTCGTCTGCGTCACGGAGACCTGCACGCGGGCGCAAATTGAGCTCCTTGCGGCATCCCTCCGGGAGGTGACCCAATGAACCTGCGACCCGAACCCCTCGTCTATGAGCTCTCCTCCCCAGGCCGGACTGCGGTTGCGCTCCCCAAAAGCGATGTACCTGCCTATTCCCGGCCCAGCGCCCTCGTGCGGACGGAGCTCAGGCTTCCTGAACTCGACGAGCTCACCGTTGTGCGTCATTTTACCCGCCTTTCGCAGAAGAACTTCTCGATCGACACGCACTTCTATCCCTTGGGGTCCTGCACGATGAAGTACAACCCGAAGGTGAATGAGGCTGCGGCCGCGAATCCGGGTTGGACGCGCACCCACCCCCTTGTCGGCGAGGCTTTCAGCCAAGGCGCGCTCGAGCTCATCTACAGGCTCCAAGCGATGCTCGCGGAGATCGGCGGCTTTGAGGCGGTAAGCCTGCAGCCGGCGGCGGGTGCGCATGGCGAGCTTGCGGGCGTCTTTATGATTCGCGCCTATCACCTTGCGCGGGGCGATGCCAAGCGGACGAAGATGCTCATCCCTGACTCCGCCCACGGCACGAATCCCGCGTCCTGCACGATGGCCGGGCTTGAGACCGTCACCATACCCTCGAACGCCGAGGGCGGCGTCGATATGGAGGCGCTTAAGGCGGCGCTCGGCGATGATGTCGCGGGCATCATGATCACTAACCCGAATACGCTCGGCCTCTTCGAGCGCAATATCGAGGAAATCGCCCGCCTTGTCCATGAGGCAGGCGGCCTCGTCTATGGCGACGGCGCGAACATGAACGCCGTTACCGGTGTTTTCAAGCCGGGCGAGGCGGGCATCGACGTGATGCACTTCAACCTCCACAAGACCTTCTCGACCCCCCATGGCGGTGGCGGTCCCGGCGCCGGCATGGTGGGCGCAGGCAAGCTGCTTGCGGACTTCCTCCCGGGTCCCATCGCGGTGAAGCGCGGCGAAGCCTACGCCCTTGCCACCCCATCCAAAAGCATCGGGCGGATGAAGGCCTTTTACGGCAACTTTGGCGTTCTTGTCCGGGCCTACGTCTATGTACGCATGCTTGGGGCCGCAGGCCTTAGACGTGTCGCGGAAAACGCCGTGCTCAACGCGAACTACCTCAAGGCGCGGCTTGAAAAGGCCTACCCGGTGAAGTATCCGCGCCGCTGCATGCACGAGTTTGTCGCGATGGGCAACCTCGCCGAGGGTGTCCATACCCTCGATGTTGCCAAGCGGCTCATCGATTACGGCATTCATCCGCCGACCATCTATTTCCCCCTCATCGTCCCCGAAGCGCTCATGGTGGAGCCGACGGAAACGGAGGACAAGGAAGCGCTCGACGAATTTGCCGAGGCGATGCTCAAAATCGCCGAAGAGGCGCGGACCAATCCGGTTCTCCTTCACAATGCGCCGGTGACGACACCGATCGGCCGCCTCGATGAGGTCGCGGCCGCACGCTGTCCCGTGCTCTGCTATCGCGGGTAGGCCTCCTCGGTATCCCTCGTAAAAAGGCGGCGCCCGGTGTGGGTGCCGCCTTTTTACTAAAATTTAAAAAAAATATTTCCGCTTTCCGGATTTGTATGCCTCCTCGGTGCTATATTTTTTTATCCCAAAACTCCGCCTTCCGGTCCTTTGTCGGCCGGACCTCAATGACAAAACCCCCCTAAAGCGGGGAGTCAGCATGCGACTCCCTTACGGACAACGAGGAAGCGAGGCAGAGGCATGAAGCAACGCAGGTCCCTCAAGACAAAGCTTGTACTCAGTTTGAGCGCGGTATTGATCGCAGGCTTTGCCACGATCATTGTAAGTCTGTTTGCCAATTCCCGTCGGGTTGCCGAAGGGCTCGTGTACACCTTGTCGGCGGAAATGGCCGGCAAGGAAATGAAGGTGGTCGCCGACCGCCTTGAGCGCGCCGCGGCAGGCGCCGAGGACCTTGCGATCATGCTCGGCGCTGCCGTTTTTTCCGCCGAGTCGCCCGAGGCGGTCATCTTGAGCCTTGAAGCGCTCTTCGATGCCCGGACCGAAGTGGGCGGAGCCTGGCTTGTGCTCGAGCCGGGTGTGCTCCGACAAAGACGGTCCGGCGAGCGCGGTTTTGCCCCCGATGGGCGCTTTGCACCGTATTGGAACCGCTTTTCCGGTGCGAAGGTGTTCGAGCTCGCAGTTGATTACGATGCCGAGGATGACCGGGGTCTTTATTACCGTGAACCCTTCCGTTCCGGCTCCCCCTATGTCACCGAGCCGACCACCTACGAGATCGCGGGAAAACCCACCACCGTTGTCTCCTTTTGCGTTCCGGTGAAGGTCGGCGGGAAAACTGTCGGTGTCGCGGGACTCGACCTTTCGCTTGCGGCCATCGCCCAGGCGGTTCTGGAGGTCAAACCCTTCGGCTCAGGCTATGCCTACCTTTTGTCGGGGAGGGGCGTATTTCTCGCACATCCCAAGGCCGAGCTTGTGGGTAAGAACATCGCCGACTACACCCTGCCTGAAAGGCGGGCCGCGGTGCTCGAGGCGATTTCCTCGGGCCGCGTGTACACCGAAGTGAAGGCCTCGGCTAAGGACAACAAGACCTCGTATATTGTGTTTGCGCCCTTACGGCTTCCCGGCGCGCTCTGGAGTTTCGGCCTCGTTTCGCCGCTGTCCGACCTTCTTGCGCCGGTATACCGGCTCGGCCTTTTCGCGCTACTCATCGCGGCGGGAAGCTTCCTTGTTTTCGTCCTCGTTCTCGTCCTCATCGTCGGGGCGATGCTCAAGCCGCTTGCCCGCGCGGCGGAGGGCTTCCGCAAAATCGCCGAGGGTGAGGCGGATCTTTCGGAGCGCCTTTCGATCGAGCGCAACGATGAAATTGGCGAGCTCGTTGCCGATTTCAACCTCTTTTTGGGGCGGCTTCGCGACATTGTTGCCAGCCTCAAGGAGGCGCAGGACGAGCTCGTCGGCATCGGCGACGAGCTCGGCGCGAGTGTCGCCGAAACGGCGGGAGCAATCACCCAAATCAACGGAAGTCTCGATCATGTCCGGGCGCGGACCGAGGTTCAGGCGGCGAGCGTCGACGAATCCTCGAGCGCCGTCGCACAAATCGCCAAGAACATCGAGGGGCTCGAGGGGCTCATCGCCGACCAGGCGGCAAGTGTCACCGAGGCCTCGGCTTCCATCGAAGAGATGGTCGGCAACATTGGCGCAGTGACCGCCTCGATTGAAAAAATGGCCGAACGCTTCGCCGAACTTGCGGGCGCCTCGGAGGAGGGCAAGGCGAAAGAGTCCGCGGCCGGCGAGCGCATCACCCAGATCGCCGAACAATCACGCTCGCTCCTCGAGGCAAACGCGGTGATCGCGAACATCGCGAGTCAGACGAACCTCCTTGCGATGAACGCCGCGATCGAGGCGGCTCACGCCGGCGCTGCGGGCAAGGGGTTCTCCGTCGTCGCAGACGAAATCAGGCGTCTTGCCGAGACCGCGGCCGAACAGTCACGCAGCATCGGTGCCGAGCTTAGGCGCATCGAAGCCTCCATCGCCGAGGTCGTGAGCGCCTCGCGCGACTCCGAGGCGGCCTTTTCGATCGTGGCTGCGCACATCAGTGCGACCGACGCACTTGTGCGCGAGATCAGGCAGGCGATGGCCGAGCAGCGCGAGGGCTCGGCTCAGGTCCTCGAGGCACTTCGCGCGATGAACGACATCACGGCGCAGGTGCGTTCTGGCTCGTCGGAGATGAGCGCCGGCAACCGCACCATTCTCGAGGAGATGGGCAAGCTCCGCGAATTGTCCCGCGAGATCAAGGCGAGCGTTGAGGAGATGGCGCAAGGGGCGAAAGGCATCGAAGAGAGCGCGCGCCGCGTCTTTCTGACTGCGGAACAGACGCGGCGCACGATTGGCCGGATGGACGCGTCCATCGGCAAGTTCAAGGTCTAAAGTCTCAGCCCTTTTTAAAGTAGCGCCTATAGGCGATGAGGCCCATTGCGACGTAGGCGACGGTTTTCGGAATCATGAGTAGGCCGAGCGCTGGAACCGTGGCGGCGAAGAGGATGACCGGCGTGTAGAAAGCGTAGGAGGCGAGCATAGCCCAGCCGATACCTGCCCAGGCCCGATCGTTCGTCTTCTGCCCTTCGGCGACGAAGAGGGTCGCCATGAGGAAACCGGCGGCAGCAAGGGGGAGGTTCCGGACGAGGCCCATCGCAAAGGGCGGCACTGCGGATTCCCAGGCATTGCCGGGGAGCGCCATGATGATGAGGCGGAGGCCGAGAAGGACTTCCATGATCCAGAAGGCCGTGTCGGCTCTGCCCTCATGGCGCATCCTGCGGGCATCGGCGAGCACCATGTAAAAGATCGTCATCGTGTAGGCGGTCGCAAGCATGCCAAGGCCGAGGAACGAGGCAGGCACCCCGCCAAGCGGCAGTGTGGCGCGTTCGGGACCGATAAGGGCGGTGACAACCCGCGCGCCGACATGGAATGTGTCGCCCGAGGCAAGGAGGATAAAGGCGAGGAGGAAGCGGGCGGCATACGGGCGGTCGGCCTGCGCTACCCGATCCCGACCGCGCGCCATGAGCGCGACGAGCACCCAAACCGTGCTAAGATACGCAACATTGAAGAGGTTTTCCATGATGGTCACCATGAGAGTGTTCACTGGCTTGCTCCTTGCAGTGTGTAGTGCTATATTGCACTTGTGAGTGCAATATAGCACTACGAGGTGAATGTGTCAAGCTGAGGAGGCGCAATGGACGGGGCCGAAGGGCGAACGGAGAAAAAAAAGCGCAAGGCGCGGGAGCGCATTGTTGAGGTGGCGGCCGAGCTCTTTATGGAGCGGGGGGCGAAGTCCGTCTCCATGGACGAGGTCGCCCTGGCGGCCGACGTGGCGCGGCGCACCTTGTTTAACTACTTTGCGAGCAAGGAGGAGCTTCTCTATGCGGCGGCTGCGCCGGTTCTTACGACCGCGATAGAGCTCGCCGAGGCACGCATGGCGGCGCCGGTTCGGTCGCCTGAGGAGCTCGTCGAGCTCTGCCTCGCGCTCTGGGATGCTTGCGGCCTCCGGCTCGGCCTCATTTATGCGGTCGAGCTCGATGAGTCGCCACGTCTTGCCGCGCTTCACGCCCGCTTTCTCGAAGCGCTTACGCACCTTATTGCCTCGCTTGCCGACAGCAATCCCCGCTTTGCGGCACAGAGGCGCCTTATCGGGAAGCTCCTCTACCGCTGCTTTCTGCCGCTGTTACTCGCCCTTGAGGGCGAAGAAGACGCGCGGGAGCGATTTTCTCGAGGGCTTTTAGCCCTGCTCGAAGGGGCGGGGGCGCCGTTTAGCCCCGCGCCGCCATGTACGTAAAGCGGAATTCCGCGCAGAGGCCGGGAGGTCCTCTATAGCTGAGCCGACCTCCAAGCTGGGCGCTGAGATTGCGGACGATGGTGAAGCCCATCGAGTCACAGCGGAGCGGATCGATCTGTGGCGGGAGTCCTTTCCCCTCGTCGCGAACCCGAAGCACGAGCTCGGCTTCCTCGCGCGTAAGCGTTACCTCGATGCTGCCGTCGCCCGCATCGTAGGCGTACTTGATCGCATTGAGGATGAGCTCGTTTGCGATGAGGCCGAGGGGAACTGCTTCGTCAATGGAGAGGCTCGCTGTGTCGCCTGAAAAACTCAGGCCGGTAAAGCCGTAGCCAAGCGCAAGTTCTTCCGCCATCGCGTGGAGGTATGCCGCCGCCTCGATCGAGGCAAGATCGGGTGAGCGGTAGAGGAGCTCGTGGACATTGGCCATGGCGCGGATGCGCGCCTGCGTTTCGCGGACGAGCTCCCGGTCGTGTTCATCACGGAGGGCGTAGGACTGAAGCTGAATGAGGCTCGAGATCACCTGGAGGTTATTTTTGACCCGGTGGTGCACTTCCTTGAGGAGCACTTCCTTCTCCGCAAGCGAGGCCTTAAGTCGCGCCTCCTGCAAGCGGCTTTCGGTGATGTCCCGGGCGACGAGGACAACGCGATCGGCACCGAGGGGGACGATGCGCCCCTCGAAGTGCCGCGTGCCCAGGATGGGGATATTTAGGTCATATTCGTAGAAGGCCATGCGGCCAGACTCACGGGCCTCTTTCGCCTTGTCGAGAAAGCCCTGGACGAGTGGCTCGGGCATGCCAAGTTCGTCCATGCGCCTGCCGAGAAAGCGCTCAGGTGGGAGGGCGAGCAGTTCCGGCTGGGCAGTGTGCACCTCGAGATAGCGGCCCTCGCGGTCGAGGGTGAAAAAGAAGTCGGGAAGGGCGGCGATGAAGGCCTTGGTCTTCGCCTCGCTCTCCGCAAGGTGCGCAAGCTCCTCGCGCAGGCGCATCGTCGCCGCCCGAACCTGGCGGCGCAAGGTCCAGGCGACAAAGGCGAGGAGCCCGAGGAGGGCGAGCGCGCCGCCGCCAGAGAGGGCGATGATGCGCAGATCGATGCCGCGCGCGAGCTCCGTGCCGAGCCATGTGCGGTCGATCGCCTCGAGTCGTCCGCGCGGGAGCGAGGCGAAGCCGTGCTCGATGAGGGCAAGGAGCTCCTCGTCGCCCGAACGAACCGCGCGGTGAAAGGCGCCTTTCCCGAGTTCGAAGGCGACGCGGAAGTCGCGGTCGATGCCCCGGCGATACAGGAAGAAGAGCGCAGGCGGCGCATCGACGCAGAATACGCGGATGTCGAGCCGCGCTGCGGCATCGATGATCGCCTCGTAGCTTGGGTAGAGGGCAAGTTCCGTGACGCCCCGGCGGACGAGCTCCTGGATCGCGGCATCACTGTCCTTGACGCCGACCTTGAGCCCGCGGAGTTCGCGCGCATCGGCAATGCCCGAAAGCGATTTATGGATGAACACCGGTACCCGGATGTCGGCATAGGCGGACGTAAAACGATAGCCGTGCCGGATGCGATCCTCGGTTTCGAAGACCGTATCGAGCACATCGACGCGCCCCGATTCGAAGGCGTTTATCGCTTCCGCCCAGGGAAGCCCCTCGAGTTCCACGCGTATGCCCATTGCCGCCGACCAGGCCGCCCAGTGGTCAACGACGATGCCCTTAAGTTCGCCGTTCGCGCCGCGAAATGCATAGGGAGGGTAGTTGTCGTCGCAGGCGACCCGGAGTGGTGAAGGCGCCTTTGCCGCTTTCTGCGGCACGCTGTGGCCGCCCCCTGTGGCCGCGTGTGCGACAGATCCCGCAAGGAGCCCCATCGCGACGAGGGAAAAAAACGCCGCGACGAGGATGTGCGGCCCTCTCCGCGGGGCGGCACCCCGTAGGCGCGTAAAGTTCACAGGGTAAGTATAGCGTAAGCCTGTTTTCGCACAAGCGCGCACAAGAGCGGGGAGTGTTTTTACAACGCCGCGCAGCGGAAAGCCCGGCCGACATCGTCCGTAAGGCTGTTTTTTTCATGTGTGAAAAAACACCTTGACAAGGGTCCAATATCGCATAAAATGAAAGCGCTTACATTTCATGTCGAAGGCTTTTGAGGAGGCAGTTGATGAAACGCGTTATTGCCATCGCGTGCGCGGTGCTTGCCGCCACGACGCTCTTTGTTGCCTGCGGAAAAAAAGGCTCGAACGAACTCGTCATCCAGTCCTACATGTCCGACGAGGCGCCGAAGCAGGCCTTTCAGGCTCTGGTCGATGACTTCATGAAAAAGAACCCCGGCATCAAGGTGACGGTGAACACCACGGCGCACGAGCAGTACAAGACCCAGCTCATGAACTACCTCACCGCCAAGGAGGCGCCTGATGTCCTCACCTGGTTCGCAGGCTTCCGCATGCAGCAGTATGCCGCAAAGGGCCTGCTTGAGCCGATCGACGCGGTGTGGAAGGACGCCGACTTCCCCGCGGCCTTTAAGACCGCCTCGAGCTACAATGGCAAGGTGTATTTCATGCCGCAGTCTTGGTACTGGTGGGCGGTGTACTACAACAAAGACGTCTTCGCAAAGCTCAATCTGAAGACGCCGAACACCTGGGATGAGTTCCTCGCCGTGTGTGCGGCCCTCAAAAATGCCGGCATCGAGCCCATCGCCATCGGCGCCAAGGACACCTGGACCGCCGGCGGCTGGTTCGACTACATGAACGTCGCGGTCAACGGCGGCGCCTTCCACCAGGATGTGACCGCGGGCAAGGTCGCCTACACCGATCCCAGGATCGTGAAGACCTTCGACTACATCGCCGACCTCGCGAAGAAGGGCTACATCATGAAGAACGCGGCGAGCTACTCCTGGCAGGAGGCCGCCACGCTTATGTTCGACGGCAAGGCCGGCATGTACCTCATGGGTCAGTTTATCAAAGACGTCGCGCCCGCCGACAAGAAGGACTCCATCGACTGGTTCAAGTTCCCCATCGTCGAGGGCAATGCCGCCTACGGTGTGGATACGCCCTTCGACGGCTATCTTGTCCCCGCCAAGGCCAAAAACAAGGAGAACGCGCTTAAGTTCATGGCCTATCTTGGCACGAAGGAGGCGCAGGAGTTGTTCTGCAAGCCGCTTGGCCGCCTCGCCGCCAATCAGAACGTGCCTGTCCCGAACGCCGACGCCCAGCGCGGTCTCGACATGATGAAGGGTGCGGCCACCGCTATGCAGTTCTACGACCGCGACGCGCCCGAGGAGATGGCCGCGAAGGGCATGAACGCCATCGTGGAGATCATGGGCGCCCCCGACAAGGCCGCCGAAATTCTTGCGGCTCTCGACAAGGAGCGCGAGCGGATTTACGCTGAACTCAAGTAAACACCGTCTTAGGCCTGGTTTCCCCGGGGCCCGCCGGCTCCATCTCTCCGGTCGGCGGGCCCTTTTCTCGACCCGAATGAAAAGGGAGGCGAACGCGATGCCCGCACGACGACTTAAAAAAAGCGCCCTCGCGCCCTGGGCCTTTCTCGCCCTGCCGCTTGCGATGTATGTGGTATGGGTCATCGTGCCCATTTTTGAGAGCTTCGCCTTCGCCTTCACCAAGCGCGACTCGATCATCTACGGCCCCGTCTTTCACGGCCTTGCCAATTTCCGAAGGCTCGCAGGTGACGGCCAGTTCTGGCTCGCGATCAAGAACAATCTGCTCTGGCTCGTCTTTTTTGTAGGCATCCCTGTGCCGCTTGGCCTTCTCGTCGCCATGCTGTTCAATGGAGGCCGTCCGGGATCGCGGCTCTATAAGACGCTCTTCTACCTTCCGATGACGCTTTCATTCACGATCATCGGCACGATCTGGATGTGGATCTACAATCCGGATTTCGGCGCGCTTAACACTTTTCTCCGCTCGATCGGCCTCGATGCCCTCGCTGTGCAGTGGCTCGGGGACAAGCGCTACATGACGGGCGCGCTCATCGCGGTCGGCGTCTGGCGCCAGGTGCCCTATGTGATGATCCTCTACCTTGCGGGGCTCCAGGGTGTGCCGACCGAGCTTGTCGAGGCCTCGCTCATCGACGGGGCGAGCTGGTGGCAGCGCTTTCGCAAGGTGATCCTGCCGCTCCTCCTCCCCGCTACGATCGTTGCGGTGACGATCTCCGTTATTGACTCGCTCCGCTCTTTCGACATTGTCTACGTCATGACGAACACCAAGGCTCGCGCCGCAGAAGTGCTCGCAAGCTACATGTATTCGAGCGCCTTCCAATACGCTGACTTCGGCTACGGTTCGGCGATCGCCGTCATCCAGTTCCTCATAACGCTCGTGTTCATCCTTGTGTATGTCGGCGACGTACTCAAAAAGGAGTCCGAGCGCTAGCTCGGGTGTGGAGACATTTTCATGACCAAGGTTGCAAGCTCCCGGTGGAGGGCCTTCCGCGCTGCCGCCTTCTATGTAACCGCCACACTGCTCGTGGCCGTCTGGCTTCTCCCCCTCGTGATAGGGGTTTTCACGTCCCTTAAATCGATGGACGAGATCATGGCCAATCCCGTGATGTGGAAGCCGCCTAAGGCGCTCCGCTTCGAGAACTTCGGCGAAGCATGGAACCGCGCGGGGATGGGGCGCTACATTGTCAACACGTTTATCGTCACAATTCCATCGGTGGCTGGTGCTCTTGCGGTTTCGAGTCTTGCCGCATTCGCCCTTGCGTTTTACCGCTTCAGGCTCAACAAGGCGGTGCTCGTGCTCTTTGTCGCGGGCATGCTCGTGCCCTTCCAGATGCTCATGATTCCCGTGTTCCGGATGTCAAACGGGCTCGGCATCGACGACAGCTTCGGCGGGCTCATCCTGTTCCACATATCGTTCCAGCTCGGCTTCTGTACGTTCTTCCTGCGCAACTTCATGAAGCAGATCCCCTATTCGCAGATCGAGGCGCCGCGCATCGACGGCGCAAGCGATTTCACGATCTACGCGCGGATTATCATGCCCCTCGCCCTGCCGAGCATCGCCGCTCTCGCCGTGCTCGAGTTCACCTGGATATGGAACGACCTTTTATGGTCGCTCGTCCTCCTCCGTTCGGACGCTATCAAGACGGTGACGCTGGGGCTTGCAAACATGCAGGGCGAGTTTATCACGACCTACAATCTCACCGCAGCCGGCTCGATCCTCGCGGCGATCGCGCCGGTGGCAGTATTCCTTGCCTTCCAGCGCTACTTCATCGAGGGCCTCACGATGGGCGCGGACAAGGGATGAGCGCCATCCGGGTCGCTGTCGCGCTCTCCGTCGCGCTTATGGCCCTGGCCGCGCTTTTGGGACTCGGGCTCGGCGCCGTTGTCGTCTTTCCGCGGCGGTTTAAGCTCGCACAGACCGAGGCGATAGAGCGCTCAAAGGGCTTTCTCGCGCACGCTGGCTGGGATGCGCTGCCGCGGCGCGAGGTGTCGATCGCCGCGCCGGACGGTAGGAGGCTCTATGGAACCTACGTGCCCTGCGAGGGCGCGCGAAAGACGGTCATCATCGTCCACGGCATCACCTACACGCGTTTCGGCTCGGTTAAATACCTCCGTGGCTTTCGTGACCGCGGCTACAACGCCCTCCTCATTGATCAGCGGGGGCATGGCGCCTCTGGTGCGGGGGCCGTGACTTTCGGCTTCCGGGAAAAGTTCGACCTTCGCGCCTGGGTGGACTGGGCCCTTGCGGAAGCGGGTGAAGGCGGCCTTGTCGGTCTCCACGGCGAGTCCTTGGGCGCGGCCGTCGTCATCCAAGAGGCGGTCATCGATCCGCGCGTGTCCTTCGTGGTCGCCGACTGCCCCTTTTCGGATCTGCGTGCGCTTCTTTCCTACAGGCTGCGCGTTGAGCTTCACCTCCCCGCTCACCCCTTTCTGGGGCTTGCCGAACGCGGCGCCGCTCTCCTTTCCGGCGGCTTTCGCTTCGGCGAAGCCTCGCCGATACGCGGCGCCGCGAGCTTCCGCGCGCCGCTCTTACTCGTGCACGGGCTTTTAGACGATTACATACCCCCCGCCATGTCGCAGGAGCTTGCGGCGGCGCGCGCCTCCGCGGGGCTTCCCGTCGCGCTTAAGCTCGTGCCTGGCGCGGCCCACGCGCGGTCCTTCGAAACGGATCCTGTTGGCTACGAGCGGAGCATCGCCGAGTTTCTGGATGCCCACGGGCTATAGCCCGGCCTCCTATGCAGAAAGCCGCTCGATGTCGAAGGACGCGGCCGCGGGGTCCTCGCCGAGGGGCGGTGCGAAGAGGATCCCGCGCGAGGAAAGTTCGGAGCCCGTCGCCTCAAAGGGCTGAAAGCCCCCAATGTCTTGTGTCGAAACGCGGTAGACCGCTCTGTCTTCGAGGCCGGGGATTCTGAGCGCAACCGGCGCGGGGTTCGGTAGCGCGCGCAATCGGAGCCACACGGCAAAGGCCCGCGACCGATCCTGCGCCACCGAGGCGAAGGCCGCGTCCCCGCCCTCGTAGGGCGACAGAAGGCGTCGTTGCTTCCCGAACTGGATGAGGGCGCGGCGCGCCTTGTAGCGTTCGACGAACTCACGGGTCTTTCTTTGGTCTTCCTTACTCATCCTCTCTGGGTCGAGCTCGAGCCCGAGCGAGCCGCCAAAGGCGCACAACGCGCGCGAGGCAAGGCTTGCATGCCGCCCCGTTTGATGGTTGGGCGACGCCGAAATGTGTGCTCCCAGTGCGGCGGGTGGGAAGAGTAGCGAGCTTGCGTGCTGGATTGAAGCGCGGAACGCCGCGTCGGTGTTGTCGCTCGCCCAGAACTGGGGGAAGAAGGGAATCATGCCGAAGTCCATGCGTCCACCGCCTCCCGCGCAGCCTTCGAAAAGGGTTTCAGGGTGGTCGCGCGTTATGCGGCGCAGAATGCCGTACAACGCAAGGAGGTAGCGGTGCCTGAGTTCCCCTTGCATGCTCACGCCGCCAGAACGGGAGAAGGGGCGGTTCATGTCCCACTTTACGTAGTCGGGCTTCGCCTCCGCAAGGACTGAGCGCACAGCGTTCTCGATGAAGGCCGCGACTTCGGGCCGCGAAAGATCGAGGATGAACTGGTTCCGACCTTCCGCGGGTTCCCTTCCCGGGAGGGCGAGCGCCCAGTCCGGGTGCGTGCGGAAAAGGTCGCTGTCGGGAGAGACGGCCTCGGGTTCGATCCACAGGCCGAATCCGAGGCCGAGCGCGCGTACCTTGTCCGCAAGCGTGCCGAGGCCGCCGGGGATCTTCCGCGGGTTGGCGCGCCAGTCGCCGAGGCTCGAGCAGTCGTTGTCCCGCCGTCCGAACCATCCGTCGTCGAGGACGAAGAGCTCCGCGCCGAGTTCTTTTGCGCCGCGCGCAAGCTCAAGGAGCCTTTTCTCGTCGTAGTCGAAGTAGCAGGCCTCCCAGCTGTTGAGGAGGACGGGCCGCTCGCGGTCCCGCCAGGATGCGGGCATGAGGCGGCGCGCGGCGCGATGAAAGACCTCTGAGATGCCGCCGAGCCCCACGGTCGAATGCGCAAGGAGGGCGGCCGGGCTTGCGAAGGTCTCGCCGGGTAAAAGGTGCCAGGCGAAGAGCTCTGGGTGGAGCCCCCCCTGGAAGCGCACCGTCTCGTCCTCGGCGCGCTCGACGGCCATGATCCAGTCGCCTGAATAGAGGAGAGTCGCCCCGATGACCTCACCGCTATCCTCGCCTGAGCCCGCCTCTGCGAGGAGGAGTGCGGGGCTTCCGCCATGGCCCGAAACGCCCCGGCGCGAGCCGAATTCAAGGCGGCCGCGCCCAAGCGGCCGCCGCTCGAGAACGCGCTCCCGCGCCCAGCCCCCCTCGGTCGCGAGGACTTCGAGCCCGGGGCCGCGGAGCGGGAGGTCGAGGCTGAAGGATAGCGCGCGACGTATGATGAGCGGTTCGGTGCCTCCGTTAGAAAATCGCGCCGCGCGCAAAAAGGCGCCGCCCGTCGGAAAAGGCGTGTAGAGGAGCGTCACCGAAAGCCCCGTCACGGGATCCTCAAGGTCGAGTTCAAGCGTTTCCACCTCCTCGCCGCTTTCAGGATCGGGGAGCGGAAGCCCGTCGAGATCGGGCCAGGAGCGCGTTATGCGATGTCTGCGATAGGCGAGCTCCATGCACGGCGCGCCGCGAGGGGTTTCCGCCGCAAAGGCGGGCGAGCGGAAGTCGCCGCCTAAGCCCCAGGGATACTCCTGGGCAAGGCGGTGGAGGCTGTAGGAGGTGTCGCCGCGCTCCTCGGCGACGCCAAAGCCCTGGGGTGGCGCAAGGGGGACGGGGCCCGCGGCGCAGGGAGTGAAGGCGGCACCGAAGTGGTAATGTGAAAGAATCCGGCCCTTGTGGAGGGAGATGATGTAGCCAGCCTCTTTCGACGCAAGGACGAAGTAACGTATTTCGCCCCGCGCGTCGCGGATGATCGTGATCATGGAAAGCTCCTTTTAGGCATGCAGATTCGTCGCGTGCGACGGCGTCGCGTGCGGCGGCGCCGTGTGCGGCGATGGTGGGGCCGCGGAATCGCGGATGACGAGCTCTGGTTCGATCCGCACGGTCCGAGGCGGTCGGGAACCTTCGTCGTGGAGCGCTGAAAGGAGGAGCTCCGCCGCCGCCGCACCAACACTTCGCATTTTGAGGTCGACCGAGCTTAGCTGTATTCGCCCCGAAACCGCGAGGATCGTGTCGTCGTGGCCAATGATCGAAAGATCCTCAGGGATGCGCAAGCCGGCCTTGGTCGCGGCGTTGACGGCGCCGCGCGCCATGAGGTCGTTACAGGCAAAGAGCGCGGAAGGGAGGCGCCCTTCGCGGATGGCGGCGCCGACCGCCTCCTCTGCAAGGGGGATCGCGTCTTCCGTGTTGCCGTCCGCGATGCGAAAGACAAGCTCGGGCCGCTCAGGTAGCCCTCGCTCGGAAAGCCACTTTGCGCGGGCTGCTTCCTTGACGTCGTAGGAGAAGCCGCGCTCGCCGCGGAGCAGGGCGACCTCGCGGTGCCCGAGGCCCACGAGGTAGTCCATCACGCGACGCATGCCGAGCCGCTGGTCGACATAGACCTGGTCGAGCGGTGAAGCAGTGATCGCGGCGTTCGAGTGGATGAGGACGAGTGGGCGCCGCGTGGCTTCGCGGGCAAAAAAGCCGTCTGAGAAGTTCTCTTCCGAGGCGTCGATGACGATAATGCCGTCCGCGCGGCGCGCGGCGAATTCCCGGATGTAGGCGCGCTCGAGCTCCGGTCGATCGTCGGTCGCCGCGAGGAGCATCATGAGCCCTGCATCGCGGAAGCGGCGCTGCATGGCCTCGGTGATCTCCATGTAGTACGCATTCGTGATCGAGATGATGAGGACGCCGACGGTTTTCGATTTTTTCGTCATGAGTCCGCGCGCTAGAGAGTTCGGCGTGTATTCGTGGCGGCGCACCACTTCGAGGACGCGCTCCCGCGTTTGAGGCTTGACGAGATCTGGATTGTTGAGCACCCTTGAGACGGTGGCGGTTGATACCCCGGCCTCAAGGGCGATATCTTCAATACGCATGGCAGTCCTTAATGTAAGCGCTTACATTTTGAGTGCCAAACCCGTCCTTGTCAAGCGTAAAGCCGTGTCGTCGCAGTGCGAGGCCAGCGCCACGGCCCCGTCGTGCATGCGGCGGTTGTAAGGAGCGTGATGTGATCGATGTCTGCAACTCAGGAAAGCCCTGGGAAAGCCCCGAACTGACGTGCAAAAACCGTCTTCCCATGCGAAGCCCGCTCTTTCCCTTTCCGACCGCCGAGGCGGCGCTCGCTGACGCCCTCAAGGGGGTGCGCGGGCGTCCACGCGGCCTTCCTGCAAACACGCCCTGGGTTTTGCCGCTCGATGGAAGCTGGCGCTTTTTCCTCGCCCCTAATCCCGAGACCCTGCCTGCCGGCTGGGAGGGGCCCGAATTTGACGACCAGAGCTGGTCGCGGATCGAGGTGCCGGGATCCTGGACGCTCCAGGGCTTTGACCGGCCGCACTATACGAACGTCGTGATGCCTTTTGGCAACGTGCCGCCTTCCGCTCCCGCCGCCAACCCCACGGGTTTGTACCGCCATGCCTTCGAACTGCCGCCTGGCTGGGCGGGTCGGCGCGTCGTTCTCCACGTGGGGAGCGCGGAGAGCTTTCTCGTGGTGCATCTCAATGGCAGCCAGATCGGTTTTTCCAAGGATTCGCGGCTTCCGGCCGAATTCGACTTGGGGCCGGCGCTCCGAGCCGGGCGCAATGTACTTTCCCTCATGGTCGTGCGGTATTCGGACGCAAGCTACATCGAGGATCAGGACGAGTGGTGGCTCGGCGGCATTCAACGGAGCGTCTTCCTCTATGCAAGCTCTCCCGCCTATCTTCAGGATGTCGATGCGCGACCTCTCCCCGCGCGCGATTTTAGCACCGCGACGGTCGAGGTCCGGGCGACGCTGGGCTTTGTGAACGATCCTGCGCGGGAGGCCCAACCCGAAGGCGCGGCGAGCTGCGACTATGCGGCGGAGGCCTCAGGCGGAGCGGTTCCAGGGGATGGTCGTGCCTACCGCGTGCGGGCGCGTCTCTATGCGGTGCAGGATGCGGGTGAGGTCAGCGCGCCCCTTGCCGCGGCGGAGGCCGAAGTCGCCGCCCTCTACCGTGTATCAGGCTGGGAGGCGCGTCTTTCGCTCCCCCTTGACGCACCGCGCCCTTGGAGCGCCGAAACACCCGCCCTCTATGCGCTCGTCCTTAGCCTCGTCGATCCCGAGGGCCGCGAGCTTGAGAGCACGGCCTGCCGCGTCGGCTTCCGCCGTGTCGAAGTCCGCGACCGCGCCCTCCTCGTGAATGGTAGGCGCGTGCTCATAAAGGGCGTGAACCGGCACGAACATGACGAGCGGCGGGGGCGGACGCTTTCGATCGAGCAGATGATCGCCGACATCGAACTTCTCAAGCGGCACAATTTCAACGCCGTGCGGCTGTCGCACTATCCGAACGACGAGCGGTGGTACGAACTCTGCGACGAGTATGGCCTCTATCTCTTCGACGAGGCGAACATCGAGAGCCACGGCCACTATGATCAGCTCTGCCGCGACCCACGCTGGCTTTCCGCCTTTGTCGATCGCGTTTCGCGCATGGCGATCCGCGACAAAAACCATCCCTCCGTCATCGTCTTTTCTCTTGGCAACGAATCCGGATACGGCCCGAACCACGACGCGGCCGCGTCGTGGCTCCGCGCCTTCGATCCCACACGGCCCCTCCACTACGAGGGCGCCTTCCGGCCCGAGCGGGGGCAGGGACCGCACCCCCTCGATACCGCAACGCGTGGACGCACCGCCTCGGACCTCGTGTCAGTAATGTACCCGAGTATCGCCTTTCTCGAGGAATGGGACCGGCTCGGCGCCGACGAGCGGCCGCTTGTCATGTGCGAGTTCTCCCATGCCATGGGGAACTCGAACGGCAGTCTTGCGGACTACTGGGCGCTTGTCGAGCAAAGCCGCGCGATCCAGGGCGGCTTTATCTGGGAGCTCATGGATCACGGTATCCTTGTGGGGGAGGGCGGTGTCGAGGTAAAGGGGCTTATTGAGCCGGCGGGTGAGAACGCCGCGCCGCCCGAATCCCGCTCAGGTGGCAAGGCCTGGCGCTATGGCGGCGACTTCGGCGACCGCCCCTCCGACCTCGATTTCATCGCAGACGGCCTTGTGTTCCCCGACCGCGCGCCCAAGCCCGCGCTTACCGAATGTGCGCACCTTTTTAGGCCCATCCGCGTCTACGCAGCACTTCCCGCGGCCTTCCACGCGCGGAGCGCGCGCGATGCAAGTTCGCCTCCGCCCGATTCCGGGGCGCGCTTTGGGCGCGTTTTTGTGGAAAATCGCTTTGACTTCCTGAGCCTTGCGGGGATCAGACTCGCCTGGAGGATTGTTTCAGGCGCTCGATCGTTTGCCGATGCGGGGGGCTGTGTCGCCACGGGGAGCGCCCCGCTACCGCCCATTCCCCCAGGCGGCTGTGCGCCCGTTGAGCTTGGTCTTCCGGTCGAGGGAAAGGAGGGTGAAGCGCTCCGTGCGGCCCTCCGTGCAGGCGAATGCGTCCTCGAACTTGCGTTTTCGCTTGCGCGCGCCGAAGCCTGGGCGCCTTCCGGCCACGTCCTTGCCCGCGAGCAGCTTGTCCTATCCGGGCCGCCCCTTGCGGGTGTCGGTCCTGCCTCCCCGCGTCCTATGGCCGCCGACGAGGCGCGTGCGTCCGCCACTCCTCTGCTTAATGCCGCATTTTCCTCAGATGGCTTTCTTTCCTCGCTTCGCGCCGCGGATGGACGGGAACTTCTCGCCTCGCCGATTCTCCCCTGCCTCTTCCGCGCGCCAACCCAGAACGACGGACTTAAGAACTTCATGCCGCTCCGCGGCAAACCCGATTTCGCCTTTTACTACACTGCGAAAGCGATGTACGACTGGCTTGACGCAGGACTCAACGCGCTCCGCCACGAGCTTGAATCGCGCGAGGATCGGGGGGCTTCGACCTCGATCGTGCATCGCCTTTTCACCGCAGAGGGGATGGATGCGGGCCGCCTCTTCCAGCGCCTACGCGCGGAAGGCTCGGATCTTGTGTTCGAGGTGGATTTCGACCTCGATCCGCGCCTTCCCGAGCTTCCGAGGGTCGGTCTCCGTTGCCGCCTCGCGCCAGGCATGGCCCGATCTCGTTGGTTTGGGCTCGGCCCCGAGGAAGCGTATGCGGATCGCGCATCCGGCGTCCGCCTTGGGGTCTGGGAGGGTAGTGTTACGAAGCTTGTGACGCCCTACATCGTGCCCCAGGAAAACGGCAACCGGCATAAGGTCCGTTGGCTCGAGCTGTTCTTCGATGCGGCGGAATCCGGTGACGCGCGGCCCGCGCTCGTGCTTCAGGGGCTTTCACCCTTTGACTTCACGCTATCGCCCTATGCGGTTGAGGAACTGTGGGAGGGGCGGCACTGGGATCGACTACGCCCCATGGACGAGGCGCTTGCAGGGGGGGCCTGGCTCCACCTCGACGCGGCGCAACGAGGGGTGGGGACGGCGACCTGCGGGCCAGACACCCTGGAGCCCTACCGTCTGCGTCCCGGGCTGTACAGGCTTGCGTTCCGCATGAGCGTCTAAAGGCGGTCGTAGAAAGCCGCAGAAAAAAGGCGCGCGGCAATTTGCCGCGCGCCTTTTTTACGGCCACCATGACGCGCCCCGGTGGCCGTAAAATGGTGATTAAAGATCCCCGATCGTCGCGACCATGACTCGTCATGGTCGCCGTGACATGGCGATCAAAGATCCCCGATCGTCGCGACCATGACGGCCTTGATCGTGTGCAGGCGGTTTTCGGCCTCGTCGAAGACTTTGGAGTTCCGGGAGCGGAAGACCTCGTCGGCGACTTCCATTTCCTTGAGGCCGTACTTCTTCTGGATGTCCTTGCCCACCTCCGTCTCCGTGTCATGGAAGGCGGGGAGGCAGTGGAGAAAGAGGCAGTCGGGGTTGCCGGTCTTCTTCATAAAGTCCATCGTCACGCGGTACTTCTCAAGCTGCTTGATGCGCTCCTCGAACTTGGCCTCCTCGCCCATGGACACCCACACATCGGTGTAGAGGGCGTCGGCGCCCGCGAGGGCCTTGTCGGCATCGTCGATCGTGTAGAACTCGATCTTTCCGCCGGTTTCGGCGGCGACCGCCTTCATCTCTGCAGTGAGCTTCTCGTTCGGCCAGAGCTCCCTGGGGGCGAGGGCGACGAAGCTCATGCCCATCTTGGCCGAGCCGATCATGAGGGCGTTGCCCATGTTGTTGCGGGCATCGCCGCAGTAGACGAGTTTGCACTTGGACAGGGGCTTTGAGACGTTTTCCTCGATGGTGAGGAGGTCGGCGAGAATCTGCGTGGGGTGATCGTCATCGGTAAGGCCGTTCCAAACAGGAACGCCCGCGAACTTAGCAAGGTCCTCGACGAGCTTCTGGGAAAAGCCGCGGTACTGGATGCCGTCATACATGCGCCCGAGGACCTTCGCGGTGTCCTCGATGGACTCCTTTTTGCCCATCTGGGAGTTGGTGAGGAAGGTGACGTTGCCGCCCTCGTCCCAGCAGGCGGTCTCGAAGGCACACCGTGTGCGGGTCGATGCCTTGTCGAAAATGAGGACGATGTTCTTGCGATAGAGCAAGTTGCCCTTGATTCCCGCGCGCTTTTTGTTTTTGAGGTCGCGGGAGAGGTCGAGAAGGTAGCGGATTTCCTCGGGCGTGAAGTCCTTGAGCGTGAGGAACGAGCGTCCCTTAAGATTGATGGGCATGACGGTCTCCTTTTTGCGCGGAAGCTTGCGCGCATACAACGTGTATAACGCACAAGGGGGTAATTAGTCAAGGAAATGTCGCGTGTATAAGTACTTACGCATAGTGAATAAATATGCGTATCTCGGGCGCTCGCCTTAAGGGCTCGCCTTAAGGGCGCGCCCCGCGCCAGCTCTTCGTGCCTTTGCCCCTAGATGCGCCCTTTTTACGTCCCCACTTCAGGATTGACGTTGCGGGTTTTGGGGATAGAGAAAGCGCTTTATTTTCTGCGTCGGCGTCTTTTCGAAGGGTTCGCGCTGGTGCTCGACCCTGCGGATGCGCGAGAACGCGGCGAGCTTTTCATTTGCTTCCTTTTTGATGCGTTCAAGGAGCTCGGAGGTCGCTTTTTCGGCAAGATGGAAGGCTTCGCCTGCGCCTTGAGCGGCGGCGCCTGCAGTGCGGCTGGCGGCTTCGACCGCGTGGTGGAGGGCCTGGGCTACCGCCTGCCCCCAGCGAGCCGCGGTTGCTTCGGCGCTCTCAAGGCCGTCCTTGGCGATGCGCGCAAGCTCCTCAAGAATTTCCGGCTTGAGCTGCACTAAGGCGGTGAGTCCCTCCTCGTCACCATAGACCAAGGATTCGGCGACGAAGGGCGAGGCATTGAGGAGCGCTTCGACCTCTTCAGGGTAGATGTTCTCGCCCGAGGCGCCGAGGATCATCGTCTTGGAGCGGCCGCGGATGTAATAGCGGCCCCGCCGATCCTGGTAGCCGAGGTCTCCTGTCTTAAACCAGCCGTCGGAGGTGAAGACCTCTGCCGTGCGTTCAGGGTCGCGATAATAGCCTGGGCTGACCATCGGCCCGCGCACCTCGAGTTCGCCGACAAGGAGTTTAGGCGCGTCCGCCGCGGGCTTCAGGCCCGAAAGGCGGATTTCCGCCCCGGGGAGCGCGGCTCCCGCCATTCGCGGCCGGGTTTTCCCGACGGCGCTTGCCGCGATGATCGGCGCGGTTTCGGTGAGTCCGTAGCCGATCGCGTAGGGGAAACGCGCGGCGAGGAGAAAGCGCTCGGTCTCAGGCTCGAGCGGCGCGCCGCCGATGCCGAAAAAGCGGATTCTTCCGCCGAATGAGCGTTTGAGCTTGCGCCCTGCGATCCATGCAAGGAATGGGCGGAGGGGCGGAATCCGGTACAGCGGGATTTTTTCGAGGCCCGGTTTCACGCCGGACTTGTAAACCTTTTCGATAACGAGGGGCACGGAGAGGACGATAGTCGGTCGGATCGCGGCGAGGGCCGGAAGGAGCACCGAGGCCGAAGGAGGGCGCTCGAGGTAGCGCACCTGCGCCCCCGACATCATCGGAATGAGGAAGCCGATCGTATACTCATAGGCGTGAGCGAGGGGCAAAATTGAGAGGAGAACGTCGTCCGTTCGTAGCTCGATGATGACCCGGCAGGCGAGGGCATCCGCGATATAGTTTCGGTGCGTTAACTGGACACCCTTTGAGCGCCCCGTCGTGCCCGAGGTGTAGACGATCGCGGCAAGGTCGTCGGGCTCGACAAGCGGGTCGATAAAGGTGGCCGCTGCCTCGTCCAGGGCCGGATCCTCACGGGCAAGCTCTTCGATGGGGAGGAGGGTGAGCCCCGTCCCCTCGAGCTTGTGGGCAAGCTTTTCCGAGGCGATCGCGGCACAGGCGCCTGAGTGCGCGGCGATGTTGCGCACCTGCTCGGCGGGAAAGTCCGTGAGAATGGGCACCGCGACAACTCCTGCGCGCGCCATGCCGATCGAGGCGAGGCCCCATTCCGGGCGGTTCTCGGAGAGGAGGATGACGCGCTCCCCTTTGCCGACGCCCAGTGCGGAAAGCCGCGCGGCAAGGCGGCGCGTCAGGCGTTCAAGGTCGGTATACGAAAGCGGCTCGCCCTTTGCCATCGCAAGCGCGGGGAGCCCGCCAAAGTCGCGTGCACCGTAGCGGGGGATATCAGCGAGCGTATCGCGGTCGTAGTCGTACACATGGGGCATGATCGAATCTCCTCAGGACAATATAGACCGAAGAGCCCCGGGAGGGGTTGCGAAAAAGGCGCGGTTCGGTGGGCTTCCGAATCGCGCCGTAAAGCGCCGCCTTAAGGGAATGAGGCTACTTTTTCGGATAGAGGAAACGCTTAATCTTCTGCGTCGGTGTTTTTTCGAAGGGTTCGTCCTGGCGCTCGACCTTTTGCACCCGCGAAAAGGCGGCGAGCTTTTCATTCGCCTCCTTTTTGATGCGGTCAAGGAGGTGGCCTACGGCAAGCTCAACGCTCTTTGCCGCTTTTTCGATGCGGCCCGACTCGCGCTCGTCCGCGCCCGTCTGAGGGATCCCGCCTGCGGGAAGCGCCCGGTGACCGCCTTCGATGCGCTCAAGGGCGTGGCGGATCGCCTCACCCACGGCATGGCCGAATTTCTCCGCCGCGATCTCCGCCCGCTCAAGGCCGTCGTGAACGCCTGCGGAAAGTTCTTCGAGAATTTCCGGTTTGAGCTGGACGAGCGCGGTGAGCCCCCCCTCGTCGCCGTACACCAAGGATTCCGCAACATAGGGTGAGCGGTTCAAGACCGCTTCGACCTCTTCGGGGTAGATATTCTCGCCCGAGGCGCCGAGGATCATCGTTTTAAGGCGTCCGCGGACGTGCACCATGCCGCGTTCGTCCACAAAGCCAAGGTCGCCCGTCCTAAACCAGCCGTCTTGCGTGAAGGCCTCCGCCGTGCGGACGGGATCCTTGTAGTAGCCGGGAAAGACGTTCGGGCCGCGCACCTGGATTTCTCCCTCACCCGAGTCCGGGCGGGGATCGGCAATCCTGAGTTCTACGCCGCGCATCGCGGGCCCAGTGGAGCGCGGCGCGCCCCGAAATGGGTGAAAACCCGCCACCATCGGTGCCGTCTCGGTGAGACCGTAGCCGATCGCAAAGGGGAAGCGCGCGCGGCGCAGGAAGGCTTCGACGTCCGCAGCGAGGGGCGCGCCGCCCACGCCGAAGAAGCGGAGCTTGCCGCCGAAGGTTTTGTAGAGCTTTGCGCCCGCAAGCCGCTCCAAGAGGGGCTTGAAGGCCTTCACCTTATAAAGGCCGATTTTCTCAAGGCCGGGGATGACACTCGCGCGGTAGACCTTTTCGATGACAAGCGGTACCGAGAGCATGATGGTTGGCCGGACCGCCTTGAGCGCGGGGAGGAGCGCCGTCGCCGAGGGCGGACGGTCGAGGTACCAGATCCCGGATCCCTGCATCATGGGGATGAGGAAGCCGATCGTGAATTCATAGGCATGGGCAAGGGGGAGAATCGAGAGAAGCCGATCGCGGCGTCTTAGGACGATGATAGAACGGCAGGCGTAGGCGTCCCAAACTAAGTTCTTGTGGGTGAGCATCACGCCCTTTGAAAGGCCCGTCGTGCCCGAGGTGTAGACGATCGAGGCAAGCTCATCCTCGCCGACAGGGGGCGGTGAAAATGCGGCGGCCGCCGCATCGATCTCCGCCTCCGAAGGGTAGGAGGGCGCGCCGGAACTCGCTGTGGCGATGATTCCGAGGTCCTCCACGTCGAGGATGAGGCGCTTTCCGCGCTCGCCTTCGAGCTTGGGCAGAAACTTCTTCGAGACGATGACCGCCTTGGCCTCCGCATGGGCGAGGATGTTGCCCATCTGCTCGGCGGTGAAGTCGGTGAGGATGGGGACGGCGATGGCACCCGCGCGCGATATGCCGAAATACGAAAGCCCCCATTCGGGACGGTTCTCCGAGACAAGGGCGACGCGGTCACCTTTTTCGATACCGAGGAGCCCAAGAAGCGCCGCGCGACGCCGCGACAGCGGCTCAAGCTCTTCGTACATGACGGGTTTGCCGCCGATCATCGCAAGGGCAGGGCGGCCCTTGTAGGTCGCCGAGCTTCGCTCGACGAGCTCGGGTATGGTGAACGTTCGCGGTTCGTACACGGATAGGGCTCCTTACTCGGGCTTTGACTAGACGCTCGTGGAACGAAAAAGGTTGCAAGCGTCACCAAAAACATAGCAAAAAAGCGCTCGTCCGTCGACAGTCGCGGTAGGAGTGTCAAAATCCGCCCTTTCCCGTCTTGGAGCCTGAGCCCTCCTTGGGATCCCTTCATGGTGCCCTCCTTGGGACCCCGTCTTGGGCGCGAAGCTTAGGGCGAGCCTCGCGGCCCAAATATGGCGATACGTTTGCTGTTTCCACCCGCCACCACAAGCCAATCCCCACTGAAGGCGGCGCCCGCAGCTCCTTCGAAGCTGAAGACCGGGCTTCCTGGCGCTGTGATGAGTTCTGCCAGGCTTGGGCTACCCGAGGCGGGATCGAGCGTATAGAGCGCAAGGGCACCACCTGGTGCGCCAAGGACCGCAAGGCGCGACTCGCATTCGTCGAGCTCGAGGATGCTTGCGCCAGAGGCCACATCGGGGAGGGGGTAGCCTGCGGCCGCGACAAAGGCCTCAGCTTGCGAGGCTCGACGGAGAAGGAGGATGCTCGAGCCATTACACAGAACGTAGAGTCTAAGGCCGTCCGCCGAAAGGGCGAGGGAGCCGGGTTTTGTGAGCTCTGCGCCGAGCACTGCCTGGTCGTATGTCCGTAGAAGGCTGAGTTCTCCCTCACGGCTACCGAATTCCAGGAGTCTGTTAATTCCGCTTGCGCTTGCGATAAGACTCTCAGTCCCTGCGGCGATGTCCGCAAGGCCGAGCGCCTGGCCGGGAAAGGCGAGGTCGAGGTCAAACCGTGCGACGGGCGCTGCGTCGAGGTCCGCTCCGGGCGCGGAAGCAAAGGCGTAGAGCTTTGCGGGGCTGTTTGCGAGCGCAAAGAGCCTTTCCCCCGAGGGCGAAAAGGCAAGGCCGCGGATTTGGCTAAAGTTTGCAAGCCCCGCATCGCCCTGTTTCCGGTCGTGGTTGCGCGTGGGTATGCCTTCTTCGCCAAGCTCGATGAGGCGAAGATAGCTCGAAGCGGAGCCCGAGGCGGCAAGGAGGCGGCCATTGGGGCTTGCCGCAAGGCGATCGGCGCTTCTAGGCGTGCCCGCAACGCGGATTTCGGTGGAAAAGCCTGCAAAAAGCGCGCCCTCGCGTTCGCTAAAAAGGTGAAGCTTTGTCTCGGCATCGAGGCCTGAAACCGCAAGAAGGCGCTTTCCGCCTGAAAGGCTCACGCGCGTAACCGCTTTGACCGCCGCACCGGGGATAGGATCGCCGAGCCCCAGGGCGACGGAGCGTGGGCTGAGCGCCGCCGCGTCGTAGCTTGCAAGCCATGCGGAGCTCAGGCCGCAGGGGCCGTCAAGGCGCGTGAACCAGAGGCCGACACTCCCCGCCGCGCCCGTTTCCGGATCGTGGACCCGGGCGTCGAGCCTGAGGGGACCGCGAAGGCCGCCTTGCGGAATGACCGCGACCTCCTCGGGGATCGCGCCTTGGAGCGGCATGCCATTGAGGTAAAACGTAGCCTCTGCACCCGCCTCAAGGCCGAGAAGCGGAAGGCGCAAGGCGGCTTCGCGGTTTACAAGGCAAGGCGCCGGGAGCCGTAAGCCCGTGAGCGCGGCAAGCGGCAGAAGCCTGAGCGAAAGGCTGAGCGTTGGCTCTGCAATGTTGAGGAGGACACTTCCTGCCGTGGCGTAACCTGCGAGGATGAGGACATCCTCGGCGAGGCCCGAAAGGACGTTTCCTTCTTTTTCGAGTCTGAGCTCAAGGATGTATCTCCCCGCCGCAAGTTCCGTAAACGCAAGGCTCCCCGCGCCGGGGTCGAGCCTTATGCCCATTTCGCGCGGCGCCTCGGTGGGTGGCCCGCTCTCCCGCATAAGCCGCCCCACAAGAACCGAACCCTCAGGCGGCGGATAAGCGTACTGCAGGTTCACGGAAAAGGATCCTGTACCGGCTAAGGGGGTAAGCGCAAGGCAGAGGGTTTTGTCGTCGCCCGCCTCGAGACGGATCGCGGCCTCGCCCCGTTCAAGGATGCCGCCAGAGGCATCGAGAGCTTCGACTACAAGGCGCCAGTCCCCGGGCTTAAACTCGATGCTCGCGCCTGGGCCTGAAAGGACGCAGGACAGGCTTTCGCCGCTCTGTTCTTGAGCCACAAGGCGAAAACTCGCAGGCACGGGACTCACCGGGGGGAGGAGGCTCCGAGCGCGCTCGTTGTGGGCGTTTTGGGGAGCTTCAGCCCGCTTCCATGCCGCGCCGCTTGAGACATCGAGCCTGAGCCGTGCTCGCCCCTCTCCGTGAGGGACAAGCGGGCCCTTGCAAGCGCCGAAAACGGCGGCGCCGAGGACCGCGGCGCCGAGGACCGCGGCGCCGAAGACGGCGGCGCCGAAGACGGCAGCGCCGAGCAGGCCTGGATGCCCCGAAACGCCATATCGCTGTGCGCTTTTGCCCCTCAGCGTAGATTCTGTGCGCATGAGCACCTCCTTATCCCCCAAGGAACGCCTCCGTCTGGGCATGGCGCTTTAGGGAGGAGGCTTATGTCTTAGGGGGAAGCGGTTTAACCTCCAGGAAACAAGCACCGATAGAGAAAGATGCGGGAAGCTCTGACATGGGGATTTTTCGCGTCCACTTAGCACCGACAAGCGATATAATGAAAGGAACAGAGGAGGCTGCCTCAATGATCCACATCCGCGCCAATCCCGCCATCACGAGATTGTCCCTGTGCGCAAGGCCTGCCCCTCGTTTCCTGTTTATGGTGCTTGGGTTTATTGCTCTTGTTGCCGCGACCTGGCCTCAGAGCAGGATGCCTAAGGAATCTACCAACTGGCTCAGTGTCACAAGCGCGGCGGGTTTAGGCGACCACGATGGTATATTTGTAGCTTTTTTTGAGGTGCCTGATACGCTCTCAGGCCCCATCTTTTTTGCCATAAACGATCCAGGTTGTGATAATTCGACAGTCTATTCGCCTGACCTTAATAGCGGCACCACATACTTTTATCTTTTTGGCGGATCAGGTGCCCTAAGCGACTCCCGTTCGCGCCAAGTAGACTATTCAGGCGCTCCAAGTAACTCCACGGCGGCAGGAACACTTCTTTCAACAATAACTGCCAATGCGACGGCACCATTTAACGGACAGTGGGTGTATTTCACTGGCGTAGATCCTGCGGAAGGCGAGCACATCGGCAATAAGTACTATTTCCGCATCGTTGCGTATGCAAACGGCCAGGCGGGGAACTATAAAAACGCTTTCCAGATCGACGCATCTCTCGGCAATACAGGCACTCCCACGGGGATTAGCGGTGTCCGCTCATTTGCGTTTAATTGGTCTGTTGTATTTCAGAATACCAACACTTGGAACCTTTATCCCTTTGTCCCCGATGGCACAACAGGCAATTTCGACTTTTATAGCTGGGACATGGATTCAGGTGAGACGACGACGGGACCTGTGCTTAAGGACATTGCGGGAGATACTCGTCTTAACGATGCAGCGACGAGTGGTGAAGGAACGAGCTATACCTATGGCACAGTAAACTCGAATCTCGTTAATCAAATATCTGTCGCACAGACAGCGATTTCCGACGGTGACGGCGACACCGCCGATGATAGCAACGGAACCTGGCAGCTTGTAGTTACCGAGGATAGTGCAGGGGGGGCGGGGGACAACAACCCTGCGGAGCTCTGGTTTGGCCAATATAATGGGACTTCAATTTTTAGAATCTATGCAGACCACTATGTGCCGCCCCCAGCAGATCATGTTGTCATATCCTTACAAGATGGGCTTGCCCGCGCCGATGGAACCGATACTGAAACGGTAACGCTCCAGCTCGTTGATGCAAGTGGAAACCCCGTGCCCTATGTCAGGAAAATATACGTCACGGTATCAGGATCGGCGATCATCACGCCGGACACGCTCCCTGTTCAAGGCAATGCCGAGCTTCTTACAACAAATGGCGATGGCTTTGTAAGCTTTACGATAAAAAACAGTACAGCGGAAACGGTGACTATAAGCCTTGAAACCGATGGCACGTCGGGGGCATACTCAGGCGATGATCTCTTACCCGGCGAGAACGCCAATGAAACAAAACAGGTCGTTTTTTCAACCCTGACGCCGCCGACCCTGGTCTCGCAGGCAAACAGCACGCTCAACATCAACACAGCCACAGCTGGCCCTCTTGCAAATATCGTTATCACCGAAAAAGAAGCGGGTAATATCACCGCTTCAAATGATATACGCATTCGCCTTCCTGCATCGCTTTCTGACACCTATTTTGACACCACGGCTTCAGTTACCGCCGTTGCGACCGATTCAAACGGCGGGACGGGAGGCACATCGTCGGTTAGTGCAACGGTGAGCTATGAAGGAGGAACCGGCACCGAGAAGGTTCTTGTGGTGACCGTGAATGCCGATGGAGATCCTGATGCCGGTGATTTTGATGCCAATAGTTATGTGACGATCTCCGGCGTCCGGCTCAAAACCGGTTCCGTCCAGGGATCTGGGCGGCTTTCGCTTTCGGTGGACGGCGGTACGAGCTATCCCGTGCTTGATACCAAGCTTATAACAGTTACCGATACGAGCGCACATATTTGGTACGGAACAGTAAGTAGCGACTGGAACAATCCTGGTAACTGGAACCTGGGCTCCGTGCCGGGCAATGGTGCTGCAGTCGTTATAAAACCCGCCGCGAATCAGCCAGCGCTTTCCGCAAACACCGCGAACCTTGCATCTCTTATTATTGAGACAGGTACGACGCTTACGGCCAATTCATATGCTATTTCGGTTACAGGGGATTTACGTTTGGCGGGAACGCTTGTGTCAAATGCGGCCATTACAGTGGACGGATCTCTTTTTTATAATGGGGGAAGCATTACCGCCAATGGATCGACTATCACGATAGCTGGCAACATCGTCATTGCCGATGGGGTGAACGCAACTATTAGCACCGACGCAGGAGTAGGTGGTGACGTACTCATTGGTGGCACTATCAATGGAACCACAGGAGGCGCTCAGGAGTACCTTACCATCAACGCAGGGACAGGAAAGGTGAGCATTGGAGGCGCAGTCGGCGTGAGCGCTGCGCTTGCAAGCATATCTGTGACTTCTACGAATACTGACCTTGATGCGATTACGATACAGAGCGTGACGACAACGGGAAGTCAGACCTATACGGGGAATGTGGTGCTGGGAGCGGACACGACGCTCGATGCGGGAACTGGGAACATAACGCTAGGTGGTACGGTCAACGCTGACAATGCCACCAATAATCGGACGCTGACGCTGAACAGTACGGGAACGACGACGATAGGTGGAGTGATAGGAGGAAGCCAATCCTTACTCAGCCTCACTACTAACGTAGGAGGTACGACGCAGATTAATGGTGGTACTGTTACCACCACAGGGGCGCAGACATACAACGATGCGGTGGTGCTGGGTGCGAATACGACGCTCGATGCGGGAACTGGGAACATAACGCTAGGTAGTACGGTCAACGCTGACAATGCCACCAATAATCGGACGCTGACGCTGAACAGTACGGGAACGACGACGATAGGTGGAGTGGTAGGAGGA
>JAJUIB010000045.1 GCA_029265615.1 Spirochaetota bacterium
GATGATGCCGCCTAAGTTGGTGAGTCTGAGGTCCGAGGCGAGCACGGCGAGCGGCACCATGATGATCTGGAAGGGAATGACGAGGGCCGCCGTGAAAAAGAGGTAGACGAGCCAGGAGAGCCGTGTCTCCGTGCGAGAGAGCATGTAGGCTGCCATGGACGAAAAGAGCACGATCCCCGCGACGCCCGCTACGGTGATGCCGAGGGTGTTCATGAACGTCTTAGGGAATTCCATGACACGCCAGGCCTTGGCGAAATTCCCAAAATAGAGCGTGCCCGGCAGGGCCATGGGATGCATGATGATATCGGCATCGGGCTTGAATGCGCTGATGGCGACAAAGACAACGGGATAGATGAAGGCCAAGGCGAATGCGATCATGAGCGGCTCGAGGATCCACGTGGGCTTGAACCTTCGTGTCGGGGCTTTCATGCATCGAGCTCCTTTCGCTTCATGATGACAAGCTGGATGCCGGTGATCGCGAGGATGACGAGGAAGAGGAGCGTCGCCTTGGCGGTCGCAAGGCCGGCAAGTTTTTTCGCAAAGGCGTCGAAGAAGATGTCCATCACGAACGGTACCGTGCCGAGGGCGTAGCCCGAGGGGCCTGAGAGCGCATAGACGAGGTCGAAGCACTTGAGCGCGTTCGCGGTAGACAGGAAAAGGCAAACCGTGATCGCCGGTACGAGGAGCGGAAGCGTCACATTCCTGAGTCGCTGCCAAGGGCCGGCGCCGTCGATCATCGCCGCCTCGAGGACATCCGCAGGTATGTTCTGAAGCCCCGCAAGATAGATCACCATGTAATAGCCCGCCATCTGCCAGACGGCGACCGCGGAAACGAGCCACGGGGCCTTGTTTGGATCCCCCATCCATTTCTCGATGCCGGTTATCCGCGGGAGGAGCTGTGAAAAGACGATCGACCAAATGAGCGCGACGACGACCATCGAGAGCACGTTGGGCAGGAAGAAGACGGACCGAAGCACGTTGCGGCTACGGATCTTCGTGTCGAGCGCAAGGGCGATGAGGAAGGCGAGGAGATTTGCGCCAACGACCGTCGTGAGCGCGAAGAAGACGGTGAAGCCGATGACGCCGAGATCCAGCTTCGATTCCACCCAACGCGTTGCAAGTATCCGCTTGAATTCTCCGAGCGCAAAGAGGCCCTCGGCCGCTGCTTTGACCTCAAAGCTGCTTCTTTCGGACAGGCGGTGCTCTGTAAGAAATTCGCTGACGATCCTTTTTGCCGTGGCATGGTCTTTTTCAAGACCAGCGCCCTTGATCGCGGAGATAAAGCGGTCGACGGCGCCTGAATCGACCGTCTTTTCGGTTTCGACCTCGGGGAGGAGCCATATGCGATCCTCGAGCTCGAACTGATCGCGTTCGGGGAGAAGCGCATAACTTTCACCATCGCGCCGGTAAAAGGTTTCTGCGAGGCTCCGCTCTTCCTCCGTTGTTTTCGCAAGGAAGACCGCCTCATACTCCCTTCGGTCGATCCTGCGGGGGAGCTCCGCATCCTCGTTGTAGTTCTTCTTGGTGAAGCGCCGGGGGTAGAAACGAGCATCGACGCCGCCTGAGAGGATATCGCGGTAATTTTTCAAGCCTATGCGCTTGTAGGTTTCGGGTTCATACCCGGCGCGGCGGAGGATTGCCTCGACGCGGTTCCGCGTGGCTCCTCTGAGCGCGAGGCGGTGATAGGCCCCGTCGTGCTCGTCATAGCTGTAAACACCCGCGAGAAATGCGCGGTCGGCCTCGGTCACCCGGCTGAGTATCCTTGCCTCGAATTCGGCCTTTTCCATGCTGATGGGGGATCTTGGGGTGAGCCCGTCCCAGTTCGTGAAGGAGATCGCGATACCCCGGCCGAAGGGGTAGGCGAAAAAAAGGCCGTAAAGCGCAAGCGCTGGAAGGACAAAGGCGATGAAGTACAATCGCCTTCGCGAACGTGTTTGAACCATCTCCCTCTCCCCGGGCGCAAGGTCGAAAACGTCGAGAGGGTCCTACCCCGCTCGATTGCGGCAAGCGCCGATCGGCCGGAGCGGACCCTCTTCGCACGGGCTGTGGCCTTACTTCTTCGTTTTGGCGGCCTCGCTCGCCCACTGCTTGTCGATATCGGCGATGACGGCGGCGGCCGTCTTCTTGCCGAAGACATACTGCTGGGCGCCGTTCTTGCACGCGTCCTCAAACACGGCGGTAGGATAGGCCGCGAAGGCCCAGGGATAGGCGCCATTCGCACCCACCGTGCTCATGAGATCCACAAAGGGACCGCCGAGTGCCTTGACATCGGCGCCCTTGAACGTTGAGGTGAGCTTGTACTCCTCGACCCAGAGCTTCTGGGCCTTGGGCGTCGAGAGCCAGGCGAGGAACTTAAGAGCGGCCGCGCGCTTTTCAGGCGAGGATTGCGCGGAGACGCCGAAGCACGAATCGACATCGGCGTAGAATTTGTTCATCTTCGCGTCATTGTAGATGGGGAAGGGAACAAAACCGCAGTTGAGCTTCGGATTCGTGCTGATCGCGGCGCCATAGGACCACAGCCCCTGCACCATCATCGCGGCCTTGCCGTTCGCGAAGTCTGCCTGCTGTTCATTCCAATCCATTTCTTCGGCGTTCTTTGCCATGTTGGCGCGATAGAAATCGAGGATGGAGAAGAGCTTCTTCGTGTCGACGACGCCGTAGCTCGTTTTGCCTGCGTTCATGTCGGCGACGAATTTGGCAGGATCGATGTTCTTTTCGGCGAGGAGGTTGGTCTGGACAAGGGTGATGAAGTGCCCCATGGACCAGTTCGACTTGAGAAGGCCGGCGAAGGGCGTCACGCCGTTGTCGGTGAGAGTTTTGCAGATGCGCTCCAGGTCGCGGTAGGTCGCAGGCGCCTTGAGCCCGTACTTCGCGAAGATGTCCTTATTGTAGATGATGCCGATGCCGGCAAAATCCATGGGAAGCGCCCACTGCTTGCCATTCCAGGTGACTGCCGGTTTTGCGCTGTCGATCACCTTGCCAAGGACCGGCTCCTTCGAGAGGTCGACCAAGTAGCCTTTCTGGGCATACTCGAAAACCCGGGAATAGGACTGCATCTGAAGAATGTCGGAAAGCTGCCCCTGGGCGGCGCGGGCAGACATCGTCGCGTCTGCATCGTTCGGGATGATCAGCATGTTGATCTCGATGCCGGGATTGTCCTTCATGAACTCGGCGACGAGTTTTTTAAGACCGTCTTGGTTCTCCTGCTTATAGTAGTAGAGCTCCAATTTCTGCGCCGACGCCAGGCTCACGAAGCTGAGCGCGGCGAGTGCAAGTGCGAGGAAACGTTTCATGACTCGTACCTCCTTACGCGGCATACACGCAACGCATAGTGCGCATCTTAGAGTACGATTGTACGCCCTTCTTGGGGCTTGTCAAGGAAAAAATTAAACCGGTTAACAAAATCGTTTTACTTCACCGTTGACCGCGCCCCGATCCGGGTCTACACTGCGCAACAAGCTTCGTAACACTAGAGGGCAGCCGTGCGTGTGACCATCAAAGACATCGCAAAACGGGCAGGCGTGTCGAAAACCACCGTGTCATTCGCCCTCAATGACCCCGAGCGCATTTCCGCGGAAACCCGCGACCGGGTGCTCGCCATCGTCGCCGAAATGGGCTATGTACCCGATCCGGTCGCCCGCGCGCTTACGACGGGGCGGCACGGCGCGATCGGCCTTCTTTTGCCCCAGCCCATCCACGAGGCGCTCGCCAATCCCTATCTGTGCGAGATCGTTCGAGGAATCGGCGAAACCTGCGAAGAGCGGGGCCTTGCGCTCACCATGCTACCGCCTGTCCGCGGGGCGCTCATCGAGGCGGCGCGCCGTGCTGCGGTCGATGCGTTGTTGACGATCGGCGTCGGGCCGGGCACGGAGGTCGCGGAACTCCTGCGAAAGCGTCATCTCCCCTTTGTGGCAATCGACGGCCTTGCCGCCGACAACATGGTCAATGTAGGCATCGACGACGAGGCCGCGGCCTATGAGCTTATGCGCCACATCCTCGACCTCGGGCATGAGCGCATCGCGATTCTTGCGCTCATGCCGGAGGTCTGCGCCGCGCCCGCATCGTGCTTCTCGCGGGTGTGCGAGCTTCGCCTCGCAGGCTTTTCGCGTGCGTTTGCGGAACGGGGAAGGGCGCTCGACGCGCCTGAGATTCGCGTGGTCCCCGTGGAAGGGTCGCTTGAAGGAGGGCGTCGCGCCACACTCGCCTGTCTTGAAAGCGGCGATCGGGCGGCTATGCCCACCGCCATCGTCGCGATGGCGGACGCGGCCGCTCTGGGCGCCTATGCCGCCTGCCGTTCGCTCGGTATTTCGGTGCCTGCAGACATGAGTATCGCCGGCTTTGATGATATACCTCAGGCAAGCCTGCTTGACCCGCCGCTCACCACGATCCGCCAACCGGGGAGCGAAAAGGGTGCAAAGGCCGCGGCTTTGGCCCTTGCCCTTCTTGCGGGGGACGCGGTATCGCACCTTGTGCTCCGCGCGGAGCTCGTCGTCCGCGGCTCGACTGCCGCGCCGCGTTCGGGCCCGCTTCAGGCGCCGCCTGTCGCGCCGCGTCTTCAATAGGCTGTGATGGAGCTGTCCGAAGAGTTTCACCGCTTTCTCGCGCCGGATGCCGATCGCCTAGTCGCCCTTGCCGGTATGCTCGCCGCGCGGAATGTCGCCTATCGTGTTCTTTCCGTCGCGGGCGCCCGACACCTCTACGCCAATTTGGGGACTTCACGCCCGGGGCTCATCCTTGTCGCTCACTATGACCGCGCGCGCGGTTCGCCTGGCTACCTAGATAATTCCGCGGCCTGTCTTGTGCTTGTAGAGCTCGGCGCCCGCCTGTGCGCTGCTTCGCGGCCGCGACTACCTGAATGGCCGCGCGGCGAGGGGCTTGCCCTGCTCTTTACCGACGCCGAGGAAAAGCCTGGTACGGAGGGGCCGCTCGCCCAAGGGGCTTATGCGCTCGCATGTGGCCTTGTCCAAGCCCTGGCCATCGGGGAACGAGCTCTGCCTCCCGCCGAGTCCTCCGGTCCGCCTCTTTTTCTGGTGCTCGATGTCGTGGGGCGCGGCGAGCGGCTTATGCTTTCGACGGCGGCGCGCGATCTCCTTGCCCGTAGGGGGCGGGGAGGCGAGCCGCTCGCTCTGAGGATCGAGGAGCTTGCACGCCGCGTCGCCTCTGCCGCCGGAAAGGCGGGCATGGTGGCGCCCCTTCCTCTGCCGCTTCCTTGGTCGGATGACCTGGGCTTTGTTCTTGGCGGGCTTCCCGCCCTCACCGTCAGCCTTCTTCCGGAAGAGGAGGCGCAGCGCTATGCGGCCTTCGTGGCGCGGCGCGGACCCTTTTCGCCCGCGCCGGATCGCAGAGAGGCGGGCGCCGCCTGGCCCACCACATGGGACTACCTCCATACGCCGCTGGATGCGGTCGGGCTCGCCGAGCCCCGCGCCCTTGGAACAATGGCGCGGTTCCTTGACGAGATGGCTCTCGGCGGGCCGCCTCCCCGCGGAACTGCATGAATCGCCTGCCGCCTGCGGCATCGCGGGCACGCGGTGATGGTCTTATCTGATATTTCAGGTCTGTTGAGCCAAAGTAGTAATGTCCCCTTGCTGACGAAGTAGAAATGTCCCCAGCGGGTAGAATAAAGGCCAGGAGCGAGGGATGGCCGGCAAATTACC
>JAJUIB010000028.1 GCA_029265615.1 Spirochaetota bacterium
ACGAGCGCTCCGTAGGAAAGCGCGATGAAAAGCGCAAAGACAAAGGAGAAGAGAAGAGCCTTGGGGTCGAGCACGGCCTCGGCGGCCTCGGCGGCGACCCGCGCCGGAGAGAACACGGCGTCCCAGGAATTGAGACGCGAAAAGCGGCCGAGGTAAATGCCAAACCCCGAAAGAAGCATCGCAAGGAGGGTAAAGGCACGCGAGGCAAGCGCCCCCCAGGCTACCCGCATGACGCGCTCCATAAGCCACATCGAGACAAGGCCAATAAAATGCCCGATGAAGGCGAAGGCAGCGGTCATCACGATGTCGTACCAGAGGAGCGCGTTGAGGCCGAACCATTCGCGCGGCGCCGAGCGTAGATAGAGCTTGTTGATGAGGTGGATAAAGTCGGTAAAAATATAGGGCGCGTTCGGATAGAACAAAAGCCAGAGCATCGCCGTGGGAAAAACGGCCAGGGAGCGTAGGCGTCCGGGTCTCATCCGCGCGAACAGCGCTGTGGAAGCCGCCGCGATGCAAAAGGGCACCGCGGCGAGAAAAAGGTTCCAGAGGAGAAAAAGATAGTACACGCGGCCCGACACGAGGACGCGGAGGCCGTAGAGCACCCCGCAACCGAGGCCCGCAAGACCAAGGAGGGCAGCGAGCATGAGAAGCTCGCTGCCCCGCTCTGGGGTTCGCGGCTCGCGCCGCGCCATGGCCTTCCGCATGCCGCCTTATGCCTCGAGTGATTTGGTCGCGACCTTTTCGAGCGCCATCGCCCTGAAATCCTCAAGCTTGACGCCGTTCGCCTGCCTGCCGTCGCGGTAGCGGATCGACACCGTGCCCTCGTCCATCTCCTTCTGCCCAACCACGAGCATGTAAGGGATCTTCTGGTGCTGGGCGTCACGGATCTTCGCGTTCATGCGTTCGTCGGAGAGCATGGCCTTGACGCGGAGCCCCGCGGCCTTGAGCGTTGCGGTAACCGTTTTCGCATATTCCACAAAGGCCTCGCCAACGGGGATAACCGCAACCTGCTCGGGGCAAAGCCAGACCGGGAAGGCGCCGGCGGTGTGCTCGAGATAGACGCCGAAAAAGCGCTCGATGGACCCTAAGAGCGCACGGTGCACCATGTATGGCCGCTTTTTCTGGCCGTCAGAATCGACGTAGGTCATATCGAAGCGTTCAGGCTCATTGAAGTCGAACTGGATGGTGGTAAGCTGCCACTCACGGCCGATGGCGTCCTTCACCTTAAGATCGATCTTCGGACCATAGAAGGCGCCGCCGCCCTCGTCGATCTCGTAGGAGAGGCCTTCCTTGGCGACAGCTTTCCTGAGCGATTCGAGGGCGGTCGCCCACATCTCGGGCGCGCCAACAGCCCCGTCGCCCGCCGGCCGCGTGGCAAGATATGCCTTGATGTCCTTAAAGCCCAGAGTCTTGTGCATGTGCAGGCTAAAGCGCAGGACCTCGGCGATTTCGTCTTCGATCTGTTCAGGCGTGCAGATGATATGCGCATCGTCCTGGGTAAACCCGCGCACCCGCATGAGGCCATGGAGGGAGCCTGCCCGTTCGTAGCGGTACACTGTACCGAGCTCGGCCCAGCGAAGCGGGAGATCCCGGTACGAGTGGGTCGAATTGTTGTAGATCATGATGTGGAAGGGGCAGTTCATCGGCTTGATGTAGTATTTGTCCTCGTCGATCTCCATGGGGGCGTACATGCCCTCCTTGTAAAAGCCGAGGTGCCCCGAGGTCTCCCAGAGCCAGGATTTGCCAATGTGCGGCGTGAAGAGGATATCGTAGCCATTCGCGTAGTGTTCGTCGCGCCACCACTTTTCAAGCTCGACGCGGAAACGCCCGCCCTTCGGATGCCAGTAGATGAGGCCGGGGCCAGCCTCTTCGTGGATCGAAAAGAGATCGAGTTCCTTGCCAAGGCGGCGATTGTCGCGCTTTTCCGCCTCCTCAAGCATTTTGAGGTGGGCCTCAAGCTCCGCCTTGCTTGCAAAACAGTAGGCGTAGATCCGGGTGAGCATAGGCCGCTTTTCATCGCCTCGCCAGTACGCGCCCGCGACGGCACGGAGCTTGAAGGCGTCGGGTTTGATCTCGCGGGTATTCGCGACATGGGGACCGCGGCAGAGATCGACAAACCCGCCCTGTTCGTATAGGGAAATGCTCCCCTCTTCAAGCCCTTCGATAAGCTCGAGCTTGAAAGGCTGGTCGGCGAAGCGCTTTTTCGCCTCCTCTTTGGAAACTTCGCTACGGACGAATTCGGCCCCAGAGGCGATGATGCGGCGCATCTCTTTCTCGATGGCGGGGAGGTCCTCAGGCTGGATGGGCGTGGGGAGCTGGAAATCGTAGTAAAATCCGTCCTCGATCGCGGGACCAATACCGAATTTGGTGCCGGGATAGAGCCTGAGGACGGCCTCGGCCATCACATGGGCGGCCGAGTGGCGAATGGTCTCGACGGTATGAGACATACGGTACTCCTTTCGAGCGCCGCGGCGTCGGTTCCGCGGGCCAGAAGGCAAAAAAGACAAGGCCCCTTCGGGCATTCGACCCTCCGGGAAAGCACATGCCTTCGCGTAAGGACGAATTCCCGAGGGGGCCTCGTGCGGGCGCAATGGCCGCGCAAAGGGAGCCCTGCGGCAATCCGCGGTACCACCTTACTTCGGCACCCCATGACGGGGGCCGCGCTCATCGCCGCTTGACGGACGGCATTCCGACAGGACTGAAAGCAGGCGACGCCTACAATCCCGCCCGTCGGTCGCCCCTTTTTGAGAAAGGGGCGCCGGTCCGAAATACTCGCAGCCGCCTTAAGGCACATGCTTTCACTCGGACGGCTCCGGAGTGGTTTTCGCCGCGTTCGCGCCGCCGGGGCTCTCAATCACGGCCCCGGCTCCCTGTGGCGGAATGGAGCGGCTACTCGTCTCCATCAAAGCCTGTAGCGGGAAGATAGCCGTGCATGAGGGCTCCTGTCAAGCGCGTGCCGCGGCCGCACCGCAAGGAGCAGCGGCGCCACGCGCCCTCAGTCGTCAAGGGGCTCACGGTAGCGCGCAAAGAGCTCGCGTATGCCTTCTGCGGACTCAGGCGCAGGGTGGGCCTCGCCTGATTCGACGAGCTTGAGCGCGCGGGCGGCAACGTCGAAGGCGGCGCGGGGTTTGCCGAGCGCCACGGCCGCGCGCGTGCGTTCACGGACAAGGCGCCCATCTTCGAGGAGCCAGTGGCGCACGGCCTTAAGGAGATCGAGGGGCTCGGGGACAAAATCACCCGCCCCGCCCTTGACGACGTGGTCCACATTTCCCGTCTCCTGCCCGGGTATCGCCTCGATGAGGAGGAGCGGAAGCCCGGCGGCGAGGGACTCGGAAACGATAAGGCCTCCTGCCTTGCTGAGCACCGCGTCCGAAGCGCGCATGAGGCTCGGCATGTCCGAAACAAAGTCGTAGACCCGGGCGGGAAGGTGCCATTCGGTTGTGCGCAGTTTTTCGGCAAGCACCTCATCGCCGCCTGCGACCGCGATTACCTGGATCGGCAACCCGGCGTGGTTGAGTATGTCGAGGGCGGGAAGGAGCTTGGTGACGCGCTTCGATCCCACCGCAAGGAGGGTGAGAAGGTCGGGTGCAAGACCGAGCCCGGCGCGGCGCGCGGCCTTGTCCGCCCCTCCCTCGGAGGCGGCGATGCGAGGGTGTACCGGGATGCCGATGATCGCCACCTTGGAGGGTTCGAGGCCGGCGGCGATCGCGAGGCTCCACACCGTCTCAGTCGGCACGATGGTGAGATCGACCTCTCGGGAGAACCACATCTGGTGCACGGACGAAAGATCGGTGACGACGTTCATCGTGGGCACGGACTCCCGCGCCATGCTGAAGACGGTGGCAAGCGGCGCACTGTAGAGGGGATAGGTATTGATGATCACGTCAGGTCTAAAGCTGACGACGGCATCCTTCATCGCACGGTAGAGTAGCACTTTGAGCGCATTCTCGACCGCATGGCGCGTGATCGCAAGGTCGGAGAGATCATACTGGAGCTTGTAGAGCTCGGGCATGTCCCGCGACAGGCGGTCGTAATCATTCTGCGTGTCCCTGAGCCAGGCGGGGGCCTTGTCCGAGTCAAGAGGGTTGGAGATTTCGCACTCAACCTCATCCGCATAGGCCTCCGCAAAGGCGGCGGCGATGGCCTTCGAGGCGCTCTTGTGGCCGAATCCGGCATCGGCGGAGAGGATAAGGACTCGCTTCTTGGAAGCCATGGGATCCTTTCGCCCGCCCCGGACGAGCGGCAGCGGGAGCGGCCCGTGGTAGAACCGCACCCGTATAAAATACGCAGGTCGGAAAGGCGCCGTCAAGAACGGAGCCTGTGCCCCAAAACGCCTCGACGGGACTTAGGCCTTCACGGCGCCCAAAGCTCGACAGGGCGACCACGGCCTGCGATACCCCCCGCCGGGCTTGTTTTTACCTCGCCAAGCCTGTATTTTTAGGGTAGAACAAGCCATGGGACGAGACGCACAACACGAGGGAGCCGTACTCGAACGCATCGACGAGGAGCTCAAGGAACCGGACGAGTACCGGGTTATTCTCCTCAATGACGATTACACCACCATGGAGTTCGTCGTGACGGTGCTCATGACGGTCTTTCACAAGGGCCTTCCGGAAGCGACGCGCATCATGCTCGACGTGCACCGGAAGGGCAGAGGTGTCGTGGGTGTCTACGCGTACGACATCGCCGTCACGAAAATCAAGCAGGTGCATGAGCTGGCAAGGCAAAACGACTTTCCGCTCAAATGCACGATGGAGAAGGCATAGGACATGAAGGTCAGCCAGGAAGTCCAGGCTATATTCAACGCCGCCTACAACGAGGCCAAGCTTCGGAGCCATGAGTATCTTACGCCCGAACACATTCTCTATGCAGCCCTTTCCTTCGAGGAAGTGCGCTCCATTCTTGCCGCCTGCGAGGCCGACGTGGAGCAACTTCGCAGGGGCATGGAAGCCTACTTTGAGCAAAAGATACCCCAGGTAAAAAACGCCGAGCCCGTGCAGACCGCAGGCTTCCAGAGTGTGATCGAGCGTGCCGTCCTCCAGTCCCAGGCAGCGGGCAAGGAAGAGGTGGAAGTCGCCGACATTCTCGTCTCCCTCTTCGATGAGGAGCGCAATTACTCCGCGTATTACCTCAGGAAAGCGGGGGTGAAACGCCTCCAGCTCCTCGAGGTGATCTCCCACGGCGCCGACGAGGGGCGCGAGAGCTTCGACGAGGACGAGGATGAGGACGAGGATGAGGAGCGCGGCGAGGCGCGTGCGGAGCGCCGCCTGCGCCAGGGAGGCCGCGTCGGCCCCCTCGAGCGTTTTACGAGCGACCTCACGAAGCTCGCGCGCGAAGGCAAGCTCGAACCCGTCATCGGGCGCACGGCGGAGATCGAACGTACAGTCCAGGTCCTCTGCCGCCGCCTCAAAAACAATCCTATCCATGTCGGCGACGCAGGCGTCGGCAAAACAGCGATCACCGAAGGCCTCGCCCAACGCATCGTTGCAGAGGACGTGCCGCCCCGCTTGCGCGGCTACACGATCTATGCCCTTGACATGGGCGCCCTCCTCGCAGGCACGAAATTCCGCGGCGACTTTGAAGAGCGCGTGAAGCGCGTCGTCGATGAGCTACTCAAAAAAGACCGTGCTATCCTTTTTATCGACGAAATTCACACGATCGTCGGTGCGGGCGCCGTTTCAGGCGGTTCGCTCGACGCTTCGAACCTCCTTAAGCCCGCCCTCACGAGCGGCAAGCTCCGATGCATTGGATCGACCACCTACGAGGAGTACAACAAGTACTTCGACAAGGATCGTGCCCTCTCCCGACGCTTCCAGAAGATCGACATCGTCGAGCCTTCCCAGGCGGAAACGGTTGAGATACTCAAAGGTCTTCGCCCGAAGTACGAGGAGTACCACAAGGTCCGCTATGCGGACGAGGCGCTTGAGCTCGCCGTGCGCCTCTCTGCCCAGTACATCACCGAGCGCAGGCTTCCCGACAAGGCGATCGACGTGATCGACGAGGCGGGTGCGTGGGCGCGCATGAACCAGTACAAAGCCGATAGGCAGGCCACCTCCTCCGCGCCCCTTACCGAGGAGGCGTCCGGTTCTGCGCCGCATGGCGACGAGACCTCCCGGCTCGCAGAGGGCGCACCCGCGGAAAACGCTGAAGCGCCGAAGTCCGATGCGACAGGCGGCACCGGCCCTGCACCCACGGTCCAGGACGAGCCGATTCTGGAGATCAGCGCGAAAGAGATCGAAACGGTCGTTGCAAAGATCGCCCGCATTCCGGAGCGTTCCGTCTCGATGTCCGAAAAGGACAAACTTGCCTCTCTTGAAGCGGATTTGAAACGCGAGGTCTTCGGCCAGGATGCGGCAATCGAGGCGGTCGTCCGCGCGGTCAAACGCAGTAGGGCGGGCTTCCGCAACCCTGACAAGCCTGTTGCGAATTTCCTCTTTGTCGGCCCCACGGGGGTCGGCAAGACTGAGCTTGCCCGCCAGCTTGCGCGGAGCCTCGGGATTTCGCTCCACCGCTTCGACATGTCGGAATACCAGGAAAAGCACACGGTAAGCCGGCTCATCGGCTCGCCGCCCGGCTACGTGGGCTACGAGGAGGGTGGTCTTCTCACCGATGCGGTGCGAAAGACGCCCCATGCGGTGCTCCTTCTCGACGAGATCGAGAAGGCCCACCCGGACATCTACAACATCCTTTTACAGATCATGGACTACGCGACCCTCACCGATAACCAGGGGCGCAAGGCGGATTTCCGCAACGTCGTCCTCATCATGACCTCCAACGCAGGCGCCCGGGACATCGGTAAGAGCCTCATTGGCTTCGGCGATCGGCAGATCACCGATTCGGCGCTCTCCGAAGCGGTGGAACGCGCCTTCACGCCCGAATTCCGGAACCGACTCGACGCAGTGGTGCGCTTTGAAAATCTGCCTGAGCCGGTCATCGAGCGCATCGTTGAAAAGGCGATCAACGAGTTCCGCGCCCAGCTTGCGGAAAAGAAGGTCGAGCTTGCCGTCACCGAAGCGCTCGTCAAACACCTCGCCGCGAAGGGCTATTCGCGAGAATTCGGTGCGCGCAACATCGGCCGCCTTGTGGAAGACAAGATCAAGACCTTCTTTGTCGACGAGGTGCTTTTCGGCCGCCTCGCCGAGGGGGGAAAGGCGAAAGCCGACGTCAAAGACGGCGAGATTGTCATCGAGGTGCAGAACTAAGCGAAGGCACAACCCCACGTGTGGCGTGCCATCTGTGGCACGCCACGCAACACCACCCAGCTTAAGGATCGATCGTGACCGACACACACGACCTACCCAGTGAATCGGCCAAGCTCAAAGCTCATGACCTTGCCACAGTGAGCCTCCTCCTCCTCCTTGCCCTGTTTTCGCTTGTGTGGCGTGACACTGGCCGCATACAGCTCTTCGCCGGTAGCATTCCTCGGGGGCTCGTCGTGGCGCCGGTGCTTGTCCTCCTCGCCGTGCTTATCATGGCCCTCGTGCGCACCGAGCTCCGCACGACGTACCCGCTCATCCGTTTTGTGCGTACGTTTTACCCCCAGGCCCTCTTCGGGCCCCTCTTCTTCGAAGTCATCCTCCTTTCCTCGCGGGTATTCGGAGGCAAAAGCCACGATGCGCTCTTCGCCGCCCTCGACGAGGCAATCTTCGGCTTTCAACCAGCAATCGCCTTTTCGCGGACCTTTTCTGGCTCGCCTTTCATCAACGAGCTCCTCTTTGGGGCATACTGTTCGTTTTTCGTGCTCCTTGCTGTCACTCCCTGGATTCCCTACCTCCGCGGCGACCGGAAGGAGGCGGAGCGGGAAATGGCGATCTTCTCCGGGTACATGCTCATCGTGTTCGTCTTCTATGTGTTTTTCCGCGTGATGGGCCCCAAGTACTGGATACCCGAGCTCAAGACAAGCTGGTACACGGAATTCTCAGGCGGTATCTTCGTCGCCTTCATGCGCTGGGGGCTCGGTTTCTCGACCCTTTCGGGCGCGGCCTTCCCCTCGAGCCATGTCGCGGTGTCACTCATGATGTGCTATTTCGTCCACCGGACGGAACGCCGCCTTCTCCCGCTCTACGCGTTCCTCAGCCTGCTCATCTGTCTTGCGACTGTCTATCTCTACGCCCACTGGGCGACCGATGTCGTAGGCGGCGCGCTCGCCGCGGCGCTGCTCCTCCCCCTTCTCGACCGCCTGCGCGCGCCGCTTAGCCGGCTTGCGGCGCAACTTGACAGCCCAGAGCGCGGCGGCAAGGGCGCGGCCTTTGAGGCAGAGACACCGTGAAAACCGCAAAACAGCGCGAGGATCCGGACTTTCCCCGCCTCGGTCCCGAGGAGTACTTTCCCTTTCCCGATCCGCGCGAGGCGTCCCCCTCGGGGGTTGTATGCTCAGGCGGAAACCTTTCGCCGGGCGTCCTCCTTTCAGCCTATGCGCAGGGCATTTTCCCCTGGTTTTCTGCGTATGAACCCATCCTCTGGTGGAGCCCCGATCCGCGCTTTGTGCTCTTTCCCGACGAACTCCACGTCTCCCACACCATGCGCAAGCTCATGCGCCGCTTTGCGGAGGGGAATCCTCCCGAGCTAGCCCGGGCCGCGGCACAGGCGCTCGGCGCCCCCGCGGGTGCGCCGCTTGAGCTTGCCCTGGATCGCGATTTTCCCGCGGTGATCCGGGCCTGTGCATCAATACGCCGCCCCGGGCAGCGCGGTACCTGGATCACCGAGGACATGATCGAAGCCTATATCGAACTCCACCGACTCGGGTATGCGCACTCGGTCGAGGCGCGCATCGGCGAGGTCCTTGTCGGTGGGCTCTATGGTGTTTCACTGGGCTCGGTTTTTTTTGGCGAATCAATGTTCAGCCGCGTGCCGGACAGCTCAAAGGCCGCATTCATCCCCCTCGTCCTCAGACTCAAGGAGGAGGGCTTCACCCTCATTGACAGTCAGGTGTATACTGACCACCTTGCCGGCCTAGGCGCCGTGGAAATCCCCCGGGACGAGTACCTTTCCATTCTCCAGGCCTCCCTTGCCGCCCCGACGCGGAAGGGAGACTGGAGCAGGACCTTCCCGGACTTTCCCGCCTCGACCGAGTACCGCGCCCTCGTTCCGGAATCACGGCCATAGACAATGAAGATCGTATTCGTTCAGCTACCCGTCCAAGATCCTTCCTGGGAAAGCGCCAGGGCTAATATCCCGCTTGCCGCGGGCTACCTCGCCGCTTATGCGGAAAAGCAGGGCCTCATCACGCGCGAGGAGTGGCAGATGCTTCCCCGCGAGGTTGCTGACTACGGTTCGGACACGGCCGTCGCCGAGGCGATTGCGCGCGCAGAACCCGACCTTGTTTGTTTTTCACTCTATCTATGGAACCTTGAGCGTAGTGCCCACATCGCCCGCCATGTGGCGCTTTTGTCGCATCGGACCCGCCTTGTCGCAGGCGGTCCCGAGGTGGTCTCGGGTATGCCGATCTTCGATGACCGTGGAAGGGGCGCCTATCCCTTCCATGTCCTCGTCGAAGGGGAGGGCGAACGAGCCTTTGCCGCCCTCCTCGATGACCTGCGCCACGGCAAGCCCCTTTCTCGGCGCTACGCCGCAACATCGCCGCTCGAACTGCACGAACTTCCGAACCCCTACCTCGCGGGCACGCTGAACTTCGAGGCCGACCGTCCGGTTCACCTCGAGACGATGCGCGGCTGCCCCGCAAAGTGCGGCTACTGTTACTACGGCAAAAACTACCCCGAGATTCGTCGTTTCCCGCGCGGCGACGCGGAGCTCGTCATCGAGCTCGCGGGCCGAGCGGGTGTACGCGAACTCTACCTCATGGACCCCTCGTTCCAGGCGACCGAGGATCTTGCCGAGCGCCTTGTTGGCTTCGCACGGGCCAATGTCGCGGGCTTGAGCCTCCATGCGGAGCTTAGACTCGAATCGGTCACCGAAGAGCTCGGACGGCTCTACGCTGCCGCCGGTCTTGTGTCGGCAGAAGTTGGCCTCCAGAGCACCAATCCCAAAGCCCTCGCCGCCGTGGGGCGCGGCTGGGACCGCAAAGCCTTCGAGCGCGGCGCCGAAATTCTTGAGCGGAACCGCGTCGTCGTAAAAACGGGCCTCATCCTCGGCCTGCCCTTCGACGGCTATGAGGAAACGATCGCCACCTTCGACTTCCTCGGCATGCAGGGGCTCGGGCAAGACGCGGAACTCTATCCCCTTTCGCTCCTTCCCGGCACCGAAGTGCGTGCAAAGGCCGACGAGTGGGGCATGACGCGCATGGACAAGCCCCCCTACTGGGTGACAAGCACGGACTGGATTAGCGAAGACGACCTTATGGACGCCATTGGCGCCTTCGAAGACGGCTTCGACGTCGAATGGGCAACGCCGCCTGCGCCGCACTTCCGCGAGGAAGCGGGCGGCTACCGCGCCTTCGTCGATGCGCGCCGGGGCGAGAACCTCGACTGGATGCGCCTCAACCCGGGGAAGCTCGCGAACTCCCTCACCCTCCTCGTCGATGCCGACGATCCCGAAGGCGTCGCGCGCCTTTCCCGCGCGGCGCGCGACCTTCGCCGCGACAATCCCTACGCGCTCTATCAGATCGTTCTCCTCTCGGAATCACGCGTACCATCGGAAAAGCTCGCACTGCGCCTCACGGAGGCCTTCGCGAACCCCGAGCACTATTACGACCTTTCCCGTTCGTTTTCGCTCGACCCCCAGCCGAACTACCAGACGCGGCTCTTCTTTGCAACGAGAAACCCCTCGCTCGCCTTCCGCGCAATGGCTGAAGCCCAGGACCTCGAAACCTGCCTCATCGTCGGACGGAGCGGCTTCAATGCCGACAGGCTGGCCGAGCAGCTACCATTTGTGATCTTCGACCGCGAGGCCCTGCCCTTCGATCGCTTGTACGAACTACTCACGATTTACGCGGAATTCCGCCACATGCTCGTCGAGGCGCCTGAAGAACTGTTTCGTTAAGCCCCGCGGGAAACGGATGAGAAACGTGGCGGATACCGTTTTCAATGAGCGGATCGAAAGTGCGCTCCGCCTCGTCGAGCGAGACCCCGGCGCGGCCGAGGTTCTTGCGCGTAGTCTCGTCGAGGAGGCGCGGCGGAGTGGCGAGCTACGGGCGATCGGAAGGGCGGCCTACGCCCTCGCCGTCGCCCTTGTCGCGCGGGGCGAGCACGCCATGGCGGCGCACATCGCCTTCGAAGCTACGGCCGAATTCGAGGCGCTCGGCGCCCCGAGCCCCTGCGAACTCCTTTCCATCCGCGGTTCCGCATATCGCAACCTCGGCATGCTCGGACTTGCGATCTCGCTCCAGACCGAGGCCCTTGAAAAGGCGCGCGCGACCGCGGATCGCCTCCCCCTCGCCCCCTTCCTCAACAACCTTGCAAGCTCTTTGAGCGATGCGGGAGAGCACGAGGCGGCCCTCGCCCTCCTTGCCGAGGCGGAGACGGCGGCGGGGCTCGGCGTCGCGGCGATCGAAGGCATACGCACGAACAGGGCACTCGTCCTCGTCCGGATGGGAAGGAGCGCGGAGGCCCGGAAGCTCCTTACGCAGGCGGTCGCGCGCTTTCGTGACCAGGGTGCCGAACGGAGCCTTGCAGAGGCGCTTTCCGCCTTGGGCGAAGCCTTCGGCGCGGAAGGCCGCGCCGGGGAGGGAGAAGCCGCCCTCCGCGAGGCGCTCGCCCTTGCGCGAAAGCTCGGCCTGGGCGCTGCGGCGGCGGAGGCGCGCGCCCGGCTTGCAGACAACCTCTTTGCCCAGGGCCGCATGTCGGAAGCGGAAGCCGAAGCGCGCGCGGCCGCCGACGCGGCGCGGAGATCGGGTGCGCGCAGCGTTCTTGCGGCGGCGATCTACACGCAAGGCCGCGCCCTCGAGGCCAGAGGACGCTACCAGGAAGCCGCGGCGGCCTATCGGGAACGCCTCGAGCTGCGCCCCGCCTGCGCGCGCGCGGAGGGCCGCGAGGCCTTCCGCGCCTTAAGGGGAGAAGCGGGATGAAGGACCTGCCGAACCCCGCTTACGGCGAGGCGGAACTCCTTGCGCAGGCGGAGGTAGCGATACACCGCATCGCCGCGTCCCCCCGCGAGGCGGAAGGCCTTGCACAAACCTGTCTTGCCGCCGCCCTCGCAGCGGGCGCGGAACAGGCAGCCCGCCGGGCCCGTTACGCCCTCGCAGCCGCCCATCTTGCACTGGGCGACTATGAACAAGCCGCGAACATCGCCGCCCAAGGGCGGAAGCTCGCCGAAGAGGAGGGAAGCGTAGCGCCGCCTGAGCTCCTCAACATTGAAGGCTCGGCGCACCGCTACCTCGGGCGCTACGCACTTTCCGTCACGCGACTTCTTGAGGCCGCCGAACTTGCGGAGGCTGCATCGGGCGAAGGGGCGGACAGCCTGCGCTACCCGATCCACAACAACCTCGGCCTCGTCCTCCTTGAAATTGGCGAAGCGGAGCGCGCCTACGAACTCCTCATTATGGCAGAAAGAGAGGCCGAGGCGGCGTATGCCCCCCAGGCGGCGGCAACCGTACGGGCGAACCGAGGCCGAGTTCTCGTAGAGCTCGGGCGCGCCCGCGAGGCGCTCGAGCTCCTTGCGGATGCCGATGCGGCGCCCACGCCCAAGTGCCGCGCCGCGATGCTCCTCCACCGGGGCCATGCGCACGACGCGTTGTGCGAATACAGTGCGGCGGAAGCGGCCTACCGTGCGGCGCTTGTAAGCGCGGAGGCGCCGGGATTCGCCTCGCTCGCGGCGGAAATACGCGCCCGGCTCGCAAGGACCCTCCTTGCGCAGGGCCGCTACGCCGAGGCAGAGGCCGAAGCGCGGCATGCAGAGGACGAAACACGCGGCCGCGGCTACGCGGCGCTCCTTGCCGAGGCGCTTGAAACGCGGGGACGCGCCTTCGAGGCGCTCTGCCGCTTCCGCGAAGCCGCGGAGGCCTACCGCGAGAGCATCGAACTCGCCGCGGTCGAAGCGAAGGCGGCGGGCCGCGCGGCCTTTAGCGCCTCCGCCCTTTCACAGACGCATTCTGCGCCATCCTGCAGCGCGGCAGGATGCGCACCTAGGCCTTAGTACATCGCCCGAAGATCGGCCTCGCGGCGGCAGCGCCCCGAACGGAGCCACTCGTCGATGTTCTCAAGCGCCTCGCGTGCGTTGGCCGCCGCAGCCTCGTGCGCGGAGCCTGCTACATGGGGCGAAAGGATCACATTGGGGAGCGTATGGATCGGGAATCGCGAGGGGGCGCCGCGCACCGCGCCGCCCTGGGGATAGCTGTACCAGGTGTCAATCGCCGCGCCCTTGAGGATGCCGTCCCGCAGGGCGAGGTAGAGTCCCTCTTCGTCGATCACCTCGCCCCGGCCGACGTTGACGAGGAATTTCCCCCGCGCCGAAAGAAGAAGCTCGCGCGAAAAAAGGCCCTTAGTCGCCGGCGTGAGCGGCAGGGCGATGAAAAGGAGCTCGGCCCCCTCGACGGCGCGGCCAAGATCGGTTTCAATGCGGTCAAAGCCAGGGGGAGGCGCCTCGTCCGCACGACGCCGGAAACCGACAACCTCGCACGAAAATGCCTTAAGAAGCCGCGCAAGGGTTGCACCGATGGCGCCGACGCCGAAGATCGCGGCCTTGCGCCTAAAGAGAGAGCTCCAGTTGTCCTCGGCGCCACGGCCCACCCAAAAGCCATGCCATAGTTCATTTCTGAGGTCGTTGTGGTATTCGGTGATGCGACCGTAAAAATCGAGCGTCATCGCGAGGGCACGCTCAGCCACCTCTTCCGCATTGCCGTGGACGTTGAACACCCGGACCTGCCGCTCGAGGAGAAGCTCACGCGGCAGGTGGTTGAGCCCGGCGAAGGGGACAAAGACAGCCTTGAGCCGCGTGGCGCGGCGGTAGAGCTCTTCAGGCAGGCGGTTCGCGAGAATGGCGTCGAGCCCCTCGACATGTGCGGACGCGGCTTCAGGATCGAGGATAAACTCATGGTCGGGATGCCGCGAGGCGAGCGCGGCAAGCCCCTCCGTCCAGAGGGGCGAAGAGGGCATGAAGGAACCAACACGCATGACATGCTCCTTGGGCGGATTTTGCGCACGGGATGCTCGCCTCCATGGGTTTTGCCCTCCCGCGTCGCTTCGTGGTAGATTATAGGCCGAAGCTCGCCGAAAATCGACTATGCCCCGAATGGATCATGAAGGAGCCTCGATGAACGTCCTTTTGCATCCCACCGCGCGCAAGAAAACCGCCGCGCGCCTCGTCGCCGCCGTCACGGCCCTCCTCGTAGGCGCCTGCGCCTCTCCGCCCCCTCCCAAGGCGCCCGAGCCTCCGCCACCGCCTGCCAAGCGCAGCCTTGCCGAGCTCATCGGCGCAAAGGACGGGGCCGCTGTGCGGGAGTTTTTCGGTAGCCGCGATCTACTCGACGCGCCCGACGCAGACGGGCTTTACCCGCTCCACCGCGCCGTCACCGAGGACGCCCCGGAAATTCTCGAGCTCCTCCTCGCCCTCGGGGCGCGCCCCGACCCACGCGACCGCGAGGGGCGGACGCCCCTCCTCCTCGCCCTCGACCTCGGCCGCTGGGATGCGGTAAAGATACTCGCCGAACGCGGCGCCTCGCTCTTTGTGGCGGACGGACGCGGCCGCGAACCGATCGCGGTCGCCCTTGCGAAAGGCAGTAGCGCTTGGCAAGCCGTCCTTGTGCGGAAAACCGCGGCCGAGATCGCTTCCGACGGCCAGACCGCCCTCCACGTTGCAGCTGGCTCCCTCGCGGAGGATGCGGTGGCGCGGCTTCTCGAACTTGGCGCCGACAGCGCGGCGCGGGACAAAAACGGCCGCACGCCAATCGACCTCGCCCTTCTCCGCCCCGACCGCATCGCGAGCGCGCGAATCGCCGAACGCCTTGTGCTCAAAGGGCCTATGCCTTCATTCCCGCAGTTCACCTGGTTCGCCGAAGCGGCCCGCACCGCCAACTATACGACGATCCGTTTTGAAGACGGCTCCACGCCGCTCCACAAGGCCGTCGCGGCAAAGGCGCTCGGCTTTGTCGAGTTCCTCCTTGCCAAAGGGACGTCGCCCAACGCGCGCAACGCGGCAGGAAGCGCGCCCCTCCACGAGGCGATGCGCTCTGGCTGGATCGAGGGTGCCGAGCTCCTGCTCAAAGGCGGCGCCGACCCGAACGCGCGCGACGGCTTTGAGAACACGCCGCTTCACATCGCCCTCCCTGACTCGGGCCGCTCAGGCGGCCTCGAGCTACTCATTAAATCGGGGGCGAATCCGACGCTCAAGGACAAGAACGGCAACACGCCCCTCCACGTCGCCGTACAGGTGGGCTACCCGGTCGCGCTCGCCGAGACCCTGCTCGCCGCGGGATCTCCGCCTGACGCGGCAAACGCCTCGGGCGACACACCGCTCCACCTGGCCCTCCGCGCGGGGCGGCTTGAATACGCACCGGCGCTCATAGGCCGCGGCGCGGACATATTCCTCGCGAACCTCAAGGGGGAGACCCCCCTCTCGCTCGCCCTCGTTGCCCCCGGCCTTGACGCGCTCTCCGCAATCGTGACGAAGGCCAATGCGAACAATCGCGACAACCTCGGTAGCGGTGCCGTCGCCATCGCCGTCTCCCTCGCTGCCCGCCCTGAAGCGGTGAGCCACCTCATCGCCTTAGGCTGCGACCCGAACGCGCGTAACAACGCAGGCGACACCGCGCTCCACCTGGCCGTGCGTGGCGGGCTCAAGGCTCAAGGCGAGGCGCTTCTCGCCGCGAAGGCGGACATCTTCGCACCCAATGCAAAAGGGGAAACCCCGCTCATCCTTGCGCTCACCGCTTTAGGCGGGCCGATCGACTGGCTTTTCGACTCCCGTAGCATCGCCGCGCGCGACGCAGCAGGTGACGGCCCGGCGCATCATGCCGCACGGCGCGACCTTGGCGAAGCCCTCGTCTTCCTCAAGGATAAGGGCGCCGACCTCGAGGCGCGCAACGTAGACGGAAAGACGCCGCTTTCCGTGGCGGCAGCGGCCGACGCGCCTAGGGCACTCAAAGCCCTCCTCGGGCTCGGCGCCCAGATTTCCACGCGTGACGCGATGGGTGACACTCCGCTCCATACGGCGGTCCTTTGGAGCGCGCGGCGCGCCCTCTCACTGCTCCTCGAGGCGGGCGCACCGGTCGAGGCGCGGAATTTCGCAGGCGAATCCCCCCTCCACCAGGCCGCGCGCAAGCGCGACCTTGAGGCGCTCAAGGCGCTCCTTGGGCGGGGGGCCACCACCTCGCCACGCGACAGCCGCGGCGCGACCCCGCTCATCATCGCCGCGCGCTCGGGTGCCACGGAGGTCGTCGCGGTTCTCCTTGCCGCGGGCGCCGAGACCGACGAGCGCGATCTTTCAGGCCGCACCGCCCTTCTTTCCGCGATCGATGCAGGCGAGGCCGACGTCGCGCGCGCCCTCGTCGCCGCAGGCGCCTTCATCCTCGCCCGCGATGCCGAGGACGAAAGCCCCCTTTCCCTGGCAGCGAAGCGGAGCCTTGCGCTCCTCGACGTCCTCCTTACACCCGGCGCGGCCAACCGCGCCGACGCAGACGGACGCGCGCCTTTGCGCATCCTCGTCGAAGCGAAGCCTTCGGTGGAGAGTGTCGAGCTCGCCCTGGCGCGCGGCGCCCGCGTTGACATGCGCGACCGCAGCTCGACAACCGCCCTCCACGCGGCGCTCCGCTCAGGGAGCTTCGCGGTCGCCGCCCGGCTCGCCGCCGCAGGCGCCGACCTCTTCGCCCGCGACAAGGACGGCGCAAGCCCCGCCTCGATAGCCGTCGAACTCGGCACTGACGCGCTCGCCGCCCTCTTTGCAGGCCCGCGCATCGCCGCCACCGACGCCTCAGGCGCCACGGTTCTCCATTACGCGGCCCGTGTTGGGCAATCCGAGGCCGTATCCTGGCTCCTCGCCGCAGGCGCTGACCGCACCAAACGCGACATCGCAGGCGAAACCGCCGCCGAGGCGGCGGACAAGCGCGGCTACAAGGAACTTGCCGCAAGCTTGCGCTAAGGCCGTAAGGCCGCTCGCCGTTACCGGCGCCCGTTACCGGCGCCCGTTGCCGGCGTGCCGATAACGGCGGCGGCCTAAGGCGCGCCTTGACCGAGGCTAAAGCTCAGTCTGGTACTCGGAAAGCTGCTCGAGCTCCTTGAGCTTCTGGATGGCCTTTTCCTGAATCTGGCGAACACGCTCGCGGGTGATACCGAGAAGCTTCCCGGTCTCCTCAAGCGTGCGTGGCCCCTCGCCGTTAAGACCATAGCGGAGCTGGATAATCGTGATCTCGCGCTGCGAGAGGTTTTTAAGGACGTTCGCGAGCGTGTCCTGGAGCGTCATCGAGAACACCTCTTCGAAGGGCTCGGCGACACTGTCGTCCTTGATGAGGTCGGAGAGGTGGGTGACGTTGTCCTCGTCAACCGTTGTATCCAGGCTCGCGGTCTCCTGGGAGAGCTTCATGATCTCCTTCACCTTGCGCGCATCCATACCGAGCTTGTCGGCGAGCTCTTCCGCATTCGGATCGCGGCCGAGTTCCTGGGTGAGCTGCTTGGCGACGAAGTAGCACTTCTTGATGGTGTTGAGCATGTGGATGGGGATGCGGATGACGCGTCCCTTGTCGGCAAGGCTCTTGATGATAGCCTGCCTGATCCACCAGGTGCCGTAGGTCGAAAAGCGGCAGCCACGCGTGTAATCAAAGCGCTCCACCGCCTCGATGAGGCCGATATTGCCCTCGTCAATGAGGTCAAGCAGGGAGAGGCCGCGATGCTGGTAGTTCTTCGCAATCGAGACCACAAGGCGCAGGTTCGAGGAGATCATCCGATTTTTTGCATCGACGAGCTCCTTTTCGAGCCTCGCGCGCTCATGCTCCCAGCCGGGTTCGACGCGACCTTCCTTTGCGGCCTCGTCGAGCGCCCGAACGCGCGCACGCGCCTTTTGGATGCGCTCACCGATTTGGAGCTCTTCCTCCGCCGAGAGAAGGGTGTAGCGCGAGATCTGTTTGAGGTAGAGCGCAAGCGGATCGGTCTCTTTTGCGTGCTTCGGTTTTTTCTTCTTTGCGAGGGGGAGGGCCGCTTTCGTCTTCTTTTTCCGCGGCTGTGCCGGCTTTGGAAAGGCGCTCTCGGTCATCTTGTCTCCCGTTGCCTAGCCCTTGACGACAGTGCATTGCCGAATGGCGACTCACGTATGCGCGAAGGGAATATAACACATTTTCGGCGCGCTTCCTAAAAAAGCCTGAACTTTTGGTGAAATATCACAACCGCCGCGGGTGGTGCGAATCCCAAGCCCCGTTCATTCCCGCGGAGCCTTGGCAGGGTCGAGCGCCACGCCGTCCTTGAAAACGAAAAAATACGCAAGCGCTCGTCCCTCCTTCTGGTCGACCCCCAGCCGCCCAAGCTCGCGGCCCGGACGCACCGTGTCCCCAACCTTGACGCCGAGCTCGTCGTTGCCGCCATACACATAGATGAGGCCGGTCTTCGACTGCACGAAGGCGACGAGTCCGAAGCCCCGATAGGGACCGGCCGAGACAACCGTTCCCGAGGCCACCGCACGCTGAGGATCACCCGGTCGGGCGCGAATGAGTACGCCAAAGAGCTTGCCTTCGAGGTACTGCGCCTCGCCCTTACACGGCCAGGAGAGTTTTTGGTCAACAGGCCGCGCCGAGGTCGCAAGCGGCGAGACAGAGGAAACGGCACCATCGGCGCTGCCTGCAGAGCGCGATGGAAGTGCCTGGGTGGTGGCTTGTGGCGCAGTCGGCGCAGGCGCCTTCGTCGCAACGCTCGCCGTACCGGCGCTCGCCGTTCCAGCACCTGCGGCTTTCCCGGGGAGATTCTGGGACGGAATGACCAAAATCTCGCCCGGCTTGATCACCGCCGATGCGCCGAGCTTGTTGGCAGACTTGAGCGCATCGAGGCTGACACCGTATTCACGGGCTATGCCAAAGAGCGTCTCGCCCTTTTCAACCTTATGGAGGTTCGGAATGAGGAGCCTTTGTCCCGCAACAAGATGCGAGGGATCGCTGATGCCGTTCGCCCGTGCGATGAGCTCATAGGGGAGCTGATACTTTCGCGCAACGGAATACAGCGTTTCGCCCTTCTGGATCACATGGTAGGTCGGCTCCGCCGCGGCAAGCGGCGCGAGGGCGAGCAGGCCGAACGCGGCAAGTGAGGGAAGAAAAAACGCGCGCTTCATGCCCTTCCAGTATCGGCGCCCGCAGGGCACACATTGAGTCCAAGGCGCCGTGGTGCAGTGCGCGCGCTGCGTCACAGGGGGAGCACCGCTCACAGCGCGTACTCGAGAAAGAGACGCAGGGATTCCGCCTTACGCTCCCCGCCTGCGATGCCGCCCTCGGCGTCGAGCGCCCAGGCACGCGAACCTCGGTATTCGAGGCCCCAGGTAAAGGGTGGCGGAAGGCGCAGGCCTAAGGCGAGCGACCAGGAAAGCACTGCGTCGAGGCCTCCCGGCGCGTTTTTATCGCGATGGACGCGGTGCGCGACGGCCGCTTCAAGGAGGGCAAGGCTTCCGAGGCGGAAGCGTCCCTCAAGGCCGCCATTCAGAACATCGCGGGCATACAGGCCCGATTCCGAGATCGGAAGCTCGTAGGAGAAGGCAAGAAGCCAATCCGCACGGGGAAGCGCCTCGCGCGCCCCGTCCCCATGACGGCGGGAAACGCCCCCCAAACCGAGGCGAATGCTCCCGTTTTTGGGCTCATCGCCCCCCCCATCGACTGCACGCATCCAATCCCAGCCATAGCCCGCAAAGAGTAGGCCGCGCCGTCCCCAGAAGCCAAGATCGAAGGAGCTTCCGAGCGAACGCTCGAGCCCCGACGCCATCGCGGAAAGCTCCTGGAAGCCGCTTGCAAGCCCGGTGGCGAGCCAGAGGCCGCCCGAGCCGAAGGGGAAAGCGCCCTCAGCACGGAGCGCGAGGTCGAAGGGCAAGGCCGCGGTATACGCCGACTCGCCTTGATCGAGGGCAAGGCCGAGGGGCCCCGCCGCACGGAGCGCGAGGGATTCGGTGGGCTCGTGGAGAAATATCCCGCGCACAAGACGGGCGCGTGCGGCGCGGCGAACGGCAGGATCGCGAAGCTCGCGATCGACCGCGCGCCTTGCCGCGGCGAGGGAGGTCTCAGCGCTGTCGAGGCGGCGCAGGGCAAACGCAAACTTGTCGGCGAGGTAGCCTGAGCGCTCGGCAAGGCTTGCACGCCCCCGCACAAGTGCCGCGCGCGTATCGCGGAGGGAGCGGAGCTCAAGATCCAGGCGGTCGCGGAGCGAGGCAAGGCGCTCAGGCCCATAGGCGGAAGGTTCGGAGAGGGGCGCACGCTCGAGGACAAGGAGCGCCTCGGCATCGGCAACCGCCGCAAGCGCACGCGCAACCAGAGCTTCGGCCTCGCGGCCGGCAGCGTCGCGTTCGAGGGCGGCTTCCGCGGCGCGCGCCCGATCGATGCCCTTGCGTGCCCGCTCTTCGGCCGCGGCGAAGAGTCGCTTCAGCTCGGGTGCCCCGCGGCCCCTCGCCGCGGAGAAAACCGAGCCGTCCTCAAGGGGGTCGATGAGGGAGAATCCTGAGACAAGGCGGTCGAGGGCGCGTCCGTAGGCGCCGAGGGCCTCGCCAAGGCGCGCTTCCCCTTCGGCGCGGGAGGCCTCTTCAAGGAGGCCCTCGGCAGCGGTAAGCTCAGCCTCGGCCCCATCGAGGAGGGAAAGCGCCGCGGCGAGGTAGGGGCCGCGGGCGACGATGCGGATCGACTCGTCGTCAACCCGAAGAGCAACCTCGGCCTCGTAGTCGCCCTCGGGCGCGGGCTTCGCCGCGCGGCCTACGGTGAGCGTCGTAAAGACAAGGCCTATGGGCGGATCCTTCACAAAGATCTCGGCGAAAAGGCGGTCTTTACCTAAGCCCTGAAACAAGGCGCGGAGCGCGGCGCCCCGCGCTCGCTCCACCGCCTCCGCCTCGCTCGTACCGCGGCCAAAGCCGCGAGCGATATACGCAGCCCCTTCGACGCGGAAGGGCACCGCGTCGACGCGGAAGGGCGCCGCGGAACTGCCGCCTAGGGGGGCCGCCTGCCCGAAAGGAGCATGGTCGGCCCCAGCGGCAGGGGCGAGCGGCAAGGCCATAAAAACGAGGAAGGCGGCACGTGCAATGCCGCGGCGCACGCGGGGTGAAACACTTCCTTCGTGCCGGTGCACAGTCCCTCCCCGTCTACGCGGATGGCGCGGCCCCGGATGAGCCGCCTTCCTCGGCCTGAGCAAAAAGCCAGCGCCCGGCGTCGTCGATAAGTTTTGAAAGAATAACAATGTGCACCTCGCCCTTAGCCCGCTCGACTTCACGGTTCCAGCGCTCGCCGGGAAAGCGCTTTTTAAGTGCGTCGCGGGTGGAAGCGGCCAATGTCGCAAGCTCGCGCTTTTCCGCCTCGCTGGCGACTGCGGCGACACCCAGGCTCCCGATGAGGTAGGCGGAAAGAAGGGCGAGCACCGCATCGCGGGACGCAAGCCCCGCGCGAAGCTCGGGCAGGGCCTCGCCCGTGCGGTGCTGAAGCACCAGGCTAAAGGCGTAGTCAAACCGCAACCACTCCCGGTTGTCTGCATCCTTCGCGCCAAGATAGGGTTTGAGAAAGCTTTCCGCCTCGCCGGGCTTATTGCGGAGGAGGCGTGTCACGCCGAAGAGGACGGCGTTGCGGCGCAAGAGCTCAGGGCGGCGCGAAGCAAGCTCGGCCTCGAGTTTTTCGATGCCCGCGACATCGGATTCGAGGAGATAGGCGTTAACGAGGAGGGCGACATGTCGGCTCCCATACCGCTTTTTGGTAAAAATCCGATCGACCAGGTGGGCGGCGAGCGCGCCCCAGTCTTCCCGCTCGACAAGAACAAAGATCTTCCAGTTCGCGATGAAAAAGGCGTTGAGGCCGCCAACAAGGAGGAGGAAAAAGAGCGCAAGATACCAATTGCCCTTCCAGAACGCACGCGAATATTGGGGGCCTAAGACAAAGAAGGGCATGAGGAAGACAAAAAGGAAGGAGACGACGATGACGACATTGAAAAGGATGTAGATTGTCCTAAATTTCATGGGGCGCCGCTCCTATAATATATACAGCAAAGAACGTGCGCGCCGTTTCCGTGCGCATCGCGAGTGTAGGACGCCCCGCCGGGCGGGGTCAATGGGTAGCACATGAAAGACATTTCGCTCAAAGAGCTTAAGCCGCGGCAGTACTTCACGAAATTCGCCTTTCTCGACGGGAATTTCGTGCTTCTTGCACCGGAAACCCCGGTCACGCAGGAACTTATAAACCGGCTTGCGCGCTGGGAGTTCCGCGAAATTAAAACCGAAGGCGAAGCGGTCGACGCGATGGTCGAACGGAGCGAAAGCTCGGCTGAGGAGACCGAGGCCACGGCCGACGAGGAAAAAATCCCCGCCGATGCGGCGGACGACGAAAAACTCGATGCAGTCCTCGGCCACTACCGCCGCTTCCACGACTACGTGGAAGAACTCTACACCAACTTCGTCACCAAAAACACCCTCGACTACCGCGAGCTCCTGGAGCGGACCAAGGCCCTCTACGAAATCGCCGTTCAGGAAAAGACGCTCATCCTCCGCGCCCTTGCCGATTCGCCGACCGACAAAAACTACCTCGTCTCCCACTCGGTGCGCTCCGCGATTCTCTCCATCGTCATCGGGGCCGCGCTCAAGCTACCGCCCTTCAGGCTCATCGAGCTCGGCGCGGCCGCCGTCCTCCACGAGATCGGTATGGTGAAGCTGCCGCCCCAGCTCTACATGGCGGGACGACAACTCTCGCAGGTGGAACGGAAGTCGATCACCGCCCACCCCGTCCTCGGCTACAACCTTCTCAAAGAGCAGCAAATACCCCTCGCCGTCTGCCTTTCCGCGCTCGAGCACCACGAGCGTATGAACGGCTCAGGCTATCCGCGCTCGCTCACCGGGGATAAGATCTCGCTCTACTCGCGCATCATCATGGTCGCCTGTTCGTACGATGCCGTCACCGCAAACCGCCCCTACAAAGAGGCGAAGGAAGGTTACGCCGGCATGGTGGATATCCTCAGAAACGAGGGCAAGCAGTACGACGAAAGCGTGATACGCGCCCTCGTCTACAACCTTTCGATCTACCCGATCGGTAGCTTCGTCCTCCTCACGAACGGCAAAAAGGCGGTCGTCATCGACGTCAATCCGGAGAACCCACGTTACCCGGTCGTCCAGGTGCTCGGCGCGAAAACGCCCGAGGGGAAGGACATCGTCGTCCGCACCGCCGAGACGGGCCTGCGCGTCCTTCGCCCCCTTGCCAAGGCGGAAATACCCCAGAAGGAAAACGTGTAAACGCGGCCGCGACGCGAAGTGCCTTCACATTGCCCCGTCCGCCGATATACAATCGCCGTATACGCTATGTATCGCCGGAAGGAGTAGCCATGAACCTTTCCCCCCTCCAGAAAGCCCGTTATGCCTATACGCCCAAGCTTCCCGCCGCCTTGGTGGGCCCCGTCGCCGGTCTTGGGATCGAGCGCGGTCCCGCTGCCCTTCCCGCCGCGGAGGCCGATCGGGCGCGGCTTAAGGAACTCTTCCCCGCAAGTTATGGCGCAAGCCGCGTGACACTGGTCCGCGGCAGGGGCGAAGCGGCGGGCAGGGCGGGCGAAGCCCTAACGGTCGGCGTCATCCTCTCAGGCGGGCCGGCGCCGGGCGGCCACAACGTCATCGCTGGCCTCTTCGACGGCCTTAAAGCAGGCAATCCCGCTTCCTCGCTCATCGGCTTCCGCGGCGGCCCGGGCGGCCTTGTCGAGGACAAGTCGATCGCGATCACGGCGGAGCTTGTCGACCGCTACCGGAATACGGGCGGCTTTGACATGATCGGCTCCGGGCGCACCAAGATCGAAACGCCCGAACAATTCGAAAAGGCCCTCGAAACGGCCAAGCGGCACAAACTCGACGCCGTGGTCATCATCGGCGGCGACGATTCCAACACGAACGCGGCCCTCCTCGCCGAGTTCTTCACTGCGCGAAGGGCGGGCGTCGCCGTCATCGGCGTACCCAAGACCATCGACGGCGACCTCAAAAACGAGGATATCGAAACCTCGTTCGGCTTCGACACTGCGACCAAGCTCTATGCTGAACTCGTCGGCAACATCGCGCGCGATGCGGCATCCGGCCGTAAGTACTGGCACTTCGTGAAGCTCATGGGGCGCTCGGCCTCCCACATCTGCCTCGAGGTGGCCCTGCAGACCCATCCCAACGTCGCCCTCATCTCCGAAGAGGTCGAAGCGAATAAGCGTTCCTTGGGGGCGGTCGTCGAGGAAATATGCGCCTCGATCCTCGCCCGCGCGCAAAAGGGCGAAAATTTCGGCGTCGTCCTTGTGCCGGAGGGACTCATCGAATTCGTGCCGGAAATGAAGGCGCTCATCGCCGAACTCAACGAACTCCTCGCTCGCGAAGGAGAGGCCTTTGGCGCCCTCGTCGGCGCCGATGAAAAACGCGCCTTTGTGGCTGCCCGGCTCTCGAGCGAGGCCGGAAAGCTCTACGCAAGCCTCCCCGCCGAGATACAGGTCCAGCTCGTGTGGGATCGGGATCCCCACGGCAACGTCCAGGTCTCCCGTATCGAAACCGAAAAACTCCTCGTCGCCATGACCAAGGCGCGCCTTGCCGAACTTGCGAAGCAAGGCGCTTACACAGGCAAATTCGATTACCAGACCCACTTCCTCGGCTACGAGGGAAGGTGCGCATTCCCCTCGAACTTCGACGCGGACTACTGCTACGCTCTTGGCTACACCGCCTTTGCGCTTATCGCCGCGGGGCTCTCGGGCTACCTTTCAAGCGTGAAAAACCTCGCATCGCCCGCATCAGAGTGGATTGCAGGCGGCGTGCCCCTCGTCTCGATGATGAACATCGAGCGCCGCCATGGAGCCGACAAGCCCGTCATCAAAAAAGCGCTTGTCGATCTTGCAGGGGCACCTTTTGCAGCCTTCGCCGCCGAGCGGACGAGCTGGGCCCAATCCTCCGAGTACCGCGTGCCCGGTCCCGCCCAGTACTTCGGCCCCGCCGAGCTCTGCGATCGGCCGACGGAAACGCTCCTCCTCGAAACGGGCCGGGCCTAATGGCCCGCGGGGCCTAATTGCCCGCGGGGCCTAATTGCCCGCGGGGCCTAATTGCCCGCGGGGCCTAATTGCCCGCGGGGCCTACTGCCCCGAGAGGCCTAAGGCCCGAAGCTTAGGCCCGCGCCGGGTCTCTTTGCGCGTTCGTCGCTCTGGCAGAGCGACG
>JAJUIB010000041.1 GCA_029265615.1 Spirochaetota bacterium
CCCGGAGAACCTTAAGCGCATCTGGGCGAAGGGCTATCCGACGCCGCTTAAGGCCAAGCCGGACTACCTCCCAGCCTATGCACGCGCTTAAGGAAAGGATACACCAAGGTGCCCTATGGAACCACAAGCTTCGTAACACTAACCAAGCGTTGCCTCGATCGAGGCAAAATGATATTATAAGCCGCGTGTGCGGCCGGCCTGGGCCGCGAAAACAAGGAGGAAACACTATGGTCGCTCTCATCGTGGGCATTGTATTCATCGCCTTTGCCGTTTTCGCCTGCGTTCCTGGCCCCCTGGGCTGGTGGACCGATGTGCTCGCCTTCCTGCGGGGCTCGCTTCCCGTGCTTGCCCTGTTTATCGGCCTTATCGCCATTTTTATCGGCGTTGCGGATATCAAAGATCGCATCGAGGCCAAAAAGGAAGAGGAAGAAGAAGCCAAGGAATCCGCTAAAAAGGATACGGCAAAAGAGTAAGGCCTCAAGCAGAGCCGGCTTGACACAAGTTCCCCTATATGGGAATATGTTGCGCGCGTTGTGTTTGCACTATACCAAGCAAAGGTGAAGGTATATATAGATGAAGACTGTATTTGTCACGCCGGATGAGGCCAAGCGCTCGTGGTATGTGATCGATGCCGAGGGTAAGCCGCTCGGTCGTGTCGCTGCAAAGGTCGCCTCGATAGTTCGCGGCAAAAACAAGCCGACGTACGAGCCTTCCCAGGAGACGGGCGACTTTGTTGTGGTCATTAACGCCGACAAGGTTGCGGTTTCTGGGCGCAAACGGCAGAACAAGATGTACTACCATCACACTGGCTTCCCTGGTGGGCTTAAGGATTATACGTTTAAAGAGCTTATTGCCCGCCATCCGACCGAGCCGCTTGAGCGCGCGGTGTATGGCATGCTCCCCAAGGGACCTCTCGGGCGCAAGCTCTACAAGAACGTCAAGTTCTATGCCGGCTCGGACCATCCGCACGCGGCTCAGAAGCCGACCGCCATCGAACTCTAAGAAGGGGATAGTGATGATCAGGAACCTTGGCATCGGTACCGGCCGCCGCAAATGTGCTATCGCCCGCGTTTTTCTCCGCGAGGGGAGCGGGAAGGTCCTTGTCAACGACCAGGAGCTCGACAAATACTTCAAGCTGAGCGAGCTTGTGACCATCGTTCGTCAGCCGCTCATGGTGACGGCTTCCGAAAACAAGTATGATGTCCTCATCACCGTGCTTGGTGGTGGCCCGAACGGTCAGGCCGGTGCTTGCCGCCATGGCATCGCCCGTGCCCTTGCACAGGTTGATCCTGCAAATCATGCCGCACTTAAGGCTAACGGCTATCTTACGCGCGATCCGCGCATGGTTGAGCGCAAGAAGTATGGCCAGGCCGGCGCTCGCAGGCGGTTCCAGTTCTCCAAGCGTTAAGTACGATTCCCGTGCGGATCGAATCCGTACGCAAGGGAGCCTCCGGAGCCGTGTCTGTCTCGGCCGGAGGCTCTTCTTTTTTGTTGAGATTTGAGTATGCCGCAGAGCTGGGGCTCGATCTTTCTCTGTTTACCCCCGGCTGCGAGCTCGACGAGGCGCAGAGCAGTGCCCTGTCCCTGGCTACGGAGGCAACAGAGGCCGAGCGCCGCGCCCTTGCCCTCCTCGCTTCTGCGGAGCAGTGTCGCGCCGGCCTTGCCGCCAAGCTTGAAAGGCGCGGATTAAGTCGGCGCGCGGTTGCTCTGGCTCTTACGCGGCTTGAGCGCATGGGGCTTCTCGACGATATGCGCTACGCCGAGGCCTGGATTCGCATGCGTATCGGGCGGAGCTCTGGAGGCCAGCGCGTGCCTGAGGGTCCGAATCGTCTTCTTGAGGCATTGCGATCTCGGGGGCTTGCCGATGAGGTTGCACGTGCAGCGCTGTTCGCGGTGCTGGACGAAGAGGCGCGTCATGCCATGCTTGACCGTGCGGCGCGCCTTGTGCTTGATCGTTTCGGTGCTAGCCGCGGGCGAGTCACATTCGAGCTCAAGAAACTTGGCTTTACCGCCACCGAAATCCGGGCGTACTTTGAGGATAGGGCCTAGCCCGGGGTTCCGTCTGATTTCGTCACTTGACATTAGCTAGCGTTCATTGCACAATAATGCGAAATATTGATATTGCCGGAGGAGCCCTTCGAATGGATGACGATATTCTCACCATAGAAGAAGTCGCCCGATATCTTCGCGTTTCCGAGCGCACCGTCTACGACTGGGCTCAGAAGGGCGAAATCCCCTCGGGCAAGATCGGCACGGTATGGCGGTTCAAGAAGAGCGAGATCGAGCGCTGGGTGAACGAGCGTCTTTCTTCAAATAAGCCCTCGAGCGTTTTTAGCGTTGTGCAGATCCAGAACATTCTCTCCCCAGATCGCATTTTGTTTCTTGAGCATTCAAAAAAGCGGGATGCCCTCGTCGCTCTAGCCGAGAATCTTGCCACTGCGCCCCAGATCAAGAGCAGGCAAGAGCTTGTCTCCGAGATACTGCGGCGTGAAGAGCTCATGAGCACGGCGATCGGCCGCGGCATCGCAATCCCTCATGTCCGTCTTTCGTCGGTCACCGACTTGGTCGTCTCCGTCGGTCTTTCCAAGGTCGACATTGTTGATTTCCAGAGCCTTGACGACGTGCCGGTGCGCCTTTTGTTTATGATCGCCGCCGCCTACAATCAGCATGCATACTATTTGCAAACCCTCTCCTTTTTTAGCTCGAAGCTCAAGTCGAGTGAGCTTCGCTCTTCGCTCCTCCAGGCAACCACTGCCGAGGAGGTGTACGGCTTGCTCGTCAAGCAGGACGACCAATAAGCGCCTTTTGTACGCGATGCGAGGCGGCGCCTTTTAAAGGCGCCGCTTCGTTTTTTCGCTCTCTACGCGCTCGCGTATGCACATGCGGGCCGTAAGCGCTAACTCGGCTCAGGCGGTCGAGTGCTCCTCACACGGGCGCGCGTTTTGCGCATGCAGAACGCGTAAGCCTTGCGGGTACGGGCTGGCGCATGCTACAGTTTCCCGTCATCCTTACGAAATCGAGGGCCCTTCGTGTTTCTGAAAAGCCTGGAAATCTTTGGCTTCAAATCATTTGCCGATCGGAGCCTCATCGAATTCTCCGACGGTATTTCCGCCTTGCTCGGGCCAAATGGCTGCGGCAAATCGAATGTCGTCGACGCGATCAAGTGGGTAGTCGGCGAACAATCGGCGAAGAGCCTCCGCGCCGAATCGATGGGCGATATCATCTTCAACGGCACCGAGTCGCGCAAGCCGCTCGGTGTCGCCGAGGTCACGGTTACCATCTCCAACGAGAACGGACTTCTTCCCCTCGATGTCCCCGAGGTCGCGATCAAACGGCGGCTCTATCGCTCCGGCGAGGGCGAGTATTACATAAACGGCCGCCTTGCGAAGCTTAAGGAGGTTCGCGAGCTTTTTTGGGACACGGGCATCGGCAAATCGGCCTACTCCGTGATGGAGCAGGGCAAGATCGACCAGATACTCTCGTCAAAGCCCGAGGAGCGACGCTATCTCTTCGAGGAGGCGGCGGGCATAACCAAGCACAAAGTGCGCTCTCGCGAGGCCGAGCAAAAACTCGAGCGCACCGAGGAGAACATGCGCCAGGTCGCCGGCATCCTCGGCGAGGTGAAGCGCAGCCACGATTCCCTCAAGACCCAGGCGGAAAAGACCCTCAAGTACCGTGCGCTCCGCGAAGAGGTGTTTGCGGCCGAGCTCGATCTTCACCTGCTTAGACTGCGTCAGTTCGTCCAGGAAAAAGACCGGCGCGACCTCGAGATCGCCGAAAAAACCAAGGCGCGCGACGCGGTTAAGGCGGAAATCGACGGTATCAACCTCTCACTCGAGGAGAACCTTGACATCGTCAACGGCATGGAGGCCAAGCTCGTCGAGCACCAAAAGACGGTTTATGGCCTTGCGGTGGAAAAGGTCGGCAAAGAGAAGCAACGCAAACTGCTTGCCGAGCGCGTGAGCGAGGGGCGCGCGAAGATAGATCAGGCGCGGCTCCGCGCCAAGGCCGCCCGCGAGCGGGTCGATTCTCTCCGCGATGACGAGGCGGAAAAGGAGGGCGAGCTCGTCTCGATCAAGTCGCGGCTCAAGGAGATTGAGCGAAACATCGCCGAATTCGAGACGAGCATCCGCAGCGCCGAGGGTCGTATCCGCGAAAACGACGCCGCGGTCCAGAAGGCGGAATCGGACATCGTCGGACTCGAGAAAGATCGCTCGCTCGCCCGCGAGCGTCTTGATGCAATTACCGAGGACATTGTCGCCGAGCTCGATGCGCGGCTTAAGGAGTCAGGCTACTCGAGCCAGGAGCGCCGCCGCGCCGAGGAGGCGATCGATGCCCTCATTGCGGCGCTTCTTACACGGCTTTCCGGTAAGGCCGCCATCATGGAGGATCTTGCGCGCATCGGCGAACTTTCAGGCGATGAGCTCCGCGCGCGGCTCCTCAAGGCCCGCGACGACCTTCTCGAATCCCAGGCCAAGACGGAGGAACTGCGCGCGCGCTACGAGGCCTACAAAAAGACGACCCCCTCCTTCATCGACGAATTCCTTTCGCCCGAAGGCATCATTACGAAAAAACGGGCAATCGACCGCGAGATCGCCGCCATCGACGAGGGCGTTGCCGCGCGACGGTCTCGCATAAGCTCTTTGCGCGACGAGAACAAGGGTCTTAGCGCGCGGCTCGAGGAGTACCGCAGGACGCTCGAGGAGGCGCGTGGCAACCGCATCCGCATGCAGACACAGGCGCAGTCCGGCGAAGAGGCCCTCGGCATCCTGCGGCGCGAAATCGCGACCCAGGAGGGGTACCTCCGCGAGCTCGAAAACGAGGTCTACCTCGAGGAAAAACGCCTCGGGGAGTCCGAGGAGGAGCTTTCCGGCATTGACGAGGAGCTCGCGGAGATCGAACGGAAGGGCAAGGAGCTCACCCTCGAACTCGAGCGGCTCGAGCGCGAGATCGCGGTTAAGAACTCCGACCTCGGGAAGCGCCAGGAAGAGCTCAAGAAGCGCATGGAACGCCTGGGCGCGCTCCAGCAGGAGCTTGAACGCCTCCACCTCGGCCTTGCACAGACCGAGACAGAGATCCGCAACGTCAAGGAGAATTTCCAGGAGCAATACTCGCGCGATCTTATGGAATTCGAAGCACGGATGTTTGAAATCCGCACGCCGGTCGCCGAATTGCGCGAGACCCTCGCCGGCCTTAAGACACGGCTTAAGGACCTGGGCTCCGTCAACCTCATGGCGCCCGAGGAGTACGCCGAGATCAAGGAACGCTACGACTTCCTTTCGGGCCAGATGGCCGATCTCGAGGCGGCGAAGGCCGACTTAAAGCGCATAACGGACGAGATCAGGACCGAAAGCGCCGAGCTCTTCCTTGCGACCTACAACAAGATTAAGAAGAACTTTCACAACATGTTCCGCAGGCTGTTCGGCGGCGGGCGTGGTGAGCTCCGGCTTGTCGACCCGAACCACGTACTTGAGTCGGGCATTGAGATCTACGCCCAGCCTCCGGGGAAAAAGCTCGAGGCGATCTCCCTACTTTCTGGCGGCGAAAAAACGCTCACCGCGATCGCGCTCCTTTTTGCGACCTACATGGTTCGGCCTTCGCCCTTCTGTTTCCTCGATGAGATCGACGCTGCGCTCGACGAGCAGAATGTTATCCGCTTCGTGAACCTCCTCCGCGAATTCGGCAGGACGAGCCAGTTTGTCGTGATTACGCACAACAAGAAAACGGTGACCGGTGCAGACACGCTCCTTGGCGTCACCATGGAGGAGTCGGGCGTCACCAAGGTGATCGCGGTGCGGCTTGCGAATCCCGAAGGGAAGGAGGCCCGCGTTCCTGAGCCCATCGCGCCCATGGAGGACGAGGAGGTCGAGTACGAGAACGGGACAGAGCTTCCACCGGACGACGCGCGTGCTGCTTCAGAACGGGCGCAGACGCCGAGTCCCTCCACGGAGGCCGCGGCGCCTTTCGGGCACGAGGCGGCTCAGCCCGCTGAACGCCTTGTTGGCGCCGCTTCCGGCGAAGGCGGCGAGGCCTAGCCGTGGCTGCCGAGCGCAAGGCCCGCGGCGGCCGGCTTGCGGCGGTCTTTGCCGTGGTGGGGGCGCGGCTTCGGTCCCTGAAGCGGGGTGCGACGCCTTCTGCGGAGGGCGCGGAGGAGCCTTTCGCTTCGATCGAAGACACAACCCCGGGAGCAGATTTCGCCCTCGAGCGCAATGCCGCCTTAGGCGCCGCCACCGGCACAGGGATGCACCGCGCCCCACGGGGCTTGCGCGGCTTCCTCGAGCTTGTGGTTCACAATCGTGTCGTCCTCGTTGGGGTCGCCGGCGTTCTTGTGCTCGTCCTCATCGTCTCGATTGTTGCGCTTGTTGCCAGCGCGCCGCCTGAGCCGCTTGCCGATGTTCCGCGGCCGACGGCCGCGGGCGAGGCCTACGCCGCGCGCCTCCTCGTGCCGCCCGATCCCGCCCTCGAGCCCAAAATCGCGTTGGAACGGGATCCCAAACCAGTGTATACTGCCGAGGAGGTTCGCAAGGTCGCCGATGCCCTGGGCCTCGGCGCAGACCTTGCCTCGATTGACATTGCGCCGATTGCGGCCAAAAATGACGCCGCAATTGCTGCGCTGTGGGGGACGGTGCCCTGACCATCATGCCCGCTCGATGCGATGTAGCGCGGCGTCTTGCCGCCTCGCTTGGTCTTGTTGCGCTCGGCTGTGCTGCCTGCGCCTCGGGGCCGAAGGCCTCCGCATCTACGGAGTCCGCCGCTGCGGCTTCTTCGCGTGTGCAAGCGCCCGCACTCGCCGCCGCTGTGGACGTTCCCGCCGTGTCGGACACGCCGGCTGGGCCCCTGGGGGCGGATGCGGTGACGGCCCCGCCTGAGCTGTCACCCCTACGCCGCCTGCCCGCGGCGCTCACGGTGCTCATTCTCAACGGGCTTCCCGAGCCGATGCCGCGACCGATGACGGCGGGCGATGAGGCGAGCGCCGAAATGGCTCCGGCGAAAGTCGCGCCGCCACGTGCTGCCGTGCCTCCTTCCAATGCGCCGCTTTCCGCCTTGCCCGCGCCTGCAGCGCCGACCCTGGCCACGGCGGGCAAAGAAGCCTCTCCCCCCGCGATCGCGCCAGAGCCCTCCAAAGCCGCAAGCGCTCCGCAGGCGGCTCTGTCGGCAGAGACGGCCCGCGCTTCGTCCGAGCCGGGCCCATCCAAGGCCGCCATAGCCGCCTCCCCCTCATCCTCCGCTTCGGTAGCGGCAAAGCCTGCACCGACTGCCGCATCGCCTGGGGCGCCGTCTGCTACTGCGCCCCAGCCTACTGCGAAGCCTGCTGCGAAGGCCTCTTCCACCGCGCCGGCCGAGGCGACCGGAACGAAGGCCGTATCGGGAAGCCCGCCGCGTGCCGCCCCGACCTCGATTCCTTCCTCCCCCCCTTCGACGGTGCCCCGGCTTGAGCCTGTGCGCGATCGCGAACCAGAACTCGGCCGCAAGGTGGTCGCAGAGCTCGGCATGCGCGTCGAAATTCCGTTTGAAGGGAGCGCCTGGACTTACCTAGGAGAGAAAAACGGCAAGGACGGCGTGCTCTACGAGTCGCGCCGCTTTGAGGGGACGGGGCTTGTGTTTGCGCTCACGCCGCAGAAAGTCGGTGACTATATTCTCCGTTTTCAGCGCCAGGATCTGCTGCGAGGGCTTGTCACCGACGAGTATGTGGGGCTCTCTGTGACTCCTCGTCCCGCCGTTCGGCCTGAGTCCTCGAGCTCCGCGCCGGTGCAGCAAGGAAGCGCAAGCGCTACGGGTGCCCCGGTTCCCGTAGCCGCCCAGCAAGGGTCCGTGCAGCTGGCTTC
>JAJUIB010000011.1 GCA_029265615.1 Spirochaetota bacterium
CCCGGAGAACCTTAAGCGCATCTGGGCGAAGGGCTATCCGACGCCGCTTAAGGCCAAGCCGGACTACCTCCCAGCCTATGCACGCGCTTAAGGAAAGGATACACCAAGGTGCCCTATGGAACCACAAGCTTCGTAACACTACATATTGTCCCCTTCTGGCTCATGGAGTAGTATGATTTCAATACATGTGGCTCCCACCCGCTGGAGGTTTCAATGACCGGAGATGACAGAACGCTCGTCGTTCGGCTTGCGAACATCGAGGGCGAAGGACGACTCGCCGCTATTTGGGGCGACAGAGTCATGGAGTTCCATGTGTCGCGTCACGCGCGGCGGAAGCTCGGCATCGACGATTCACTCTTCCGATCGACCGGCAACGTGATCATTCCGGACTTTCCCACAGCGCGAAAACTTGCACGAAGTATCAATGAAAAGATAGATGCCGCGCTCCTCCCTGAACGTGCCGTCCGCGCGGGCAGGCTCAATGCGATGGCGTTGATCGACGAGATTCTCCACGATGTCGCGAGGTTATACCGCGAGCGTGCAGAACGCGAAGCTTTCACCTCCGCGCTCCGAGCCGTCGAATCCGAGCTGGGTAAAGATGCGCTTGACGAACTGCTTTTCGCGTTTGTGCATGACTTTCCGCCCATTGCCGTATATCGCGGCGAAGTGTCCGAGCGGGCGTGGCTGGCGGCAAAACAGGAAGGGGTGTCGAATCGCGAGCTTGCTCTCGAGGAACTTCTCCTCCTCAGGCTTGCGAACCAAAATCCCGCTTTTGGTCCTTATCGCTTTCTCTTCGATGACGGTTCGCGGGCCGACGACGCAAAAGGCGAAGAGTCGCTTCCGCACTCGCTCGCCGCACATCCTGCCTATCTAAAATCGATCGACGCGCTGGAGCGCCACTTCAAGAAGCTTTCGCATTTTGGTCCTGATGATGAGGATCTCGTCACTATGCTCCGGGCCCCCGCGCGCGAATCGCCCTACTCGCTTCCAGGGCAACTTGACTTCATCCGCAGGAAATGGGGACTTATTATAGGCGACAAGCTTCTGCGGCTGCTCGGCGGGCTTGATCTCATCCGCGAAGAGGAAAAGCCGCGTTTCCCCGGCCCGGGACCGACACGGGCGTATGTCTACCGCGGCATGGAAAAGGAGTACGAACGATTCACGCCCGACCGCGACTGGATGCCGAACGTCGTCATGTTGGCGAAAAGTGTCCTCGTCTGGCTCAACCAGCTCTCCGTCTCCTATGGAAGGCAGATCACGCACCTCAGCGATATCCCCGACGAGGAGCTCGACATCCTAGCGACACGAGGGTTTAACGCGCTTTGGCTCATAGGTCTCTGGGAACGGAGCCCCGCGAGCGCGGAAATCAAGCGGCGCTGCGGCAACCCCGAAGCGGCGTCATCGGCATACTCACTCTATGACTACGAGATCTCAGCCGAGCTCGGCGGATGGCCTGCTCTTGAGAATCTCCGCGCCCGCGCCTGGCGCCGCGGCATCCGCCTCGGCGCCGACATGGTGCCGAACCATGTCGGCATCGACTCCGCATGGGTGCGCGAACGACCGGAACTCCTCCTCTCGACGCGCGAGTGCCCTTTCCCCGGTTATTCGTTCGAAGGCGGAGACCTTTCAGGCGACGGACGGATCGAGATAAAGATCGAAGATCACTATTACGACAGAACCGATGCAGCGGTGGTCTTTAGACGCCGCGACCGAGCGACAGGACGCGTCGACTATATCTACCACGGAAATGACGGGACCGGCATGGCATGGAACGATACGGCGCAGATCGATTTCCTCAATCCGGCGGCCCGCGAGGCGGTCAAGGAACGTATCCTCCACGTCGCGCGGGCGTTTCCGATCATCCGTTTCGACGCGGCGATGGTCTTAGCAAAAAGGCACGTTAGGCGCCTTTGGTATCCCGAGCCGGGATCGGGCGGGGATATTCCATCGCGCGCGGGACACGCGATGAGCGCAGACGATTTTGAGCGCGCGATGCCCGAGGAGTTCTGGCGTGAAGTCGTTGATCTGTGCGCACACGAGGCGAACGACACGCTCCTTCTCGCCGAGGCGTTTTGGATGATGGAGGGGTATTTCGTCAGGACCCTCGGCATGCACCGCGTGTACAATTCTGCGTTCATGAACATGCTCAAGCGCGAAGAGAACGCAAAATACCGCGAAACAATAAAGAACACCCAGGAATTCGACAAAGACATACTCAAGCGTTTTGTCAATTTCATGAACAATCCTGACGAGGAGACAGCGGTCGCACAGTTCGGCAAGGGCGACAAGTATTTCGGCGTCTGCACGATGATGGCGACGATGCCCGGCCTGCCCATGTTCGGGCACGGACAGGTCGAGGGCTTCGAAGAGAAATACGGCATGGAATACCGCCGCGCCTATCGCGACGAGGTTCCAGACCGCGCACTCATCGAACGGCACGAGCGCGAGATATTCCCACTTCTCAAGCGCAGGCACCTCTTCTCGGGTGTCGATGAATTTCTCCTCTATGACCTCGTGGGTGACGATGGGGTCGTGAACGAGAACGTTTTCGCCTATTCGAACGGTGCAGGTGGCGAGCGGGCGCTCATCGCCTACAACAACGCCTATGCGCGCGCGGCGGGACGTATACGGGACTCCTCGCCCTACGCCGAAAAGCTCTCAGGCGGCGGCAAACGCCTTTCGCGCAAACGGCTTGCCGAGGCTTTCGGGCTTCACGCCGAAGAGGGACGCTTCCTTGTGATGCGCGAACTCCGATCGGGGCTCTGGTTCATAAGGCGCTCGCGCGAGGTATTCGAAAGCGGCCTCGCGCTCATGCTCGATGGGTATCAGTGCCAGGTATTCATGGACATCTTCGAGGTCCATGATGATGAGCGCGGCTTGTATGCCGCTGCACACGACGCGCTGGCGGGAGCGGGTACTCCCGACCTTGCCTGGACGATACAGGACATCGTCCTCAAGGATCTCTATGCGGCACTTGCCGCACTTGCAACGCCGGACTACTTCGCGCAGGTGGCGAAGCTTGTCCGCGGCGAAGGCGCTTTCCGCGCAGCGGGGGAGCGGAAACGGAGGCTCCGTGCGCTATGTGCCCAGGTCTCGGCACCGGCGCTCGAATTCTACACGGTGCTTCGCAAACTCATACACGAAGAAGCCGCGGAAGAAGGGCTTCCTGAAGGGGCTTTGGCGGAGGATGATGCCGCCGCCCAGAGCGCACGCGATCGTCTCATGGCCGGCATCGAAGGACTTGCCGCCATCGCCGGTACGGGAACCGCGGAGCAGCCCCTGTCGATACGAAACGGCAAGATAGGCGCCTCGGGAAAACCACGCATTGGCCAGGATGCGGAGACGGCATTGCTTCTTGCACGCTTTGCCGCAGGACCGGGTGCCGCCGAGCTTGTGGCTGTATATCTCATTTTCGATGGCGTGAAAGCACTCGTCGGCGAGGCATCTCCCGGCGAGGAGGCGCGCCGCCTCGTCGAGCGGCTCTGCCTCGACCGCAAGCTCCGCGAGTCGCTCCGCGCGGCGGGAATCGCCGGCGATGACGCCTATCGCGGCCTTTCCTTCGCGAAGGCGCTCCTCTCGCGGAGCGAGGACTCTGTTCTTTCGGGTGATGCGGGCGGCCGGGCCTCTGCGCTTTTCCGCGCGCTTACGCGGGAAGAGGAGCTTAGAACACTTGTCGGGGTGAACGTCTTCGAGGGCGTCGAGTGGTTTGCGAAAGAGCGTTTCGAGGAGCTCGTCGCCCTCGGTGCGCTCTTCGGCGCAGCGGCGCCGGCGCCCCGCTCCATGCGGCGGCCGATGACCACCGCGCGGCGTGCCCAGGCCGCCGCGGAAACGGCGCGCGTTCTTCTTGAGGCGGAAGCGGAATCAGGCTATCGCCTTTCGGCCTTGGGCGAAGCACTTGAGCGCAGAGTGCCTTCGAAAGTGGAGGCGAGCGCAAGACGTAGCGGCAAGGAGGGACGCTAGCTTGTTCGGCGCCATCGACGAGGCGGTAAGGGCCGGCCTCCGCGACCGCGGCCTTTCATTCGTCTTCCCGAGTGAAGTCGCTGCGGACGCATGGCTCGATCGTGCTCTGCGCATCGGTGCGGTAGATGCGCTTGAAGCAGAGCGCTTCATTAGCTGGGACAGTTTTAAACGCACGATTTCTGCGGAGGCGGAAGGCAAAAAACCGGCTGACGCCTACATGCGAACCGTTTTTGCCGCCGCTTTTTTGGCAAAGAACGCGCATGAACCACTTCTTGCCGCCGTCATACCGCGGGCATACGCGAATCTGCACCGGCCTTTCGTCTCATGGATCGTCGGGACGCTGCCACGGCTCCGCGGTCTTTCCGAGGCGGTGCGGCGGCGCGATGCGGAAGTGAAGCCCGGTTCGGCACTCGCCGACTGGCTTGCACTGCACCGGGCCTACGAGGCCTTTCTCGACGAGCACGGTTTGTACGAGCCCCGCTATGTGCCGCAGCGTCTTTGCGCCTCGGGGCGCCGTTTTGCGATCGTCTTTCCTGAGCTCATAGAGGACTTCGCCGACTACGAAGTCGCGCTTTCCGCATCGGGGTTCGTCTCGCTCCTTAGCGCGCGAGAAGTCGGCGCGGCGCCGCTCAGACTCGCCGAGCCTGCGTCCGGCCTCGCCGAAGTCCGGATGGTGCTTCGCGCCATTGGACGGGAGTTGGACGGTGGCGCAGACCCTCGCGATTTCGCCATTTCGGTCTGCGGCCTTGAGTCCTATCGCCCCTATCTCGAGCGCGAGGCAACACTCCTCTCGGTGCCTCTCGATTTTCGCTCTGGTAGGCCCCTTGCCGCGTATCCCGGAGGAAGGCTTTTCGCCGCAATCGCCGAGGCGGCAAAAAGCGACTTCTCCTTCGAAGCGATGCGCGATCTTCTACTCTCTCCCGCCTGGCCATGGAAACGGCCCGATCTGAATAGGGCGCTCATCCGCCATGGCGCCGAGCGCTGCATTCGAGCTTCCTGGACGGCGCGATCGGACAAGGGCATGGTGCGTAGAGTCGATGTCTGGGAAGAAAGCCTCGCGGGCGTCCCCGAGGCAAAACCCGCCCTTGACCACTACCGCGCCGTCAAAGCCGCAGCCACCGCGATGGCCGAGGCGAGGAGTTTCTCGGCGCTCAAAAAAGCGTATAACGCGTTTCGCGGTTCGCTCATCGCCGATGAAGGCTGGGATGATCTTGCATCGCTCAGCCTCGCGCGCGCGGTGCGCGAGCTCGACTTTCTCGTCGAAGCAGAATCCGAGGCGGGCTTCGAAATCGAATCGCCGCTTGGACTTTTCCTTGCGTCACTCGCGGCAACGCCCTACGTCCCGCAAAGCCCTTTCTACACAGGGGTCCCGGTCTATGAGTGGCGCGTGGCCGCAGGCATACACCCGAAGCGTCACTACATACTCGGCGCCTCCGATGATGTCGCGGGCGTAACCTACTCGCGCTTCGGATTCCTCACCGAGGATTTTAGGCGCATGCTCTCATGCGCCGACGTCGACGCAACGCCGTGGTTTTTCGCGGTTTACGCGGCTTCAGGGACAGAGGTCGTGTTCAGCTGCCCGCGTGCGGGCTTTTCCGGCGAATCCCCCCCCCACGGCATTCTTGCTTCCTCTGCAACGGAGGCCTCCCTAGACACAGATGAGGGCTCTGCCAGTGGGTTACACCACCGCGAAGCCGAGGGCTACGACGCGGAGCGGCGCTGGCTTTCGGGGGGGGGAGAGCCCCCAAAACGCCTACATTCGGTGCAGGCGCTAGGCCTTGAGCGGGGCTTGTGCCGCTCCCCGCGGCCGCGGCCTAGCGCCCGCGACTCCGGCGACGCGCCCCCCCTTCTCGGCCCCGCGAACGCAGCAGGCGCGGCGGCACTACTTCGCGACGAGACCGGCATGCTTGTCGTGAGCGCGACGACGATCGACGAATACCGAGTCTGTCCCTATGCGTTCCTCTATCGCCGTGTTCTCCGCGCCGAGGAGGAGCAGGCGGGGTTTAAATTCGAGGACGCACAGCTCATCGGCGAGGTGTACCACGAGGCCTTGCGTCTCTTGTTCACGCGGATACGCGAAGCAGATGGATGCTGGCGCGCCGCGCATGCGGCACTCTACTGCGGCCATCTTGAGTCGTGCATCGACAAAGCCCTTGCGACAGTCGCGAAACGACGCGGTCCATTTACAGGAATAGTCCTCGCCGCATACCGCGGTCGCATGCTCCACTACCTTGAACGCTTCATCGAATGCGAAAGTAGCCGTTTTCCGGAGCTCCTCGTAGGCCCGCTCGAAGAAGAGTTTTCGCTTTCCTATTCCGATTTCCCCGCCTCGGAGGAGGGGACGGCTACGCAATGCATCCCAGGAGGCGTACGCCTTAAAGGACGCATCGATCGGCTGTCCCTGAAGGATGGCAAGGCCGTCATCGTCGATTATAAAAAAAGCAGCGTTCCGAGCGCTGCCGAAGTCGCGCTGTGCGAAGACGGATCGCTCGCTAAGGCCCAGCTTCCCGCCTACCTCAGACTCGCCGCCGCTGCAGGCTACGAACTTGATTCTGCCTGGTACGTGAGCATTGAAGGAAGCGGTGCATCCCTTTCTCCGGGTGAAGGCAAGTGCGCCTTCGGACCTGAAGCGGACAAGGGCTATGTCAGCCTCGAGGACTTAGAAGCACACCTTCTCGCCTTCGACCAATTGCTCGGCGAAACTGCCCGTGGCATCGCGGCGGGCGAGTTTCCAGTCGCATCGCGCGAGGAGCGGGAGAGGGCGTGCGAAAGTTGCGGCTTCCGCGGCACATGTAGGGAGAGGTATGCAATTAGGTTTGAATGAAGGGCACGCAGAGCCTTTACGGCCACGTCGCCACAAGCGCATCGAGGACCTCGAACAGGCGCAGGCCGCCTGCGCCCGATCGCTGGCGAACACGGTCGTCTCCGCGGGAGCGGGATCGGGCAAGACGACCGTCCTTGCGGCGCGTTATGTCCATCTCCTTGAGGAGGGAAGGATGCGCGACGGCTCGCGCGTGCGACCGCGCAACGTCCTCGTCCTTACCTTCACGCGGAAAGCCGCAGCGGAGATGCGGTCACGCATCTACGGGGCGCTCGCGGAGGCGCACCGCGTCGTAAGAGAACGCGGGGAAAGCGAGCTTGCGCAGCACCTCGAGGATTGTCTTGCAAGCTTTGCCGAGGCCGATATCGGAACCTTCGACGCCTTCGCGGGGAAAATCGCCCGCTCAGGTTCTCCGCGATTCGGCCTTGCGCCTGATTTTTCCGTCGACGACGCACGCACGCGCGAAGCGGCCGAAAAGCTCGCACTTGAGTTCCTCATCGAAAAGCGCGAAGAGCCCACAATGCGCGATCTTATCGCCGCAAATTCGTTCGAATGGAGCGTCGGCATGCTTACCGAGATTGCAATCGAGCGCATGCCGCTCTCCTCGCCGCCTGATTTCCTTTCGATGCACGACCGCCAGACCGCGGTGCTCAAGGAAAGGGTTCAGGAGCTTCGTAAAACGCTCCTTGACCAGCGCGAGAGCGTCCTTGAGCTTCCGGATAGAGGCGTCACCCCAAAAGTCGCCGAGCTACTTGCGGCGTTCCGCGCCGACCCCTCGGGCGGCCTTATGTGGGATTCGGCGCCGGAGCCCTCCTCGCAAGACGCAGAGGCCTTCCGACTCTGGCTCACCAAGGTGCTCGATTACAAAAAGCCGGGCTCCAATGTGACATCCGAGGCGGGTAAATTCCTCAACGAGATGTTCGACGAGTTTCGTAAAACAGCCAACTCCTACCTTGTAGCCGCACAGGCCCTCGAAGACTACCCCCGCTGGCGAGCGCTCTACTCCCTCCTCGACGAGTTCCGTAGCCGCTGGGATAGCCGCAGGCGGATGGAAAAGATCATGTCGTTCCGCGACACCGCGACCATGGCTCGCGATATCCTCGTCACCGATCCTGAGCTCCGCGCCCAGTACAAGCGCCTCTACCGTTACATCATGATCGACGAGTTCCAGGACGACGACGAGCTCCAAAAGCGCGTGCTCTTTCTTCTGGCCGAGCAGGAAACCAGAGATGCCCCCCGCGGGCCCGGTCCCGGGGAGCTCGAACCGGACAAGCTTTTCTTCGTTGGCGACGAAAAGCAGTCTATCTACCTTTTCCGCGGCGCGGATGTCTCCGTGTTTCGCGCGCTTCCTCAAGAGCTTGGCCCCTCCTCACCCGGTAGCAAGGCCGCGCACCATATCCTTGCGCGGAATTTCAGGAGCGAGCCTGGCCTCATCGAGCTTATCAACCGCATCTTTGAACGCGTTATGCGGCCCGAATCTGAGTCGGGACCTGCGCCCTATGAAGCAGTGTTCGATCCGCTCTCCTCTCGGGAGCCGACCCCCGGCGTCACGCCTGAATTCCGCTACCTTGAACTTCCCTACCGCTCCGATACCGCCCCCGAACTCCGGCCTCGCGCGGAGTGCGAAGCCTGGGCCGTCGCCGAGTTCATCCGCGACGCCGTAGAAAACGGCACGCTCACGGTCGCCGACCGCCACACGGGCAGGGCGCGAAGAGCACGGTACGAGGACTTTGCGATCCTCTTCCGCGCAACTGGCAAGCAGGTGCATTTTGAAAAGTATCTTCGGCTTCTTTGCGTACCCTACGCCTCGGAAAGCGCCTGCGGCTTTTTTTCCGAGGCGGTCGCATGCGACTTCTACTACGCGTGGCGGCTTGCGACCCACCCCGAAGACCGGCACGCCCTTGCAGCCTATCTTCTATCGCCCTTTGCCGATCTTACCGATGATGCCGTCGTGTCCATCCTCCTCGCACTGAGGAAGGCCGAGGCCGCGAATGAGCCCCTCATCGACCCCTTGAGTCCCGCCGCCGCGGCACTCTTGCCCGACGAGGCAGCGCGACGCGCACACGAGCGCGGAGCAGCGACCATGGCGGCGCTCAGAGCCATGATCGACCGCGCAAGCATCGCGGCAACCGCCTCGTATCTCTGGTACGAAGCCGGCTATCGCGTCGCGCTCCTCTCGAACCCCGCGGCGCAAGCCTTTGAGGAGCACTTCGAACTCATCCATTCGCTTGCGGCAAAGGCGGATTCGGAGGGCAAATCCCTTGCCGCCTTTGTCGCCAGCATCGAACCGCTCATCGGCTCACCGGAAAAAACCGACGAGGCGGACATACCCCGAGAGGACGCCCGCGGCGTCCGCCTCATGACGATCCACAAGGCAAAGGGCCTCGAATTCCCCGTGGTGATTGTGCCGCAGGCGAACAACACGGGCCGCGGCGTAGCACGCGGCCTCTGGGCCTGGGATGACAAAGTCGGCCTCACCTTGTCCCTCCCCGATTTCAATGGCGACCCCAAGCGGCGCATCGACGTCTTCTTCGAACAGGCGAAGGCATTACAGGAGGCACGCCTCCGCGCCGAGGTGAAGCGCCTCCTCTATGTCGCCCTCACCCGTGCGGAATCGCACATCCTCATAACCGCGACCGCGCCGTACAGGGAAGAAAAAAACGCCGCGCGGAGCTTCCGCTCCTTGCTCCTTCCCGCGCTCGGCCTCGAAGCTGATCCGAAGGCTAAAGAAGCTGCGGCATCGCTCGGCGCCACAGCGGCCATTTCCATCAACTCGCTTGCGACAGACAAGTTGTGCGAACTCGATTCGGGCGCGCGCGCGGGCCTCATTCCCGAGCGGAGCGAAAAGGACTACGAGTCGCTTCTTAGGCGGAGCCGCGGGCGCGGCCTCGTCGCCCCCCCCCGGGATGCACCGCTCGTCGAACGCCGCGCGGCACCGCAACAACTTCCCGTGAGCCAGCTCTCGGCGGCCTATGATGCAGAGATTTCGGCGGGCGGGCCTGCGGGACATGAAAGCGAATGCGCGGCGTTGCGGCTCGAAACCGCCCCGGCGCTCCTGCCACCGGAGGGCCTTTCCCCCGGGACCTGGGGCAGTCTCGTCCACCGCATGCTCGAACGAGCACTGCGACCGAAAGACCAGCGTACGGCGCATGCGGACGACGAGCCTGAACTCCCCCCCAGCCTCGCCGCCGAACTTGAGGCCGCGCTTCCCTCGCCCGCGGCACGCGACGAGGCGCTCAGCCACGCACACGCGCTCAGCCGCGTGTTTCTCGACTCGCCGCTCGGCCGCCGCGCCCTTGCCGCGCCCGAACGCCTTGTCGAATGGCCGATCGCGCTCCGCTACTCCCTGTGTGGCGAGACAAGGATCGCTCGCGCCACCATCGACCTTGTCATCATCGAAGCAGATCGGGCCATTATCGTCGACTACAAAACCGACGCCGAATTCGTGCCTGGCCGCCACCACATGCAGCTCGGCGCCTACCGCCGCGCCGCCGCGGCGATTCTCAGCCGCCCTGTCGAAGCGCGGCTGTTCTACCTCTATGGAGGAGGCCGCGAGGTCCTCGTCGACGAAAATGCGCCGGGGCTCGAGGCGGCGCCGATTCCCGAAGCGCAGTATTTCCACTTCAGCTTCCACCGCGACCGTGCCGAGGAAGCGTCCGCGGCCCACGAGGGATCGTATGCGTGAAAGGATCCCGCAGGCGCAGAGCGAAGATAGCGAAGAATCGCCCACGGATGCCGAACTCCGTGACGCTTTCGCCGACCAGCTCATCCTCGTCGAGATCGGCCGCGATCTCATCGCCGAAAAGGATCCCGATCTGCTTCTCGGCCGCATACTCGACGCATGCCGCGCGATCACGGGCGCAGATGCGGGTTCGATCTTCCTCTGCGAAGCGGGGGAACGCGGCCCCCTCCTTCGCTTCAAGCACGCCCACACTTTTTCACGCCCTTCGACCCTGGAGGAATTCGCCATTCCGCGCGACGAACGCTCTATAGCGGGCTATGTCTCGCTATCGGGCGAGGTCCTCAATATCGCCGACGCATACGCCCTCCCAGCAGACCGACCGTACCGCTTCAACGCCGGCTACGACGCCGCTTCGGGGTACCGTACGAAGAGCATGCTCGTGGCCCCCATGCGCGGCAGACGGGGCGACATCATCGGCGTCATCCAGCTCATCAACTCAAAGGAAACCGCCGAGGCGCAGACGCGGTGCAGGGGGCGCGACATAGCCGACTCGGTCAGGCTGGAAACGCCTGAAGACTTTGAACGAAAAGTCGTGCCCTTCGCACGGCGGTACGAAGCGCTTATCCTTGCCGTCGCGAACCAGGCGGCCATCGCACTTGAGAACGCGCGCATGGTTCGAAGCATCGAGGAGCAGTTTGCATCCTTCGTCCGAGCCTCGATCGCCGCGATCGAATCGCGCGACCCCGCGACAAGCGGCCATTCCGAACGCGTCGCCCGACTGGCGACGGCGCTCATGCGCGCAGTGGATGCGGAGCGCGAAGGGCGCTATGCGGCCTGCTCCTTTGGCAAGGAAGAGCTCCTTGAGCTTGAGTATGCGGGCTTGCTCCACGATTTCGGCAAAGTCTACCTCGATCCGCGCATCTTCGCAAAAGCGAAAAAGCTCTTCGACCGCGACTTCGACTGTCTGCTCTGGCGCCTCAAGTACCTCGGGGTGCGGACGGAGCTTTCCTTTACACGGCGCGAAGCCGCTGCGCTCGAGCAAGGCCGCCCCCTCGAAGCCGCGAATGCGCGCGAAAAGGCCGCAGAGGCGGTGCGCCGTCTCATTGAAGCGCTCGACCTCGTCAGAGCGCTCAACGAGCCGCGCGAAATGAACACCGATCCCAGCGCAACAATCGAGCGCCTTCTCGCCCTCGCGCCTTTGCCCGAAAGCGCCGCGGATATCGACGGAACGCCCCTGCCGCTCCTCACCGAGGAGGAGCGCCGCAATTTCGCCATTCTCCGCGGCACGCTCAACGATGAAGAGCGCCGCGCAATCCAGGATCACGTGCGCTACACGAGCCTTTTCGTCGAGCGCATACCCTGGCCACCCGAGCTCGCCGGCATTCCCGAGTTTTGCGCGAAGCACCATGAGCTTCTCGACGGTTCAGGCTATCCCGAGGGGCTCAAAGCGGACCGCATCCCACTTCAGGCCCGTATGCTCACCATTGCCGACATCTATGACGCCCTGGCCGCCCGCGATAGACCGTATAAAAAAGCGCTTCCCTTCGACACTGTGAAGCGCATTCTCATGGAGGAGGCAGACTGTGGCAGACTCGACGGAGAACTCGTACGCCTTTTCTATGCGCATGAATGCTGGCGGGCGGCGGGGGCCTGGCGCGATGGCTAAGGCCCTTGCCTACAACCCGCCGTGGAGGCGCATCCTTCGTGCGACAGCACACCGCCTCGTTGTTGTTGCATGGCTTGGGCACTTTGGTTTAGGATATATTCCCATATGAATCACAAAAATGGGGAAAAATCCCAAAATCCGCGACCCTGGGAGCTCTTTCGCGTGTTCTTTGGTATTTCGAGCCTCACCATCGGCGGCGGCTATGCGATGGTTCCCGTTATCGGCTCGGCGCTTGAGCGGCGCGGCTGGACGACGGAAGAGGAATTCTATGAACTCTTTGCCGTCGCCCAATCCTTTCCCGGCCCCCTTGCGCTAACGACAGCAGCCATAGCCGGCAAGAACCTGGCAGGTCCGCGCGGAGCGGCTGCGGGCGTCGCCGGCGTCATACTTCCCCCTTTTGGCATTATTGTCGCGGTCGCAGCCCTGCTTGGCCGCTTCGGCGAAGAGCCCCATCTTCGCGCATTTCTTGCGGGCGCGGGGGCGACCGTGCCCGGCCTCGTCGCCGCGATGCTTGTGAAACTCGCAAAGGGACGCAAATGGACCTGGGTCCGCGCGCTTGAGACGCTTGGCCTCTTTCTTGCGCTCATACTGGTGCCCCGTGCAAGCCTTCCGCTCTTTCTGGGAGGCGTTGTCATCCTGTACCTCCTGGAGCGGCGATGGAATTCCTAGCCCTCGTCTGGACCTTTTTCAAAATTGGCGTCATCTCATTCGGCGGCGGTTGGACCGTTGTCGGTCTCATCAAAGCGGAAACGGTTCCACGCTGGATCGACGAAGCGGGTTTTTCCTCGCTGCTCGCGATCGCCCAGGCGACGCCCGGGCCCGTGGCCCTCAACGCCGCAACGATGGTCGGATGGCGCACCTTCGGCCTTCCGGGCGCTATTGCAGCCACGCTTGCCGTCATCGCCTTTCCCCTCCTTGCGATAACCGGAGCGGGAGTCATAGGCAAGCGCCTCAGGCTCGACCCCATCGCCCTTAAAACGGCGCTCAAAACCGGCACCCTCGCAATGATGGCGATGACCCTCTACTATTTGCTCCCCGCACCACCCTTCGATCCCATCTTGCTCGGCATCGGTCTCGTCTCCTTCGTGCTTGTCGCCTTCACCAAAGTGAATCCGCTCTTGGTCATCCTGGGCGCAGGAGCGGTGAAAACGGTCATCGAGGCGCTGCAAATGCACGTCTAGCGCTTGCGCGAGACGTAAAATAGCCTATACTGGAAAAAAGCGAGCCCGTATGAACAACGAGCGCATTCTGATCGCGGAGGACGAAAAGATCATCGCCCTCGACCTGCAGCGCCGCCTCGAGCGCTTTGGGTATTCCGTTGTGGGCATGGCGAGCGAAGGCAGCGAAGCGGTTGCGACCACCCGCGAGACCCTGCCGGACATCGTCCTCATGGACATCCAGCTTGCAGGCCCCATGGACGGCATCGATGCCGCGATCACGATCAAAAACGAGCTCGGCATCCCCGTCATTTTCATCACCGCCTACGCCGACGAAAAGACGCTCGAGCGCGCCAAAGAAGTCGAGCCCGCGGGCTACATCCTCAAGCCTTTTAAAGAGCGCGAGCTCTACACGGTGATCGACATCGCGCTCTACAAGAGCGCCATCGAAAAGAAGCTCAGAAAGCAGGAGCGCCTTTTTTCCGCAATCCTTCACTCGATCAACGACGGCATCATCGCCACCGACGTCGACCTTCGGGTCAGCTTCATGAATCCCGTCGCGGAGGACATAGTCGGCTGGCGCGAGGCCGAGGCGAAGGGCAAACGGATCACGGAGGTGCTCACCCTCCTCGACGCGCGGGCCCGCAAGGACATACTCGCCGATGAACCGCCACCTGTCGCATCCCGGCCCCGGTTTTTTAGCGAGATCGCGATCCGCAACGCCGCCGGCCAATCGCTCGTGGTCGACGGATCCCTCACCCGTATCCATGAGCGGGAAAACAGCACCGAAGGCTTCGTACTCGCCATCCGCGACATATCCGAGCTCAAGCGCATGTCGGAGACGATCAACTACCAGGCGAGCCACGACAGCCTCACGGGCCTTTCGAATCGCGAAGAGTTTTCTTACAAACTCAACGAGATACTGCGGAGCCTCAAGAACTCGGGCGCGCGGCACGCGCTCATCGTCATCGATGTTGACCGCTTCAAGGCGGTCAACGACAGTTACGGCGCGCTCGCAGGCGACGAGCTTTTACGGCAGATAGCCGCACACATCCAGGCGAACATCTCGCGTCGCGACATCTCTGCGCGCATCGGCGGCGACGAATTCGCCATTATTCTCATGGACTGCGAGCTTGAAGACGGCATCAACGTCGCGAAGCGCCTCCAGGATGCGGTACAGGCCCGCAAATTCGTCTGGCAGACCGGCGTTTTCCCGGTCACCCTCTCGATCGGCGTCGTCCCCCTCACCAACGAAAGCGAGGACAGCCACGGCATCCTCGCCGCCGCCGATGACGCCTGCCACCTTTCCAAGGAAGAAGGCGGCAATAAAATCAACATTTTCCACCTCAAGGACGACACCTTCCAGAAACGGCGCGGCGAGATGGAGTGGATCACCAAGATAAACCGCGCCGCGGAAGACAACCGCTTCCTTCTTTACCACCAGCCGATCGCGCCGCTCGATCCGAGAATGGATGGCACCGCAAAAACCGAGATTCTTCTCCGCCTCGTCAATGATGACGGTAGCATCGCGAGTCCCGGCCACTTCATCCCCGCGGCAGAGCGCTACAACCTTATGCCGCTCATCGATCGCTGGGTCATTCGCCACTCATTCGCCGCCTACAGCACGCTGGTTGAACGCGGCTCGCCCCTTGCAGGCGGCATTCTGTCAATCAACCTTTCGGGCCCCTCGATTCTCGACGAATCGCTCATCGAGCTCATCGTGCAGGAAACCGCGGCGCACGGTCTTGATCCTTCGCGCTTCTGCTTCGAAATCACCGAGACGGCGGCGATCCAAAACCTCTCCTATGCAAGCCGCTTCATGGGGCGCCTCAAGGATCAGGGCTTCACCTTCGCCCTCGACGACTTCGGTTCCGGCTTCTCGTCCTTCGGCTACCTCAAAAACCTCCCCGTCGATTACCTCAAAATCGACGGCTCCCTCGTCCAGGGCATCGAGGACTCGAAGGTCTCCTACACCATGGTTGAGTCGATCAACGCAGTCGGCCATGTGATGGGCATCAAAACGATCGCCGAATTCGTTAAAAACCCCGAGATCAAGGCGAAGCTCGCGGAGATCGGCGTCGACTACGCCCAGGGATACGAAATCGCCCAGCCAGAGCCACTCCTCTAAATCCGAGGGGGCACAAGGCGTACTTAGGATGCGCTAAGCCGCGTGCCAAGCGCGAGGCCCGCAACACGCGCCCCTGCACAAAAAATCGGCGGGGCGCATGCGGCACCGCCGACAGTGAGCGCCCTCGACTCCAAAGCCCTAATTAAGACTCAAACGCAAGCCGGCGCCGAGCGAGAATCCCGTTGTGGCATCGAGGCTCCAGGATACACCAAGGGGGAGCGCAATCTCGCCAAGCGAACATCGGCCAAGAGTGAGGGCCACCTCGCCTTCGACTGTCGCGGAAAAGAGCGAGAAATCCGCAAGGCTCGCCTCAAGACTCGCCTCGAGACGCATCGCAATGCGGCTGCCTACGGCGCCATAGAACGAGGCAAAGGCAGGAAGCGCCTCTGTCACAATGCCATCGGATGCAGTGATACGTTTGTAGCCTGCACCCATCGTCACCGCAAGCGGCAAGCCGGGATACCACGAGGACCCGATGCTCGGCGTGATTGCCAAAGAACTCGATCCATCGGCCGCAATCTCCCAGGCAATGTCGCATGAAGGCTTTATGAGCAGCTCCCCCGCCGCAACCGACGCAGCTAGCCGTCCACCCCACTCAAGATAGCCAGAAGCCCCCGAATCGTAGCGCACCCGCGGGGCAAGCTCGATGGATGCGCTACTACCGTTGACCGTGAACAATAGACCAGCGCCGGCAAGTGCTCCAGCATCAGTACGGCTACGATATCCGCCCCCTTCAAGCGAAGCGAGCGCGACGAATCCGCCTGAACCGGCAGAAAATTCAATGCGTGCGCTTCCCATACCCGTTGCCACACCATCCGCGGCATAGGCCGCCTCGCCCGACCCCGAGAGTCTCAAAGCCGAATCCGCACCAAGCGCTTCAAGAGCGGAGCTCGCCGCCGCGCGCCCGAATCCGCCGCCAATCTCGCCATAGCCACCGCCCGCCTCGATCGCGGCCGAAAAGCGCGGCACCGCTCCGCCAAGCGTCGCCGCAAGCGCAGCGAACGCGACGCCCACTATAATCTTCTTCCCTCGCATGATCATCGCAACCTCCGTTCAAGTTCGCGCTCGAGTCCCGCAAGCGCTACGCCCGACTCGAATATGTCGATCATGGCGCGCGCGATTCTCTCACTCGACTGCCCACGGGCGCGCCACTGGGCAAAGAGCCCCTGCAGGGAGGAAAAGCGCTCGCGGCGCATCGAGCTTCTCACAAGCGCAAGCGCAAGTTCTTGGGATAGCGCCGCATCAAGTCCATGACGAACCCTCAAGCCGAGGAGCGTCGATTCCGCAGCGAAAGCGCGACGCGCGCCTTCTTCCCCCGGACCGGCGACATCAAGACTCGCCGCGAGCGCGGAGGAGGAGGTGCCTGCGCGCAGAAGGATACTCCCCTCGGATAAAAGTGATGCTCGTGCACCATCGGACAGTTTGCGGGGCATAAGTAGCTGTACAAGCACGCCGAGCCGCACTGCCTCTTCTTCAAGCGCGGCAGCAAGACGCTCGGGCGGGATTCGCTTGCTCACCCCTTCTTTAAGACGCTCGAAAAGCGGCCCGAGCGGCACACCTGTCGCCAGGACGGCCTGAGCCGTCGTCAGCACCCGCTCACGCACCGCCACGTAGGCACGGGCCTCGGGCGCTACGTCAAACCATTCACTGAGCGCGGAAGCGCTTGTACCGCCCAGCGCCTCCGCGTGCAGATGCGGAGCCGCGACGAACGAGAGAGCCGTCGCAAGGACCAACACCCACGCACGTCCGGCTCGACGCATCAGTGACGTCTCCCGGAGCCGCCTTCGTAGCGACCGCTCACCGAGCCCTTGCCCGCACGCTCACAGAGCCCAAGTTCGCTCCGGGTTCGCGTGCGTAGCTCGAGGGCAAGAGCGAGGCGTTCCGCTTCGCCGCCATCGCGGCTTCTCGTTTCAAGACGCATCCGCTGCCTGAGTTGCGAGGCAACCGCCTGGGCACTCTCGCCGAAGCGAAGCGCACGTTCGGCGCGATAGGCGTATGCGTAAGCATAACGCGCAGCATCCACAGCCTGAAGCTCGCGCCAGGCGCTCTGCCCCGCAGCCAAGGCAAGCTTCAGCGCAAGGGGCGAGGGCGTAAACCCTGCCGCACGCACTTCTGCTTCGTAGGCGACCTTAAACGCATCCCCTTCAGTTCCGAAATTTTCCTGCGCGCCCGCAAGTGTTACCGTAGCGCCCAGGAGCACAACAAAAGTCAGGCCGACTTTACCCGCACATCGTACTGCTCCATGCCTCATAGAGCCTCTCCTTCGTGTCAGAGCTTGAGCAGACTGCTCTCGCCGCCGAATCCATCTTGGACGGTTTCAAGCCCGGCGGGATCAGGTATCCATCGTTCTCCGTCAACGACGAAGTTGTATGCATAGAGCCTGCCCTTTCGAAGTCGCACCTCAAGCTCCCAGGGACCTCCCGCGCGGGGGCGCGAAAGAGTCCACCCCGCCGGGTCCCAGCCATTGAAATCACCCGCGACGGAGACCGTTCCGGCCTCCGGCGCCGCGAGTACAAATCGGACCGTGACGGTCTGCGCCTCCCCTCCACGGGCTGCGAACCCGAGCCCGGCCAGCGCGCAGACGAGGGCTGCCGCCGCGGCAATCCACAGCGTCCGCCGTCGACCTTCAGGCCAGGCCGCAGGCCGTAGTATCGGCCGGAACGGGAGACCAGCCATCACCGCATCCACAAACGGCGCAGGAGGAACCGGTGCCGCTCCTGCGGACGGCAGCGCATCGCGCTCGAGGAGGGCGAGTAGTGCGCCCCACGTGTTTGCGCAGGATCCGCAGGAAAAGACGTGTTCGCGCAGGTCCTCGAGCTCCTGCGCGCCGATTCCGCCCCCCGCCGTCCATGCATCGATGGCGGCCTTGGCATCATCACAGTCCATCATATGCGTATACCTCCCGCGGGGCCCTACGGTTGCTGGATTTCGAAAAAATCTTTGAGTCTTGTCCGTGCGCGAAAAAGCCGGGATTTCACCGCTTCCTCAGAAATGCCAAGGATGCGGGCGACATCGGCGACCGGGAGCCCGCCATAGTAGTAAAGTTCGACGACGGCGCGCAGTTCGCGCGGCAAGAGCGCGAGGGCGTGAAGTAGCGATTCCGAAACGAGGCCACGTTCAGCCTCGCGAAGGGGATCACGGAGGTCTGCGCCGACAACATCGCTCGCCGCCGAGGACGCGGCCTTTTTTAGGCGCTCGCGCTCGCTCCTTGCGCGCGCGGAACGGGTCCGAACGCAGTTTGCGGCTATGCCGAACAGCCAGGCGGGGAAACTCTCCCCAAGGCGGAAGCGCGGGAGAAAGCGGTAAGCACGGAGCAGGACCTCTTGTGCGACGTCCTCTCCTTCCTCGAGTGAGCCAAGCCGGGCAGCACAGAAGCGCCGAAGGCGCTCGCCATAGCGCTCGACAATGCCCCGAAAGGCTTCGCGCTCGCCACCGAGGACGCGATGCACGAGGTGAAGATCATCTTCGTCATATTCCGTGCCACGCATCCCCACCATGATAGCGCGGCTTCTGCGGGACTGCGAGGGGGTGCAAGGCGTACTTAGGATGCGCTAAGCCGCGTGCCAAGCGCGAGGCCCGCCACAAGGCCGAGCGCCGCAAGCGCAAGCCCACCGAGGTTGTCGAGAGCAATGTTCGCAAGCGCCTTTCCGAAAGCGCCACGGCGGAGGAGATCGATGGTTTCGTAGGCGTAGCTTGAAAACGTGGTGAGCCCTCCGAGAAAGCCCACGACCGCAAGCGGCTTAAGCCGTCGGCCGCCGACCTCCCGTTCCACCAGGCCGAGCGTGAGGCCGATTAGAAAGCATCCTGCATAGTTGACGATGAGCGTTCCGAAGGGAAAGGCTGCGCCGAAAACACGCGCCGAAAGACGAGAAATGAGCCAGCGGCAGGAGGCGCCGAGACCTCCCCCCAAAAACACATACACGATGTCGTGCATGATCGTAGTATAGCGGGAATCAAAGGAGGGAGGGAAGCATCGTGCAGAAACAGCGGGCACGCCCGTCTTGGAAATTGTCACGCCGTAGCGGGCAGGGCTCGCCCCCATCCACGCCCCATGCGAGGGCCGACTTCACCGCATCGTGATGAAAAAGGCCGCCTTGCAAGGCGGCCCTTCGTGTGACGGGGCAGGATCGATCATGATCCGCCTGCGCAAAGACTCAGACGACTTTGGCGACCTTGCCGGCCTTAAGACACCGGGTGCAGATCTTCACCGTCTTGACCTTGCCGTCAACCTCGGCCCGCATCTCAAGAAGATTGGGGAACCAGGTCCGACGAGTCCGGTTCTTCGCGTGGGAGACGGTATTTCCAAAGATCGTGCCCTTACCGCAAATCTCGCATTTTCTCGACATCACATGACTCCGATCGGAATAGTAAGGCGATACTAGCAGGATTCGGCTCCTGTGTAAAGCCCCGCCCCGGCATGTTTTCTTCGCGGCCTTCAGCCGCGGCGACCCGGCATGCCAGGGAGGCCCCCCTGGCCCATCATCCGGGCCATCTCCGCCATCTGGCCCTTGTTCTTTACCATTTTCTTCATCATAAGACGGGTTTTCTCGAATTTCTTAAGGAGCCGATTGACATCGGCAACCGAGGTGCCCGAGCCCTTGGCGATTCGCGCACGCCGTTTGGGACCAATGATAAGAAAGTTCGCCCGCTCCTTTTTCGTCATCGAAAGGAGGATCGCCTCTTCATATTTCATGCCCGCCTCGTCCAGCCGCTCCTCGTCGATTTGGCCGGCCAGCCCTGGAATCAGATCAAGCATGGATTTCATCGAGCCCATCTTTTTCACTTTACGGATCTGTTCAAGATAATCCTCAAGCGTGAACGACTCGGTCGCCATCTTTCGCTCGAGCTCGACCGCCTCAGCCTGGTCATAGGCGGCTTGGGCCTTTTCGACAAGACTGACGATGTCGCCCATGCCGAGGATGCGCGAGGCGACGCGGTCGGGATAAAACGGCTCTAGGCCCTCGGGTTTTTCAGAGACACCGACGAACTTGACCGGCTTTCCGGTGACAGAGCGCAAGGACAAGGCGGCGCCGCCCCGTGCGTCGGAATCGAACTTCGAAAGGATGACACCGGTGATGCCGATCTTCTCATCGAAGGTTTTGGCGATGTCGGCGGCCGCTTGACCAGTCATCGCGTCCGCGACAAGCAGGGACTCGTCGGGACGCACCGTGTCGCGCACCCGAACGAGTTCGGCCATCATCGCTTCGTCCACCTGGAGACGGCCGGTCGTGTCGACAATGAGCGTATCGAAGAGTTCGCGCCGCGCCTTAGCGAGGGCGGCCGCGGCGACGCGCACTGGATCGGTCGCCCCCGCTTCCCTGTACACCTCGACGCCGATCTGGGCGCCGAGAACGGCAAGCTGCTCGACCGCAGCGGGGCGCACGAGGTCGCAGGCTGCAAGGAGCACCTTGCGGCCCTCTGCCTTAAGGCGGTGGGCGAGCTTCGCGGCGCTCGTCGTCTTACCTGAGCCCTGAAGTCCGAGGAGAAGAACGACGCTCGTCGCATCCCTTCCCTTGAGGACAAGATCCTGCCTGCCTTCGCCCAGAAGGGCGACCAGCTTATCGTGGACGATCTTGATGAATTGCTGGCCGGGTTCGACCGACCGTAAAACCTTTTCGCCTTTCGCCTCTTCCAGCGTCGAGTTGACAAAGCGTCGCACGACACGCAGATTGACGTCCGCTTCGAGGAGGGCGATCTTGATCTGTTCGACTGCATCCTCGACGTTCTTATCGGTGATGGTCGATTTTCCGGCGATCGAGCGGACGACGTCGCCGAGCTTCTGACTGATCTTCTCGAGCATGAGAACCTCGTTTGGGCGATCGCAACGCAAGTGGTTCGCGTTGGGATGGGGGTTAGGCGCCTTGAGCTCCGGACGGGGGCGTCAGCGGGCGCCCCGCGGAACGGGGTGTAAGTATGGCTCAGGGGGGGATGCCTCGTCTAGTGTTACGAAGCTTGTGGTAGCGATACGGCACAAGGCACGCGCAAGCACACCCCAACAAAATCAATTACAATAAATACTTACAAAACACCCTTTAGCCCCACCTCGGCCGCGACAGCACGGAGGGCTTCGATCGTTTCCGCGATAAGTTCGTCGAGGCTGATGCCGAGCATCTGGGCGCCTTTTTCGATCACGTCGCGGCGCACGCCCGCGGCAAATGCCGCCGAACCCCACTTCTTTTTTACCGACGTGACCTCGAGGTCAAGAACGCTCTTCGAGGGCCGGACATAGGCGCATGCGGCAATAAAGCCGGTGAGCTCGTCTACCGCAAAGAGCACGCGCTCCATGAGTAGCACGGGTTCGATGTCGGTACAGATGCCAAAGCCATGACACTCGACGGCGCGGATAAAGTGTTCAGGATAGCCGGCGCCCGAGAGAATTGGCCGCGCATGCTTGAGGTGTTCTTCCGGGTGAGACTGGTAGTCGATGTCGTGAAGCAGGCCGACGAGGCCCCAGTACTCAGGATCCTCGCCTCGCTTGGCAGCGAAGTGACGCATGGCAGCCTCCACCGCGAGGGCATGGCGGAACAGGGACTCGTCGTTGTTGTGCTCCCGCCAAAGGCGGATCGCTTCGTCGCGGCTCTGCATAGTATCCTCCACTCGCAATAATCAGGGAGAATAGTATACCCGAACGGCGCGGAAAGCCAGACGAGCTTTCCATGGCAAAAGTCCTGAACCGGGCTCTCTGCGTACCGCAGTGGCCGCATGGGCAAAAAAAAACGGTATGCCTGGACGTCAGTATGCATACCGTTGGTAGAGGTCACCCTCTGGATTTATTCTCGACCGCGCGGCGCGAAACCTTAGAAAAAAGCGAATCGGTCACAGCGGAGCTCGCCGTCGATGTTCTACCCTGCGCATGCGTCATCGCTTAAGCTTTCCCTCTCGAGCGCGGCGCGGTGAAGCGCGGCGCGGTGATAGTGCACAGAATCGACAACACTGCGGTAAATTGCGCGGGAGTGTTCAAGACTCTCCGCAAGGCTCTCCGCGCGGCGCCCGAGTAGCTCCTCGAGGGGAGGCAGGAGGAACCCGACAACATCGCGCGCGTTGCTACCAAGAACCAGGGCGTCGGCATGATTGAGACGATCGAGGGCAGGTCGAGGGTCTCCGCCATGGCCGAGCTGTGTGAGCGCTTCCTCGGCCGCGGCAAGGCCTGTGCGGGCAGCCTCCTCGACAGCCGCGATGGCGGCAAGCAAAGCGCGTCGGCCTTCCGCAAGCCGCGCAGTCGCCTCTGCGGCGCCTTGGGCCGTGGTAGTTCCGTCTTCGACAACCTTTAGGAGCCGGCGCTCGATCTCCTTGCGGCAGGGCGGTAGCGACAATAGCTCATCGAGAGCCGCATAGGGCATGCCGGGAATGGCGCGCCCCCGAAGAGCGAGACTCCATGTTGGCGGAGACTCGGCCCGCGCCAAACGGCTCTCGAACCACCAGGCGTACAGCGCCATGCGCTTGTCGCTCCGGATAAGGCCGCCAGAATTGTCAGGCACCATCGTGGGATCGGCGCCAAACAGTGCAGCGGCCAGCGCATTCTCCGCGGGCCTGAGCCTTGAGCCAGCGGCAAGGGCGCGCTGCTCGAACAGACTTGCGCGGGCATGGGTAGCGCCTCCCGGGAAGCCTAAATCGAGTCCCGCCATATAAATCCGCCCGGCACCGAGGATACGGCACAGGTCCCAGGCGCTCGTTGCGACGGAACCGCCTGCGCCGAGCGTACCCTTTGGACCCACCACTTCTTCTATCGCGCGCCCGAGGGGGAACAAGCTACCGCCGAGAAAGGCAGCGCGGCAGGGGAAGCGAAACACTGCAGGCCAGGCCGCCGACTCGGTGACGAGAATGGACGACGGGGCGGCAAGCCCCTCAAGGTGGCGCCAATTCCAGTACTGCGGATCGACGACCACGAGGAAGTCGGGCTCGACGCCGTGCACGAGGATACTCCGGAGCGCGGTGTCGACCGCGACGAGGATGCAACGCTCGCGAAGCCTATCAAGGTGCGGCAATAGAGCATCGAGGCTCGGTCCCGCCGCAAGGACGAGGGCTGGCAAGCCGCTCAAGCGATCCGCAAGCGTCGCGACACCGGGAAGTTTAGCGATCCAGGCAAGGTTTTTTGCAAGGTTGTCAACCCAGAGGCGCCCAAAGCGGCGGAGGGTGTTTTCGTTGATGCGCTCCTTGGCGGCAAAGCGATCAGCCGCGGCGCGTGCGCGCGCATACCAGCCCGGTTGCGCGGCCTCCTCGGCAACGAGCGGTAGCACGGCGAGACGGCGGGCGCCCGAAAGCTCAAGGGCAACAAGGAGCCCCTCTGGTTCGCCTCCCACGACAAAGCCAAGGCGGTCGTCGGCAAGCAGAGGCCGTAGATCGCGGAGCGAAAGGGCGGCGCGGAGCATGCCCGCGTCGGCCTCACACACAACGAGACGCTCAGGACCTCCCCGCGCTCGGCAGGCTTCCGCAAGATATCCAAGCCCAAAGCCCAAAAGAACAGCGGTGTCCACTGCGGGCGAAAGACTCGCTACAAGCCGGGACGCCTCGGCGCGCGGATCATAGGCGGAATGGAGTGCGCGTCCCCCAAGTCGCGCGCTGGGCTCCCCCTGCCGCGACCAGGCAAGTTCGAGGGGGGGCGTTTCGGCCGCCTCGACCTCATGCGCAAGAGCGGGAAAGCGCGCGGCGAGAACGCACAGGTTTGCCGCAAGGGTCGCTTCATGATAGCACGGCAGAGGAGTGTGCAAAGTGCCTATATCCATCACTCGAGCTCCAGCGTGATTTCCATACCGCTCGTGATGGGAGAACCGGGGGCGGGGCGTTGACGGACAACGTAGCCTTCTCCCTCGATCCTGACGCTGAGATCAGTGCGTTCAAGGAGCGGAAGAAGAAGGCGCTTGGGCGTCCCGCGAAGATCGGGCATCGCTTCACCGATGGTCGCGGCTGCAAGGCGGGGGAGCGCGATTGTCCCGGAATGAGGCACGGCAGGACTCTCGCCGCGGGGCAGATCGGACAAAGCAAGCACGGCTTCGGCGGCCTCGCGGATCACGGGGGCGGCTATACGACCGCCATAGTAGGACTCGCCCTTCGGCTTCACGATCGCAAGGTACAGCACCAGCGCAGGATCCTCCGCGGGCAGGATGGCAAGCGTCGAGGCGATAAAGTCCGTCTCCGAGTAGCGCCGTGTGGCACGATCGGCCATTTGCGCGGTGCCGGTTTTCACGGCCATGCGCAGGTCCTGCACCTTAGCGCGATGGCCGGTGCCGCCCAGACCCGAAGCACGTTCCATCGCACCGAGTATTGCGCGCGCGTTTTCCGCAGAGACGACGCGCCGCACCGTCTGGGGCGTATTTTCGTAGACAAGACTTCCATCGGCAGAAAGCACCTTGCGCACGGCAATGGGCTTAAGGAGGACGCCGCCGTTCGCGATGGCGGTGGCGGCGGCGAACATCTGTACCGCGGTGACAAGCACCTCCTGCCCCATCGCGATCGTGGGTTTCGACCTGAGCGACCAGGCTTCGGGTCGGCGCAGCAGCCCCGGACTCTCGCCTGCCAGAGCGATCCCTGTTCGAGAGCCGAAGCCAAACGCGGCAAGGCGCTCGTAGAAGTCGAGGGATTGCACCGTGTCCGCGGCATACCCCGCACCCGAGTTGCAGGAGAGTTCGAGGATGCGCTCAAGATTGACGGCACCGTGTGCACCGAGGCACTTGATCCTGATCTCCTCGCCGTTCGCCGTTGTCCGATGGTAGGCGCCGTCACAGGTAAAGGTGGTATTCGTGCTCATGCCACCCAGATCGAGCACAGCGGCCATCGAGAAGACCTTAAAGACCGACCCGGGTTCGTAGGCATAGGTCGCCGGGAAATCGGTCCAGGATTCCGCCGGGGACGCGTAATACTCATTGGGATCGAAATCAGGGAGCGCCACATAGGCGAGAAGCTCGCCACTTCGCGCATCGCCCGCGAGAAGCATGAGCGATTCCGCCCCCGTGCTCGCCATCGCCTTCCGCGCTATCTCTTCGAGGGCGTACTGGATCGCCGTATCAATCGCAAGGACAACCGTATTGCCGCGCACGCGGCGGGAGCCGTCCGCGGGAGCCGCCGCGGGGCTCGGCGACAGATCCGCCTCGTACTTGTGCTCGACGCCCGCAAGACCGCGGTTTCCGTCACCCACAAAGCCCACAAGGTGCGAGGCGAGGCGCTTTTCAGGATAAATCCGGCCCGCAACCTTCTCGACGACAATGCCCGCAAAGGCGCCCGTCGCCTTCGCGTCCTGGATGGTCCGCGCGACCTGGGGGGCAACCCGTTTCTTAACATAGAAAAAGTCGCTTGCGCCCTTTTCGTACTTCTCTTGCAGTTCGGCCTCGGAGAGTTCGAGTACTGCGGCAAGGCGCGGTAGGTCAGCGGCAAATTCCGCGGCCTTCGTTTCCGGCCGCCACACGGCGACATTGTAGAGCGCGCTATCCATAGCAAGAAGACGCCCCGTGCGGTCAACGATCGGGCCACGCTCGGTCTCGAACGCGACACGGGACTGAACGGTCTCGCGCTCCGAGGCAAGAACCGCATAGCGCCCGATCAGGGCGAGAGCCGCGGCGGCGAACGTGCCAGCGACCGTCCAGTAGCGCAGCTGCTTTTTATTCATTCCCGGCCGCCACCCGCCTCAAAGAGTATCACCCGTCCCATGATCGACTCAATCGGCACCGGGCCATAGTCCCGCGAATCGAGAGACTCTTCACGATTGTCTCCAAGCAGAAAGACCGCGCCTGCATCGACCCGCGCAACACGTTTCACGACAAGAAATCCGTCCTGCGGCCGTGCCGCGATGACCACATCGCCGGGGTGCGGCTTTCTCCATCGGACAAGGTAGCTCCGCCCTCCCACCGCGGGCCAAGGCACGCGAAGGCCGTAGGCGCAGCGGATGACCGCGACAGGTTCGCCAGAGGAAAGCGTCGGAAGCATCGAGCGTCCCTCGACGAGCGCGAGGTCGATTATGCACCATTTGACGGCAAGCGCGACGCCGAAGGCGAGAAGAATGGCGGCGCCCGGCCGCGGTGGCCTTCCGTGAGCTCCCATAGACAGGCGGTAACTATAATGCCAGCCGCCTTCCGTGTCGATAAACCTAGTAGCCGCCATGGAAAGCATCATAACCGGACAGAAAGTCGCTCGGCGACGTCCTTACACGCCCATCGTCCCCCCGCCCCGGGCCGCACGCGGGCTTTTTGCGCGTGGCACGCGGGTCGTGGCAAAAGGCGCATCCCTCCCTTTGGGAGGAAGGCAAAGCAGCGCCGATTTTTTCCTCGTCGAGGGAGCGCGACCGGCGGCAGCCCCGCCTCAGGCGGTGTTCCGTGGAGCCCGTCCCCGCCTCGCGCCCCTCGCCGCCGACAGCACCGCGGCTGAAGGCTCCGTCAAAGCGCCGCCCAGTCGCACACAGCGGCGAAGGATCGCCTTCGTCGCAGGAGGGGGACTTGCACTCGTCGCACTTGCCGCACTCATCGCGTTCATCTTTGCGCCGCCCGCCTTCCCCGCAATCGCAGGTGAGCTCCTTCCCGGGGACTCGAGCGTCGACGCCCTCCTTTTCGCCTTTGCATCGCCTGAGCTTGCGGATCCGCCCGAAGACAGTGACCTTGCGATGCCGCCCCTCCCCAAAACCCTCGAGGTCAAGAGCTATACCGTCAAAACAGGCGATTCCATCGGCGCGATCGCCAAGCGTTTCGGTCTTACCATCGACACCCTCGTCGCGATGAACGGTCTTAAAAGCGCGCGGGCGCTCCGTGTCGGCGCCGAACTCCGCGTACCCAATATGGACGGCATCGTACACGTCGTCGGTAAGGGCGACACGCTCGCCTCAATCGCCGCGCGCTATAAGATCGGCCTTACCGCGCTCGCCGACGTTAATGACCTCGGGAGCGCCATGCTCAAAACGGGACAGAGCATTTTCATCCCCGGCGCGCGGCTTCCAGCGGAAACACTCAAGCAGTTTTATGGCACGAGCGTCATTTGGCCCATCCGTGGCTCGATATCGTCGTACTACGGGTACCGCGCCGACCCCTTTTCGGGGGCCCGCCGTTTCCACGCGGCAATCGACATTGTCGCACCCCCGGGCACACCGGTCAAAGCGCCCATGGCTGGACGCGTCGCGGACACCGGGTACAACGGCATCTACGGCAACTACATCATCATGTCGCATGCCGACGGCTACCAGACGCTCTATGGTCACCTCTCGGAATACCAGGTAAAGGTCGGGCAAACGATCGCGCAGGGCGCAGTGATCGGTCTTGTCGGCAACACCGGGTACAGCACGGGACCGCATCTTCATTTTGGCATGTTCAAAAACGGATCTCCCGTCAACCCGATGAAGATGCTCAAATGAGAGAATGCGCCGCTTGATACGCTCCGCCGCGGAGAGTATCGTAAGACAGCATCCCACCGGAGGACATCGTGCGTAAATTCGTCATTGGGCTCGTCGCCGTGCTTGCCCTTTTCGTCTTCATCCAGAGCTATTCGAACGTCGAGGCTCCGCAAAAACCCGGCAGCATGACCGAGGCGCGCGTTCAGATCATTCCCTGAAGCTCAAACACGCCTCCTCACCTCTTTAAGCCGCCTTGCGCGGCTTTTTTTGTCCCACCGCACAAAATCGATCCCCCTTTGTCTGTATACTTTTGTATAGCCCAAAGTCGCCGCTTTGTGCACAGGCGTAGACGGCTCGACGACCAGCGTCACCATGCCGCGAGAAGCGCTTACATTTTTTGTTTATAAGAAAACGACTTAACAACAAAGAAGGGAAAATATCTGACTTGGCATGAAAATTGCTTTATAATTAGCGGAGCACTGAGATGAACAGTACACATGATAGCGAGAACCGCGAAGATCTCCTCCGCTCATACTATAGCGCGATCAAACGTGTTCCTCTTTTGAGTGCCGAGGAAGAGCGCGAGCTTGCTCGAAAGATCGCAAATGGGGACGAAAGTGCGCGACGCCGCCTCATCGAGGCGAACCTGAGGCTCGTGGTCAAAATCGCGCGCGGCTTCGTCACCGCCGATATGCCCCTCGTCGATCTCATCCAGGAAGGAAATGTCGGCCTCATAAAGGCCGCCGAAAAGTTCGACGGTGAACGCAATGTCCGTTTCTCAACCTACGCGTCCTGGTGGATCAAGCAGTCGATCACGCGGGCCCTCGTCAATAGTCGGCGCGCCATTCGGCTTCCGCACCGAAAGGAGGAGCTCCTGCGCCGCATTCAGCGCGCCTATAACACGCTGACGCAGATGCTCCAGCGGGAGCCAAGCTCCGCCGAAATCGCGCGCGAGCTCGCCATTCCGGAAAGCGAGATCGAAGCGGTGCTGGGGATGTCGAGTGCGCTCGTCTCGCTGGAAACGGACGGCGACGAGGACACAGGCTCCGTCATCGATGTGTACGAAGATTACACCTACAGCCCCGACTGCCGGCTTCTTAAGGACTGCGCTCGAGAGGAGGTGGTGCGCATGCTCGAATTGCTCCTCGAAAAGGAGCGGCACATCCTCATGTGCCGGTTTGAGTTTTTAGGCGGAGAAAAGTACACGCTCAAGCGCATCGGCACCGAGCTCGGCATTTCGCCCGAAACGGTGCGCCAGATAGAAAAGCGTGCGCTAAAAAAACTCCGTGATTCTACCCCAGCGAGCCTGAGTTACGAGGTCTGATTTCCCCCGCCAGAGGGCGCTCTTGCCGAGTGTCGCGGAGCGGGGTATAGTCGGCCAGCGTGCCGACAAAGAAATCGAAATCAAGAACGCCGAAGTCTCGTCCGCCCAGCCTGACAACGGGGCCCGCGCTTGCCGCGGGCTTTGTTCTTGCGGCTCTTGGACTTGGGCTCGTGCTCAGCCTCATCCCTGGGGGCTCCCGGGCGGTCGCCCCCAGGGAAGCGCCCGAACCCGCAGCAGCAGCAGAAGAACCACGCTCTGCGCAGTCGCAACCCGTGGATGACGCGCCGCACGGCCCGTCTCCCCCCCTCATGGCGAGCGACGAATCCCAGGCCGAAGCGCTTGCCGCAGAAGCGCAGCGACTATCCCGTCGTGCACCGGCGTCCACGGCCCCCCAAACCCGCGAGTCTCCCCCTGTAGGCCGCGCGCCGCGAGAAGTGGCTCGTCATGCAACCTACCGCCCCGACGCCCTGGCCCCGCGCAGGCCAACGCGGCCCGTCGCGCCTTCGAAACGCCTCGTCATCGTCATCGATGACGTCGGTTACAACCTGAACGAACTCAAAGCCTTTCTCGCCCTGCCGTTTCCACTCACCTTCGCGGTGTTGCCGGGCCTGCCGCACAGCCGGGAAGCGGCAACGCGCATCCTTGCGGCAGGACAAGAGCTCATCCTCCACCAGCCTATGGAGGCGCTCGGCGGCCAGAACCCCGGTCCGGGGGCGATCCGCCTCCGCGACAGTCCAGAAAAGGCGGCGCGCATCCTCGCGTCAAATCTCGACACCTTGCCGGGCGCAAAAGGCTTCAACAACCACATGGGCTCGGCAGTCACCCGGCGCGCCGATATCATGCTGGCCCTCGTGGCGCTTGCAAAAAAGCGGGGAATTTACTACCTTGATTCACTCACCGCTCCCGATACGGCGACTGCGCAGGCCGCCGCGAAGGCGCGAATCAGATACTGGGAGCGAGACGTGTTCCTCGACAACAGCCCCGACCGCGCCTCGATCCTCCGCGCCATCGATGAGGGAAAAAAGAAGGCGGAACAGGGTGGCACCGCGGTGATGATAGGTCACGTCTGGTCTGCCGAGCTTGCGCAGACGCTTGCGGACCTTTATCCCGAACTCATCGCCGAAGGTTTTTCGCTCTCGACGATCTCCCGGATCATGATCGAAGAAGCCGATGAAAATTCTGGGAATTGAGTCCTCCTGCGACGAATGCGCCGCCGCCGTCGTCGAAGACGGGCGGTGGATACGTTCCGACGTCGTCGCCACGCAAATACCCTTCCATGCGCGATTTCAGGGTGTCGTTCCCGAGATCGCAAGCCGCAAGCACGCCGAGTGGATCTACGGCGTCGTCGAAAAGGCACTCGACGATGCCGAGATCGCACCCGCGGCGATCGACGGAATCGCCGTAACTGCCCGGCCGGGCCTCACTGGCTCCCTGCTTGTTGGTCTACAGTTCGCAAAGGGCATGGCGTATGCGCTCGACAAGCCCCTCATCGGGGTCAATCACATCCTCGCCCACCTTTATGCGCCTCAGCTTGAGACGCCGGTCGACTACCCCTTTCTCGGGCTCCTCGTCTCGGGGGGGCACTCAATCATCTGCCGCTGCGACGACTTCGACCGCATCGAAGTGCTTGGCACAACGATCGATGACGCAGTGGGAGAAGCTTTCGACAAGGTCGCCAAGCACTACGGCTTCGGCTACCCGGGCGGCGCGGTCATCGACGCCCTGGCCGAGCGTGGCGACGAAACCGCCTTCGCATTTCCGAAGCCCTCGCTCCACAAGGGAGAGCATCGCTACGATGTTTCCTACTCGGGGCTGAAAACCGCGGTGATCCACCAGCTCGAGCAGTACCGCAGGCCCGGAGCCGAGGCCAGCCCCGAGAACATTGCCGCTTCGTTCCGAAAGGCCGCGGTCGATATTCTCCTTGCGCGACTCTTTCGCGCAATCGAGGACACAGGCCTTACAACGATTGTCGCAGGCGGCGGTGTCGCGGCAAACGCCTATCTCAGGCGCAGTCTTGCCGCGCATGCGGAACTCGATGTGCGGTTTCCACCGCTCAAACTCTGCGGCGACAACGGCGCCATGATCGCCGGTATCGGGTTCCGGTATCTTGCGCGGGGCGAACGCTCCAGCTTCGACCTCAACGCGGCGGCCCGCGTGCCGCTCTTTCGCCGAAAATAGTCCTCCTGCAGAACTCAACCTTCCGCGGCGGCTTCACGCTCCCGCAGGCATAGAAGCCTGAGCTCGCCACTCAAGCGGCGTGCCGCTCAAGCGCCCCGCCCAGGTGGATGGCGTAGACATGCCGGGAGGCACCAATGCACCGCTCCACCTCTGTAGCCGCGTCCCCTCCGCGCATCGGGCGGAGGCGAGGCTACGCCGCCATACGTTCTGCGGCCTTCGGCATCGCCGCATGCTACGCCGTCTGGGTGGGCGCTGTCCCGGGAAACGCCGCCCCGAAGGCATCCGTGGCTCCGCCGCTCCCCGCGGCGCCCAGCCGTCCCTTCTATGTCGAGGTGGCGGTTGGCCCCTTCCTCGGCCTTGATCGGCTTGTCCGTGGCCTCGAGGCGCATCTGGAACTAGGACTGCTCCCCCGCAGTAGCGGAGGCCTTGGGGCGGGGACGCGCCTCGGCGCAGCCTACGACACAGCACTCGGTGCCCTCGCAGGCCGTGTCGAGTGCCGCGCGCGGCTCGGCGCCGATCTGGCCCTTGTCGTCGGCGCCGAGTTCCCCGCTGGGACACTCGCCCGCGCCGAAGCCACAAGTGGAGCGCAGATCCTGCTCAAACCGGTCGAGCCTCTCTCGCGCTTCGGGCTCGAGGCGGCGCTCTTTGCCCGCGAGCCGCGGCACCCAGGCGAGCCGCGCCTTACGCTTGCGGCGGAATTCTCCTACACCGCGTACAGGCCGCTCGGCCTTGTGGGCGGAACAGCGGAGCGGCGGGCGCTTGCCGAGGCGCGCGCCGCACAGGGGGCCTTTGAGGCAGGATTCCGCCTCGTACTCGGCCTGCGCGCCGCATGGGGAGCGGGGAGCGCAAGGCGCTCCCCGCCTTGACAGACGAACGGGGAAGGGCGTATGCCCTTCGCACAAATTCCCGGACCCATACCCATTCGCCGCGGTGAACGGGAACATGCTCGAAGACAAAAAAGCGCTACGCACCTGTCATTTCGCGATAGGGCATAATTACGATGAGAATGCGCCGGCCCTCATCCACCTCGACGGCCTTGTGACGAGGCTCACCATCGTTGCGATCGACCGCATGGAGGCACGGCAGACCATCGAACGGGACGGCGGCTCCTCATCTAGCCCAAAGAGGTAGAACGCGCGTTGCACGGCGGCCACGGCACGAATGGCCGCCAGATACGGGAAAAAACAGTTATACGCATCACGGCTACTTTACATGCCGCGTTTTACCGCGTTATTGTATCCTTGGAGGGCGCCAATGGGGCGTCCCCCAGCGGGCCCTCACGAGGTCAGCCGGATCCGCCGATCCGAATCCCGACACCGCACGAGGAGGACGTCATGGATAGACAGGTTGCCGCCGCCATCGGACTCCGGAGCGATCGGGTGCAGTAAGGCCGCGCGCACGGCACTTCATCTGCGGAAATTCCCCTCCGTTACAATCCCGTTCCTCCGCTCGTTCGGTGCGTCGAAGGGCCTTAGACATCGGCCTTGCATATTCGCGTCCCCTTTTCGGACACGAATGGCCACAAGGCGCCGAATTTCGGTAGAGTCAAACCGAATCACCAGGACAAGGGCATACGCGAAGCGCGTATCCCTTATGTCCGCGATGCAAAACGGTACTACAGCATGTTCCACATTCACGTTGAATTTGATGACCATGACGGCGCCCCGCGCCGCGACCCGCTTAAAGATTTCGGCTTCGACGAACACTTCCTCGCCGCGTATCTTTCAATCGCGGAACCGGGCGAAACGCCCGCGCGTGTGGTCGAGGTGCGGCGCGGCTCCGTCAAGGCAGTGACCCGTGACCGCGATGGCGGCCTTGCCGAGGTGGAAGCGCAGCCGACAGGCCGCCTCCTCCATGAGGCAGAGTCTCAAGCCGCCCTACCCGCGGTGGGGGACTGGGTTGTGCTCAAAGGCGCAGTCGAGGACATCGCCAGGGGCGTCGCAGGCGTCCGCCCGATACGGGCAGTTCTGCCCCGGCGGAGCGCCTTCGCGCGGCGCGCCGCCGACTCGGACGAGGAGCGAGCCGAGGCGCAGATCATCGCCGCCAATGTAGATACGGCCTTCATCGTTACCGCGGCAGGGCGCGACTGGAACCCACGCCGCGTTGAGCGATACACCACGCTCGCCTACGAGGCGGGGGTCGAACCTGTGCTCGTCATCACGAAGGCCGATCTTGCCACCCACGCGGAAGAGATGCGTCTCGAAGCCGAGGGCCTTGCACCGGGGCTCTCCGTCCTCCTCGTCTGCGCTCCTGAGCGAAGGGGTCTCGATGACCTTGCACCCTGGCTCAAGCCCGGCAAAACCGTCGTGCTCCTCGGCTCTTCGGGCGCAGGGAAGTCGACCCTCCTCAACGCACTCGCTGGAGAAACACGTGCCGCGACCGGTGCGGTTCGCGAGGACGACGAACGGGGACGGCACACGACGACGGCGCGTGAGCTCTACAAACTGCCGTCGGGCGCCCTCGTCATCGACACACCCGGCATCCGTGAGGTCGGCCTCTACGCCGCGAGCGAGTCGCTCGCGGAAACCTTCGCCGACGTGGAAAAACTCGCGGCCCTGTGCCGTTTCCGCGACTGCTCCCACGGTTCGGAGCCTGGCTGTGCAGTCCGCGCGGCGCTCCTTACAGGCGAGCTAGACGAGGGACGCTTTGCGGGCTGGCAAAAGCTCAACCGCGAAATACGCTATCTTGAGACAAGGGACGACGCACGCGCGGCGGCCGAACGCGATGCGCAGTGGAAGGCGATCAACAGGTCGATGCGCGGCTATTCGAAGGAGCGACGCTCCATCCAGGGCCGCTCGCGATGATCGTTGCCTACAGCGCCACGCTGTAGGTGGGTTAGGGCACAAAGCGGATCACGAACCGCGCGCCCGGCGGGCCCTCGACGGAAAGCTCGCCTCGGAGCTGCCCCACGAGCGAGGTGACAAGCGAAAGGCCAAGGCTCCGCGAAGCCCCGGGCTCGAAGCCGGGCGGAAGCCCGCGCCCTTCGTCCTCCACGACGAGCGCGCAACTCTCACGTCGGTCCTCGAAGCGGATGCGTATCGCGCCGCCTAAGCCTTGGGGATACGCATACTTGAGCGCATTCGTGAGGAGCTCGACCGCGATAAGACCGCAGGGAACAGCAAGCGCGGTGGGTAGCTCGCGCTCGGCTATGTCACAGGTTATGCGAATTCCGCGCGCGCCCGGATCAAAGCCATCCGACAGGACGGCGACAAGGCTTTCGAGGTACCCGCGCATGCCAATCGCAGCGATCGTGTCCGAGCGGTAGAGCTGCTCATGGACGAGCGCCATCGCCTGAACACGATTCTGGCACTCGAGAAAGAGCGCCGCGACGCGTTCGTCCTCCACCGCGCCGGCCTGGAGTCTCAGGATGCTCGAAACCACCTGCAGGTTGTTCTTGACGCGGTGGTGCACCTCCTTAAGAAGCACGTCCTTTTCCGCAAGCGAGCGTTTAAGCCGCTCCTCCGCTTCGCGCATCGCGTCCTCTCGCTCGGCGACGCGGCGCTCCATCTCCTCGAAGGCGGCGACCGCGCGCCCGAGTTCTTCGAACTCGCCCTCTGATGACGATACAGACTCGATGGGCGCGGCGGCGACACGGCCTGCGGCCGCAACCAGGCGAGAAAGGCCCGCCTCCACCGCGGCGACACCGCGGAGCGCCGTGATGACGCCGAACCCAATCGACGCGGCGAAGACAAGCGCGAATATGGCGAGGAACTCGCTCCCAACCCCGCGCGCCGACTTAGGCGTGCGCGCAAGGCCGACGTACCAGCCGCTTGCGCCAAGCCGAGCGAAGTGAGCGCGGTAGCGCTCGCCCTCGATCTCGATCTCGCCGCCGCCTGAGCGCTCGGCGATGGCGCGGAGCTCCACTGGATCGAGGGTGGCTCGCTCAACCGCCTTCCGATAGTCGGGGTGGGCGATCACGACCCCGCGCGCATCGACGATAAGCCCGAGGGCTCCCTCGGGCAGGCCGGCGCGGGCGAGAGCGCCCGACAGTTCGGCGAGGGACAAAAATCCGACAATGCGACGGTCGGCGAGATTCACGGAGAGCGTCACCGTGGGATTACCCGAATAGATGGAGACGAAGCCTTGCGAAAGCGCCACGCCGTTCGTCCGCACCTCATCGCGATACGCGGCCTGGCCCGCCATGTCCATCCCGACAAAGCGCTCGTCGTAGGGGGCGATCTCGAGAATGCGCCCCTCGGCGGACAGCATCTGGATCATGTCGAACTCAGGAAAAAACGCGGCAAGATAGCGGATCGCCCCGCCTCCGCCTGAGCGCGCTTCGACGACTGCGGCATAGCGCAGGGCACGCGAGGCCCGCTCAAGGAAGGACTCGACCCGGTCGGCAAGCGATTGAAGAAACACCGCGCCGAGCGCGTCGCTGTACGAGGCGGAAAGCGCCCTGAGGGCGAGGGCCCCTCCTGCACCGAGCACAAGGGCGGGAATGAACGCGGAGGCAATGGCGACCGCAAGGAAATACGAGCGGAGGCGCCGTCTCGCAGTCCTTCTCCTCATGGCGCGTGGGCCTCGACGACAAAGCGCCCAGCGCGGACGCGGAACACCCACTGCTCGCGCCGCGCCACCCCGCCGGAAGAAAAGGCGATGTCCCCCTGAAGTCCATGGTAGGGCGAACCTGCGACAATAGCCTGGGCAAGGGTGGGGCCTCCCCTGCCGCCCGAGCGGGTAAGCGCCGACGCGGCGACAAGGACCGCCTCGTAACCGAGATACGCCGCGAAAGGGGGATTCTGTTCGAAGCGCGCGCGATATGCGCGGCGGAAGCGTTCCGACTCAGGCGTAGCGGCTTCCTCGTCGACGTCATTGACAAAGGTCGCTCCCTCGATGGTGGAGCCGCCATTCATGAGGAATTCGGGTGACATCGCCCAGTTAGCGCAGTAGAGACGCCGTTTCAAGCCCAAAAGGGCAAGCCGTTGCGCAATGAGGGCGGCATCAAGCGCATCCGCCGCGATCACAACGAGGTCGGTGTCACAGCCCGAAAGCGCCTCGGCGGCGATAAGCGGCGAGGCGACGCCGCCGCTTGTAAATGCTAGGCGGGTCGTGATGGAGCCACCCGCTTTGGCGAATTCCTCGGCAAAGCGGAGCATCCACCGCTCGGCGAATACGCGGTTCGCCACATCGTAGACCAGTGCGGCGCGCCCGCCTGGTATATCCGCCGCCGCACAGCGCGCGAGTGAACGAGCTTCAGCGTCGGAAGGGCTACCGAGAAGGAAAATACAACCTGGCCCTGAAAGGAGAGCCGAAGAGCTTGCATAAGGCGAAATGAGGGGGATGCCGCGCGCGCAAAGCACATCGAGCGCAGCGAGCGTCGGCGTGCTCGTCACAGAGCCGATCACGAGCGCGACGCCCCTATCGCCGAAATAGGCGGCGTTCGTCCGCGCTGCACGCGGCTCTCCGCGGTCATCACGGACTATAAGGGCAAGCTGGCGTCCGGCTATCCTGCCCTGAGCGTTGCACTCCTCGGCGGCAAGCGTCGCACCGTTTCTGATCGCAACCCCCGTCTCCGCCATGCGGCCCGAAAGCTGAAGACTGAGGCCTATCTCGAGCTTTCGCGCGGCGCAACCACTCAATAGTAGAGATAGCGAGGCGGCAAAAAGGACCAGGACTTTTTCGATTTTCGCCATGACCTCCATTATGAGACGCAAGGTCACATGGCGCAACAAAAAAGCGCCGCGGGCCGGGCTTGACCCTCCCCGCGGCGCGACAGGGGCGGCTTTCGAGCGGTGCCGTAGCTAGGGCGAAGTCGCCGCAGCGCGCTAACAATCCACACGGAACACGCCGCCTTCGCTTTCGGCCGCCCGGCCGACGGGGCCAAGATACTCCTCGAGAAAGGCAAGCGGTTCGGTTTCCCGGTTGAGAATGCGGTACACCCCGTCCATGATGGGAAGCTCGAGCTTCCGCGCCGCGGCGAGCGCCCGCACCTGAGCGGAGGCAACCGCACCCTCAGGCAGATAGCCGAGTTCGCCGATCCGCGCGACAAGGTCGTCGATGCCCGCAAACCGCGAAAGCACGCCCTTTTCGACGATGTCGCGCCCGAAGCGGCGATTTCTGCCGTGCATCGAGCGGCAGGTAACGTCAAGATCGCCGACGCCTGCGAGCGAGGTAAACGTCTCGGGGTGGCTTGCGCCGAGAGCGCGCCCGAGGATTTGCATCTCGTTGAGGCCAGCCGCGAGCAGGAGGGATTCCGTATTGTCGCCAAAAAGCCCGGCCGCGGGCGCGCCCCCCGCCCCGGAGGCGAAGGCGTCAAGCATGCCGAAGGCGATGGCGACGACGTTTTTCGTCGCTGCGCAGGCCTGCACGCCAACCGCATCGAGCGAGGGATAGACGAGGACGCGGCTCCCGCGGAAGAGTTCCCGCGTGCGGATCGCATTGCGCCCGCTTGCGCTCGCCGCGACAAGGCCGGTGACACGTCCCCGCGAAACCTCCTCCGCGTGACTCGGGCCGGAGAGGTAGACAAGCTGGTCGCGATAGCGGCCGGGAAGCCGCTCCTCGAGCGCCTCAAGAATGAGACGGGGACCACGCGGGCCGGGGATAAAGCCCTTTGTCACAACGATGACGAGCGGATCCCCCTCCATGAGGACCGGAGCGGGGATTATAGAGCGCACAACGCCCATGAGATAAGGCGAAGGCACGGCGAGCACGACGACCTCGCGGTCGCGTAGCGCCTTAAGGGGATCCGTGGTCACCGCAAGCGAGACGGGAAGGCGCACGCCGGGCAGAAAGGCCGTGTTTTCGCGCCGCTTTTGGATTGCATCGGCAAGTTCGGGCTCGCGGCACCAGAGGATGACATCGTGGCCGAGCTCGGCAAGCACCTTGGCGAGGGCGGTGCCCCAGCCACCCGAGCCGATGACGCTGATGCGCTCGCTCATCACACGCCCCTTTCCGCGCCGACGAGGCGCTCGAACTCTTCGACCTCGGCCGAAAATACATCGAGGCCGCTCTGCCAGAACTCGCGACGCTCGATGTCGAAACCCGCGGATCGCGTGATCTCCACCGCGCTCGCGCTTCCCGTACCCGCAAGTAGCTCGCGATAGGCGGCGGCGAAGGCCGGGCCTTCGCGCTCGTATCGGGCGTAGAGTGCAAGGCCGAACAGAAGGCCGAACGCGTAAGGAAAGTTGTAGAACGAAAGCTCAGGCCGGTAGTAATGGCCCTTCGCCGCCCACATGTAGGGATGTAGACGCTCAGGATCGAGGCCGTCGCCATAGGTGCGCCGCTGGGCATCGAGCATGAGGGCGCACAACTCCTCCGCAGAAAGCTCGCCCCTCTCCCGACGCTCGAAGACGGCGCTCTCGAAAAGGTAGCGGGAAAGTATGTCGCAGATAACCTGACAGCCGTCCTGAAGGTGCATTTCGAGGAGCGAAAGCCGTTCCTGAGGGGGGGCCGTTCTGGCCGCCTCGCGCATGACAATCGTCTCGGCGAAAATCGACGCCGTCTCGGCGAGGGTCATCGGATACTGCGTGAGCTGATGAGGCTTCGCCTTGATGCACTCGTGGTGCCATGCGTGACCGAGCTCGTGTGCAACCGTCGTGAGCGAGGAGAAGGAACCGTCGAAATTGCACAGCACGCGCGCCGCCTTCGCGTCGGGGAAATCAATGCAGTAAGCGCCACCCACCTTGCCCTCGCGCGGTTCGGCGTCGATCCAGCTCTCGCGCAGTGCCCGCCGCGCGAATTCGCCCATCGCGGGGTCGAAGGCGCCGAACTTTTCAGCGATTGATGCGAGGGCTTCGCTGAACTCGAATCGGCCGCCAGAGGCGCCCTCCACACCCACGGGCGCGAAGAGGTCATGAAAGGCGAGAACAGGAAGTCCGATAGCGCGGGCCTTTGCCTTGAGGTAGCGCCGCCAGACCGGTAACGAGCCCTCCATGGCGGATACGAGGGCGTCGAGCGTTGCGCGCGTTATGCGCGATTGCTCCATGCTCTTGTCGATGGCACTAGCCCAGCCGCGGCACTTGTTCAGGGTGACCGTAAAGCCCTTAACGCCATTGAGCGCCGCGGCCATCGGAATCTCGACCGTCTTCCATGCCTCGAGTTCGAGCCGCCAGGCCTTCTCGCGCACCCCGCGGTCAGCGTCGTAAGCAAGGTTCCTGAGCTCGACGACCGTCTTGCGCTCGCCCGTGCGCTCGTCCCAGAGCGCCGATGCGTTCGAGGAAATAGATTCTTGGAGACGTGCCCAGGCGTCGCCGCCCGAACGCATAAGGTCTTCCGCAAGATCCTCGAGCTCAGGCGCCATCTGCTTCGATTGCCAGAAGAGCTCCTCGCGCACATGGAACGCAAAGGGCGCGATGCGGGCATCGGCCTCAGGACCCCATGCGAGCGCCTCAACCTCCGCCCGCCGCGCGGCGAGCGCGTTCCGGAAGCGTACCCCGGCACGCTTGAGCGGAAGCGCGAGCTCCTCGATGGCGTTCATCTCTGCCACGGCGCGGGAATCGCGTGTCGCGGTCGAATAGCGCGCGTAGGCGTAGGAGGCGAGCGTTTCGTAGCGTGAACCAGCCTCCGCCTCGAGCTTAAGAGCCTCAGCCAGCCAGTCGGCGAACATCCTGAGGGGCGAACCATGAGGCGGCGGAGCGCCATAGTGCTTAAGAAGCCTCGCCGCGATGTGCGAAAGCCCCTCCTTGGCCGCCGCGTACTCAGGCGCGTCGAACCCCGGATACACGGACGTAAGGTCCCAGCGGGGCAATGCCTCAGATCCAGCCATCGTTTCCGTCCTTCCAGTCAATGATTTCCTCAGGCTTGAAAAAAAGCCCTATCTCCCGCTCGGCGCTCGCGACCGAGTCCGATGCGTGAATGATGTTGAGTCCCGTGTGCATTGCGTAGTCGCCCCGGATTGTTCCGGGAGCCGCCTCTTCGGCCTTTGTGGAACCACAGAGTTTGCGGAGCATGGAGATCGCGGCGTCGCCCTCGAGCACCATCGCGACGACAGGGCCGCTCGTGATGTATGCGACAAGCTCGTCGAAAAAGGGCTTGCCGCGATGCTCCTCGTAGTGGGCTTCTGCGAGGGCGCGCGGTATACGCATGAGTTTCGCCGCGATGATATCGAAGCCCTTGCGTTCGATACGGGAGATGATCTCGCCCGCGATTCTCCGGGAGAGAACGCCGGGCTTCAGCATGGTGAAGGTTCGCTCGATCGCCATACCAGCCTCCTTCACGCGCATCCTAGCATGCGCCCACCCTTGTCGCCACCTGTCCTGCGCGGCATACTCTTCCCTGAAAATGAATGCAGAATTCCATTACTACGTCGTCTATGCGCTCTGCCTCCGCGCAAATTTCAACGCCGACGAGGCGCTCCGCATCGCGCGATCTTCGCAATTCGTGGACGAGGCGACACGGCTGTTCGAAGTGGACGACGGCCGCAGCCCCTATCGCGCGATCGTAACCCAGGACTACAGCTTCTGGGACGGGCGGGTCGCGAATGAGGTCTACCTTCCCTTTCACTTTCTTCCCGGCGATCCTGCGCGCACGCAGAGCGAGCGGGTAGATGGGCTTGCCTCGCCATTCGCTGCGAGCCCCGATTCGCCGCTCTCCAAAGAGCTCCTTGTCGAAGCGCTGAAGACGCATAACCCCTTCAGGATCGGCATAGCCCTTCACGCGTACGCCGATAGCTTCGCGCACCAGCACTTTTCGGGCCGACGAGAGGAGGCCAACACGGCCGACCCGGGCTCGCCCCTTCCACCCGTCGGGCACCTCCAGGCGCAAAGGCGCCCCGACGAAGCGCTCTGCCGCTGGATCGATCCCCGCCTTTCACCGCCCTACACCTTGGTCGACAATCGCGCGCGCTTCCTCGCGGCGGTGCGAAAAATATACCGCTACCTCCGAACCTACCAGCGCCTTCCCTTCACGGATGAGGACACCGTCACAAGCGAATTTGCATGGCTCTGGCGAGGCGAGCCCCCCGCGGAAGCCCCCCTCCACGCGGCAGGTAGCCTTGGCGTCCTCGGTGCGGCAGCGAAAGCCGCCGCACGCGCCGCGCTCGGCGAGACGGCGGCGCGCGGTCGGGCTGCGCGGTCGCGGCACGACGATTTCATCATCGAATTCGGCATCCCGCCCCACGAGCGCGGCGCATGGTTCCGCGAAGCGGGGCTCGGCATGCTCGCCGCCGAGCCCGCCTCCGCGCTCGAAGCGGGCTACGACCGGCTTACATGGCTTGGCGAGCGCGTGCGCGCGCAGGATGAACCACGGCGGCTCTCCTCGGGCGGCCACTTTGAAGGTTCCGATCTCCACCAGTGGTACGAGGCGGCGCGCGCCCATCGCGAAGCGGCGCGCCGCGCGCTCCGCGGCCTGGGGATCCCGGAGGTTGCAGAATGAGCATTATGCGAAATCGCGCAAAAAGAGCACAAGGCCTCTATGCGTAAGGCCATTTTCCCCGCTGCGTTCCTTGCGCTCTTAACCGCCTGCGCAGCACGCATCCCCTACGCGACGCCCGATGACCCGCTCCGTTGCCTTGCGCCAGACGCGGTGCTCTATGCGCGGCTCTCGGCGCCCTCCATCCGCGACTTCGCGGGCGTCCTCCTCGCCCCCGAGGAGGCGCGATCGCTCGCCGCCCTCCTTGAGCGGAGTTCCGCGCTCGCCCTCGGCCTCCTCGCCGCAGCGCCCGCGGAGGCGAAGGGCCGCCCTGGACAGGCTGCCGGGCGGCCGCCCTTCGAGGCGGCGTTTCTCGGAAACTATCCCTTTCGCTCCGCGAGCGTCGCCCTCGCGGGCAGACGCGAGTGGAAGCGCGATGGACGCGGCCTTGTGAACGAGGCCGCGGGATTGCGGGTCGCCTTCCCCGGCCCGACGATGGTCCTCGTCACGTCAGGGCCCATCGAGCCGCTCATTGACCGCCTCATCGCGCCCGGCCCCTCGCCCATCCCCGCCGAATTTGCGCCCCTTGCGGAAGAGGACCTTGTCCTCTACGCTCCGCGGCCCTTTCAGACCCTTGCCGCGGCGGCCTTCGGCGAAAGCCTTGGCGTACCGGCGCTGGGCCTCATTGTCGCAGCGCGGCGCATCGCGGCGGATCCGGCCCCGGCCGACTATGAGCTCTCCGTCGCGTTTCTCATGCCCGATGCGAATGCGGCCCGCGTTTATCGCGGCGCGGCGCGGCTCGCCTGGTACGCCCTCTCCCGCGCCCTGTTCACGGAAAGCGCCAAATCCCTAAGCGGCGCGGAGCTCAAACAGGAAGGCCGCTTCATCGCGGCGACCGGACTCCGCACCAGCGCCGCGGAACTTTCCGCGGCGTTTTCGGCGCTCACGGGCTACGCAGGCGGAAGCAGGGCGCGCTAAAACGCCTTACTCGGGCAACACCGCACCGTCCATGCGCATATAGGAGGCGTCCGGCGCCTCGCCGCGCGCGAACTGCGCAATAAGCGTCGCAAGCCCCTCGGCCAGGGGATATCCCGGCTCGCTGAACGAGCGGTAATTTTCCTCGAGATCGGCAGGCACCTCTTTGAGGACATGATTCATGCCGGGAAGAACGACGGCGGGAGCCTCGGGACGCGCCGCCGCGAGGAGGGAAAATTCGGCAAGCGTCACCTGGACATCGCGGTTTCCCTGCACGAGGAGGAGCGGCGTCCGGACGCCAGCGAGCGCGCGAATGAGATCGTGGCGGAACCAGGAGCCAAGGTACTTTTGAAAACTCGGCCGAAAAAAGTCGGCAAGATAGGGCGAGGGATGCTCGTAGCGTTCGCCGCGCTCGATCGCCCCGAGAATAGCGGCGGCTTCCGCGCGTTCTTCCTCGGGCGCATCGGCGAGCGCCTCGTCAAGAACCTCGCGGGCATTCTTGCCGGTCGCACAGAGGAGGGCGAGCCCCGCGGGCGCCGCCTCGCCCCGCGCCTCGAGGCCCTGCGACGCGACAGCGGCGATCAGTGCGCCTTCGGCATGGCCGACAAGCGTGACGCGGGAAAACCGCGCATCCTGAGTCACCGCGCGATAAACGGTCGCGCAATCCTCGATGTAGTCGTCGAAGGACAGCTCTTCCTCCGAGCGGACCAAGGGGTAACTTTCACCCGCCCCGCGTTTGTCGTACCGGAGCGTCGCGACCCCCTCATCCTTGAGTGCGCGAGCAAGGAGCGCCAGGGCGTCGTTTTTTCCGGGTACATTGTAGTTATTGCCGTCGCGGTCGGTGCTCCCCGCCCCCGCCACCAGGATACAGAGCGGGAATGGCCCAGCCCCCTCCGGCACAAGGAGGCTTCCTCTGAGCTCGCCGCCCTTCACTGCAAGGGAAAACGGCTCACCCCGCTCATGAGGCTCAGGCGCAGGCCTGAGCGTATACGCCCCCACCCGCTCACCGCGCAGGCTCACCGCGCCCGCAAAGACAAGCTCGCCTTCGTCCCCCCTGCTCAGCGTGCCCTCGAAACGCGGCGCGGCTTCACCGCTTCCCAGCAAAAAGCCGAAGCGGCCCCCCTCGCGATAAAAGCTCGGAAGCGGATATCCGTACAGGCCTTCGGCGGGTAAATCGAGTAGCGCACCGCCTGAGAAGACGCGGAGCACAAGGGCTTCGCGTGCACCCGCGCTTTCAAACAGGCCCTCATAGCGGCCATCGGGGAGTAACCATTCATGAGATGAAATGGTAACATCATCAGATGAAACCACCAAGGGGGCCACAAGGAGTGTTACGAAGATTGTGAGACGAAGTAGCCAGGAACGCATAGCACTACGCAAAAAAGAGCGACTCAGCGGGCGCCCGCAAGCGCCGCATCAAAACGCTCGAGCACGAGCGAAGGTTCGCCGACGCCGTCGATAGTGACGAGCCTGCCACGCGCGCCATACCATGCGATGAGCGGCTCGGTCTGTCTGCGATAGGTCTCAAGGCGGGTGCGGATCGCACTCTCTTGGTCATCGTCCCGGGTGTACACTTCACCACCGCAGGCATCGCAGAGGCCTGCGACCTTGGGCGGCATGCTGCGGATGTTGTAGATTTTGCCGCAGGCGCGGCAGACGCGCCGAGTTGACAGGCGCGCAACCACCACATCGTCCGCCACCTCGAAATTGACCACCTGATCCGCGGGGGCGAAGGATTCAAGCGCCTCGGCCTGGGGTATGGTGCGCGGGAATCCGTCGAGTATCCAGCCAGAGCGCGCGTCGGGGGCGGCAAGGCGCTCGCGCACGAGGGCGATGGTGAGTTCATCGGGGACAAGTCCGCCCGACGCGAGAATGCCCTGCACCTTTACGCCAAGCGCGGTGCCTTCCTTGACGGCGGCGCGAAAAAGGTCGCCCGTAGAGATGTGGGGGATCTTCAGCTTCTCGACGGCGAGGTCGGCGAGGGTGCCCTTGCCGGCTCCAGGGGGGCCGAGGAATATCAGTTTCATGCCTCACTCCTTGTAGAGTAGCTTGTCCGACAATAGCGGATTGCCACGTGCCTCGAGAAGGGGGCGTCGCGTGACGGGGGGCCGCGTACGTTCAAATCGCGTATTCGGGCCCTTCATCTTCGGGACGGACCGCCCAGGGTCGATTCATCGCATAGCGGAACAGGAGTTCAAGCCGCGCGAGCACCGCATCTGCGGGAAAAACGATGGTGAGCGCCCCCCGCGTGCGAAAGTCGGTGCTCGAGGGCATGGCGAGGCTCTTTTCATCGACCGCAAAGGAGAGTCCCCGGGAAGCATAGACGTTGGCCGCGCGAGCGAGTTCGGCTTCGCGGCGGCGGAGGCTCCTTTGCACGGTCTCGGAGTCGTTCGCATACCGTAGCTCGGCGCGAGGGACGACAAAGGCGCCACAGTGAAAGTCAACGCCGTGTCGCGTCGCGGCGGCGCGCCAGGACGCAATGTCCGCATCAAGGTACCGGAGTGCCAGGGCGAGCGCATCGGAACCAAGGAGATGGGTGAGCTCGAGGCGCCGTCCTGCACTGAGGGCAATAATCCGTTCGACGATGCCGATCGTATCGGCCCCCGCGCCGATGTCGAGGGGAGCAATCAGGGGTGAAAAAACGCCCTCAAGCTGTAGGCGAAGGAGTTCGAAGCGGAACTCGTAGTCGGTTTTGCGCGGCTTGCGCGGATCGGGGGCCCCCTCGGGGACGACAAGCACAATGTCCGACGTGCTGCGGTCTGATGCCAAGAACTGAAGCGCCGCCGCAAGGTGTGTCATCTGAAAGGGATCGAAGCTACCGATAAAGACGCCGATGCGGAGGGTCGCGCTATGTCCGCGGAATTGCCGACCGGCGCGCGGCGGAGGAAGGGGTGCAAGTCGGCCCGATGAAACTTTCGCGTCGATGCGCGAAAGGGAGTCCTCAAAAAGCGCGGCATAGCGGCGGAACTCATCACGGGCGTCCTCGCCGAGAAAAGGACGTGCATCGAGGTCGGCAAACACGCGATGCACGCGCCGCGCAACGCGCATAACGAGGCGGCTTGCGTAGACGGGAGGAGGGGTCCCGGCGGCAGGAAGCCGCCGATAAAGGCCTAGGGCGATGCGCGACACACTTTCAGTATAGCGGTACAACCTCAGACGGCAAGCCGCGGTAGACAGGTCCATGAGTTTCCGCTATACAAGATTCGTGAGCATTAAATCGGTCGCATTCGACATCGACGGCACCTTGTATTCTGCGGGCCGCTTCAATCTCCAGATGGTTCCATTTGGGCTCAGGCACCTCCGCTTCATGGTGGCCTTCGCGGCAACGCGCCGCGAACTCCATAGGCGGGCGATTGCGGCGACCTCTTCTGAGGAGGGCCGCGGGCGCGCCGCCTTCCGCCGCGAACAGGCGGCCATTCTCGCCTCGAAGCTCGGCCTTACGCCTGAAGAAGCGGAAGCGACGGCGGAGGCGGTGATCTATGGCGAACTTGAACGCTGCTTCGAGCGAGTGCGCCCCTTCCCTGGCGTCAAACCCGCGCTTGAGGCGCTCCGCGCTGGCGGCCTCCGCCTCGCCGCTCTTTCGGACTTTCCTGCGGAGGACAAGCTGAGGCGCCTCGGGCTCGATGCCTATTTCGAACTTGCACGCACGAGCGAGGATTCAGGCCTTTTGAAACCAGCGGCGGAGCCCTTCCTCGCGCTCGCACGTGAACTCGGCCTCACCCCCCGCGAGGTCCTCTATGTCGGCAACTCGCTCCGCTACGACCTTGTCGGCGCACGAAACGCCGGCATGCATGTCGCCATACTCACGCGGCGCCCAGCCCCTGGCGCCACGCTCCGCTTCACCGACTGGCGGGATCTCGTCCGCTTCGCCCTCGATTCTCGATAGATTTTTCTTGACTTCCACAAGGGACGCACTAGACTCAGCTTCGTAAGGACAGGCAAGGACCGCCGCGTCGCACCTCGACTTGAGCACCGGTTCGCTGCGAGGAGGCTCTATGCCATCGACGGCGAAGGTTCAAGGGGAGATTCCCAGTCTTGAGGATCTCATCGAACGGCACCGGGACAAGCCAGGAGGGCTCCTCGCCATCCTGGAAGCCGCGCAGGAGGCCGAACGCCTCCGCTATCTGTCCGAAGACAGCCTGCGCCACATCGCCCGCAGGATGGGCATCCCCCTCGCGGAGCTCTATTCGGTCGCCACCTTTTACTCCTTTTTCAATCTGAAGCCCCAAGGCCTCCATACCATCGTCGTCTGCCGCGGCACCGCATGTCATACGCGCGGATCCCGTGAGCTCCTCGACGCAGCCCTCTCCCTCCTCGGCATCGCCGAATTCCGCGAGGATGAGGAAACCTCGGCGACCACGGCCGATGGTTTTGCATCGATCCGCACCGTCGCCTGTTTCGGTCAGTGCGCCCTGGCACCCGTCGTGATGATCGACGGCGCGATAAAATCGCGCATGACCGTCGGCAAGTTGGCGAGCGCAATCGAGCGGCTCAGGAAGGGAGGTGTGGCGTGAGCGGCGGTACAAGGGACGGACAGCGGGCCATGGCCGAAATCGATGAGCTGCGGCGCAAAGGGCTCGCCCGCCTCAAGCCGGAACGCCCCTTCATCTCGGTTGGCATGGGCACCTGCGGCATCGGCAACGGAGCGGAGTATCTCTTCGCCGCGCTCCGGGAGGCGATCGATGCCCGGGGTCTCGACATCGCGACACGGCGCGTGGGCTGTTTCGGCTACTGCGCAGCCGAACCGCTTGCGATGGCCCATCGCCCGGGCATGCCCCTCCTCCTTTTTACCGAAGTGAAGCCCGCAGACGCTGCCCGCCTCGTCGAAGGGCTCTGTGCGGACTCAGCCTTCGACCGGCTCGCCCGCAAAGCCGCGGCGAAGATCGAGGCCTGGGACTTCCGCACCGCGAAGATCGAATTCGGCGAAGGGTACCCCGCCCTCCCCGCATGGAACGAGCTTCCATTTTTCAAGGGGCAGGTAAAACTTGTCCTCAGAGATGCGGGAATCATCGATCCAGAAAGCCTTGAGGAGTACCTCGCCGCGGGCGGCTATTCAGGCTGCGCCAAGGCGATTTCCTCCATGGCCCCGGAAGCAGTCGTCGCAGAGGTTGCGAAGGCACGCCTCCGCGGCCGCGGTGGGGCAGGATTTCCGACGGCGCGCAAATGGGAACTCATGCGCGCGGCGGAAGGCGAGCGGAAATACATCGTCTGCAACGCCGACGAGGGAGACCCCGGCGCCTACATGAACCGCAACGAAATCGAATCGGACCCCTTCGCGCTCATCGAAGGCATGACCATCGGCGCCTACGCGATGGGCGCCACACAGGGCCTCATCTACGTGCGCGCGGAGTACCCCCTTGCCGTACGCCGCCTTGCGCTCGCCATCGATGCCGCGCGCGCGCAAGGTCTCCTCGGACAGCGCATCCTCGGCACAGACTTCTCCTTCGACCTCGACATCGCAACGGGCGCGGGCGCCTTCGTCTGCGGCGAGGAGACGGCGCTCATCGCGAGCGCCGAGGGCAAGGCGGGCCGTCCCTTGCCGCGGCCGCCCTTCCCCGCCCAACGCGGCCTCTACGGCTGCCCCACGAATATCAACAACGTGGAGACGTGGTGCGACATCCCCCTCATCCTCGCGCGGGGCGGCGACTGGTTCGCGAGCTTCGGCACGGCGACAAGCGCAGGCACAAAGGTTTTTTCACTGGTCGGCAAGGCGAAGAACTCGGGACTCGTCGAACTCCCTCTCGGGACGCCGCTTGACGCGGTGGTCTATGGCATGGGTGCCGGCGCGGGGCCGGGGAAGCGTGTCAAGGCGGTCCAGTCGGGAGGCCCCTCGGGTGGCTGCATCCCCGCCACACTCTTCAAAACACCTATCGATTACGAAGCCCTCGCGAAGGCCGGCGCGATCATGGGTTCAGGCGGCATGGTGGTGATGGACCAGGACAACTGCATGGTCGACGTCGCCCGCTACTTCATCGGCTTCACCGCGGGTGAGTCCTGCGGCAAATGCGCCCCCTGCCGCGAAGGGCTTGCGCAGATGAAGCGCATCCTCGACATGGTCGCGCGAGGCGAGGCGGAGGAGGCGGACCTTGCCACGCTCGAGGAACTCGCCTGTGTCGTGCGCGACGCGGCGCTCTGCGGCCTCGGCCAGACCGCGGCCAATCCGGTGCTCACGACGCTCAGGTACTTCCGTGACGAGTATCTAAGGCACATCCGCGAGCGGCGATGCGCCGCGGGAGCCTGCGAACGGCTTTACCTCGCCCTCTGCGAGAACTCCTGCCCGCTCCACATGAACATCCCCGGCTACCTCCAGCTCCTCAAGGAAAATCGCATTGAAGAAGCCTTCGAGCTCACGCTCCGGGAGAACCCACTCCCGGGGACGCTCGGCCGCATCTGCCACTTCCACTGCCGCATGCGTTGCCGGCGCGAGCAGCTCGACGAACCCGTCTCCCCGGGGGAGATACACCGCTACCTTGCCGACGCGATGTACAAGATGGGCCGGGAGCGCGTCGTTTACGCGCGCCTCATCAAGGAGAAGCGCGAAGCGACGGGGAAGCGGGTGTCGATTGTCGGCGCAGGCCCCGCAGGGCTCGCGGCAGCGTTCTGGCTCACGCGGCTCGGCCACGATGTAACGTTATACGACGCAGCATCCGATGCCGGGGGCATACCGCGCTGGGGCATACCTGCCTATCGCCTCCCCAAAGCCATCCTCGCTAAGGAGGTAGGGCTCGTGAAGCGGCTCGGAGCGCGGTTCGTGCCCAACACCCGCATCGGACGGGACATTCCGTGGAGCGCTCTTGCAAAGGAGAGCGACGCCATTCTCGTCGCAGCGGGCGCCACCGAAGACATCGCCCTGGGCGTCCCCGGTGAGGGCCTCGACGGTGTCACCGCAGGCTATCGCTTCCTCGAGGAGCTGAGCCGCGGCGAAAGAAAATCCGCGCCACACGAACTCATCGTCATAGGTGGGGGAAATTCCGCGATCGACGCGGCAAGGACGGCGCTCCGCCTCGGCTCGCGCGTGACGGTCGCCTACCGGCGCTCGAAGGCGGACATGCCGGCGAACGCAGAGGAACTTGCAGGCGCGGCAGAGGAGGGCGTCGCCATTCTCCCGATGGTGCAACCCATGGAGTTCGTGGCGGGATCAGGTGGCCACGTGCGCGCGGTGCGGTTTATGCGGATGCGGCCTGGTACGGTCGACGCGTCGGGAAGGCCCGCGCCCGAGCAGACAGGCGAAATCCTCGAAATCCCCTGTGACGGGGTCATCGTGGCCGCAGGGGAGCGCGTGGGCCAACTCGGTCTCGAGGAGCTCGGCGTCGCGATCGAAGGGGACGGCAGGATCAAGGTCGATCCGCTCACAATGGCGACCTCTACCCCCCGCGTCTACGCTGCCGGCGACGTCGTGACGGGTCCCTCGACCGCTGCCGAAGCCATGGGCCAGGCACGAATCGCGGCGGCGTCAATCGACGGTGCGCTTTCGGGCGAGGATCGCTTTGAGTCGCTCTTCCGGCGCTTCGACTACGGCATGGAAATGCCCTCGAAGCCGAGGCCGGGACGCATGACACGCGCACAGAAGCTCCCCGTTGCGGATCGGATCCGGAGCTTCGCGGAGATATCGCTCGGCTACACGGGCGAAGCGGCGCACGCGGAAGCGGAACGCTGTCTCCGCTGCGACCTGCGCGAGGGGGCGCGGCCGCCTTACGGATTCGCTGAACTTAAGGCCCGCACAGACGGCGCGCGCGCATCGGGCTCGGCAAGGAGCGCGAAATGAACGAACCCATTGTCCTCACCATTGATGGCCGCGAGATAGCCGTCCCGGCGGGCTCGGGCCTCCTCGAAGCCTGCGCGGCGGCGGGCGCGCGCGTGCCCACGCTTTGCCACCTCGAAGGTATTTCGTCCAACGCTTCCTGTGGAATCTGCGTCGTCGAGGTCGAAGGGGCCCGCGCGCTCGTCCGCGCCTGCGTGACCGCCGCACAGGCCGGCATGCGGGTGCAGACGGCGAGCGAGCGCGTCATGCGCGCCCGCCGTGCAATCGTCGAGCTCCTCCTCGCAAACCACCCCGCGGACTGCCTTCTGTGCGTACGAAACGGTAGCTGCGAGCTCCAGGCAATCGCGGAAACGCTCGGTCCGCGGAAGCGCCGCTTTTCGCCGACGCGGCCGCAGGGCTACGCCGACGCGACAAGCCCCGGCATCGTGCGCGATCCTGCAAAGTGTATCCTCTGCGGCCGCTGCGTCGCGGTGTGCCGCGAAACGCAAACGGTCGCGGCCATACACTTCGCCGGCCGCGGTGCAAGGACGCGCGTCGCCTCGTTCATGGATCGCGGCCTTGCCGAAAGCCCCTGCGTGCAGTGTGGCCAGTGCTCGGTGGTCTGCCCGACGGGCGCGATCACCGAGCGGGACGACACGCAGGCCGTGAGCGCCGCACTCGCCGACCCGAGTCTTTTCGTCGTGGTCCAGACCGCGCCCGCCATTCGAGCGAGCCTCGGCGAGGCCCTCGGCCTCGAACCCGGCGCCCTCGTCACCGGCAGGATGATTGCGGCGCTCCGCCGCCTCGGCTTCGACCGCGTCTTCGACACGCAGTTCGCGGCGGACCTCACCATCATGGAGGAGGGCAGCGAGCTCCTTGAGCGCCTCGAACACGGCGGCGCACTCCCGATGATCACGAGTTGCTCTCCCGGCTGGATAAACTTCATCGAAACCTTCTACCCCGCGCTCCTCCCCCACCTGTCGAGTTGTAAGAGCCCCCAGCAGATGTTCGGGGCTATCGCGAAGACCTATTACGCGGACAAGGCGGGCATCGCGCCCGAATCGATGCGGGTAGTCTCGATCATGCCCTGCACTGCGAAAAAGGGCGAGGCGGCGCGGCTGGGCATGAACAGCGCTTGTACGTGGTGGCGCGACAAAGGGCACACCTCCCCCGGCTATCCTGACGTCGACTGGGCACTCACCACCCGCGAGCTTGCGCGCATGATTCGCGCGGCGGGCATCGACATGGCGGCACTTCCCGAGGAAGACTTCGACGATCCGCTCGGCCTGAGCACGGGCGCAGCGACGATTTTCGGCACAACAGGCGGCGTCATGGAGGCGGCCCTTCGCACCGTGTGCGAGCGGCTAAACGGCGCGCCGCTTCCTACACTGGAGTTCACGCCCCTCAGGGGAGTTACGGGCATTAAAGAGGCTCTTGTCGCGGCGGGTGGCAGGGAGCTTCAAGTCGCGGTTGCGCACACGCTCGGAAATGCGCGCATCCTCCTTGAGTCCATCGCCCGCGGTGACAGCCCCTATGCGTTCATCGAGGTGATGAGCTGCCCCGGCGGCTGCGTGGGCGGCGGAGGGCAACCCTTCCGACAACGCGAGACGCATAGGGGCGATCCCGGTCTCGAGGCGCGGAAGCGCGCTCTCTACCGCGAGGACGAGCGGCTTGGTATCAGAAAATCGCACGAAAACAAGGCGGTCGCCGCGCTCTACGACGAATTCTTAGGTACGCCGCTTGGAACCCTTTCCCACAAGCTCCTCCATACAAACTATGCCCCGCGGGAAGGAGGATCGGGTTCCTAGTCCCGCCAGGCCTCGACCACTCCGCGCACCCCGCACAGCCGCGCGATCACATCCTCGGCGGGCGAGCAGCTGATCTGCGGGTTTGCGCGGACGATCGCCTCGCGCCCGCCTTCCGCCGAGGGGACGTGGAAAAACACGGCGCAGGATCCTGCGGATTCAAAAAGCGCGTCGCGAAGGTCGTAGAGCTCGTCTTCGGACGCGATGCCCGGCACAAGGCGGATGTGCACCTCCCTCCACGACTTATCCTTGAGGCTCGCAGGGTCGGCGATGTCCTCAACCTTGAAGCTCGGGGCGGAGCGCGAAAGGTCGATCTTGCCGCGCAGACAGAGCACCTTGTCGACGACGAAGCTCGGGCGGAACCGCTCGAGCGTGTCAGAAAACACGACGATCTCAATCGAGCCCGAATAATCCTCGACCGCGCCGAAGGCCATCTTCTTGCCGTTCTTTGTGATGATCTCGCGGAACTCTTTGAGCATCGCAACGAGGGTGTAAAGCTTATCGGGGCTCGAGCGCTCGGGATGGCCTAGGTCAAGGTCGGAGCAGCGCTCCCAGGTCTTCCGGAACTCGTCCATCGGGTGTCCCGAAAAATAAAACCCGAGAAGTTCCTTTTCGCGCTCAAGAAGCTCCTGGCGCGAAAATTCCTCGGCGGATTCGAATGCGAAGGGCGGGAATTCCTCCTCGACGCAGGACTCGAAAAGGCTCGCCTGGCCGTATGCCCCCGCCTCCTCTTTGTTCGCCGCATACTCCACCGCACGCTCGATGTTCTGGACGAGCTCACGCCGGGAGTGTCCGAATCGGTCGAAACAGCCTGAGAGGACAAGGCACTCGAGCGTCTTTTTGTTCATCGCGCCCGTGCCGATCCGCTCGACAAAGTCCATAAAGTCCCGGTATGGCCCCTTGGCCGCGCGCTCCGCGACGATGGCCGAGGCGAGCCCGTCGCCGACCCCTTTGATGCCGAGGAAGCCGTAAACGATCTTGCCGTCAGAAACCGTAAAATACGCCTCCGAACTGTTCACGTCAGGCGGCTGTATCTCGAGTCCCATCGAGCGCGCCTCGCCGATGTACTCGGTGAGTTTGTCGGTGTTGGTAATCTCGTTCGTGAGGTTCGCCGCCATGAACTCGGCGGGGTAGTTCGCCTTGAGGTAGGCGGTGCGGTAGGCGACGACCGAGTAGGCAGCCGCATGCGACTTATTGAAACCGTAGCCAGCGAAGGGGATGAGTATCTCGAAAATGCGATCGGCGTCCTCCGCCTTGAAGCCGTTCTTCACCGCACCGGCTATGAATTTCTCCTTTTCCTTCACCATGACCTCGACCTTCTTCTTGCCCATGGCACGGCGAAGGAGGTCCGCCTGACCCAGGCTGTAGCCGCCAATCCGCTGGGCGACCTGCATGACCTGTTCCTGGTAGACAATGACGCCGTAGGTCTCCTTGAGGATGGGCTCGAGACAGGGATCGGGATAGGTGATGGGTTGGCGGCCCCACTTGGAATCGATGAACTGAGGGATGTACGCCATGGGACCGGGGCGGTAGAGCGCATTGAGGGCGATGAGGTCCTCGATGCAGGAGGGCTTCGCCTGCTTGAGGATACCCTGCATGCCCGAGGACTCGAACTGGAAGACCGAAGTGCTCTTCCCCTCGCCGAGAAGCTCGAAGGTCTTCTTATCATCCTCTGGAATGCGCTCCTCGTCGAGGTCGATACCGCGTTTCCGCACGAGGTCGATCGTGTTCTTGATGAGCGTGAGGGTTTTGAGACCGAGGAAGTCCATCTTGACGAGACCGCATTTCTCGAGAAGGTCCATCGTGTACTGGGTCGCGACGATGCCGGTCTTGGGGTCTTTGAAGAGCGGCACATAGTCAGTGAGCTCGGTCTTGCCGATCACGATGCCCGCCGCATGAAAACTCGTGTGGCGGTTCTTGTTCTCGAGCTTCGCGGCGATCTCAAAGAGCGTCTTGTAGCGCGGATCCTCGGCGAGCGTCTTGAGCTTCGGCTCGAGCTCAAATGCCTTTTTAAGCGTCATTTTCGGATCCTCGGGCACGAGCTTCGCTATCTCGTTCGACTCCGCAAAGCTTATGTCGAGGGCGCGGGCGACATCCTTGATGACGGCCTTGGCCTTGAGCGTGCCGAAGGTGACGATCTGTCCGACACGCTCGGCCCCGTACTTGCGCGTGACGTACTCGATCACCTCGCCACGGCGCTCGAAGCAGAAATCGACATCGAAGTCGGGCATCGAAATACGCTCTGGATTGAGGAAGCGCTCAAAGAGGAGCTTGTAGCGAATCGGGTCGATGTCGGTGATACGGAGCGCATAGGCGACGATTGAGCCGGCGCCCGAGCCGCGTCCCGGGCCGACCGGGATACCGTGCTCCTTAGCCCAGTTGATGAAGTCCCAGACGATGAGGAAGTAGCCGGTGAACTGCATCTTGATGATAACCGAGAGCTCGTACTCGGCGCGCTCGAGCACCTCGGGCGTCGGATTCGGATACCGTTTCCTGAGGCCCTCCATCGTGAGATGACGGAGGTAGGCCTCTGGCCCTGCGAAGCCCTCGGGAATTTCGTAGTCGGGAAGGAGCGGTCCGGGATAGGGCAGCTCGAGCCGCACCATTTCATTCACTTTGAGCGTATTCGAAAGTGCCTCGGGGATCTCGGCAAACAGGGCGGCCATCTCCGCAGGAGTTTTCATGTAGAACTCGGAGCCGGGGAAGCGCATGCGACCTGAATCGGCGATCTTGCGGTTCGTCCCGATGCAGAGGAGCGCGTCATGAGCCGCGGCGTCTTCGCGGTCGAGATAGTGCATGTCGTTCGTCGCGATGAGGGGGATGCCCGTCTTTCGCGCGAGAGCGACGAGCGCGCGGTTCACCGTCCGCTGTTCGGGGATGCCGTGATCCTGCAGTTCGAGATAGAAGTGATCCTTGCCGAGGAGTTCGGCGTAAAAAAGCGCCTTCCGCTCGGCCTCCGCCTCCTTGCCCATAAGAATGAGCGAGGGGATCTCCCCGCCGAGACAGGCCGAGCCTCCTATAAGCCCCCGCGCGTGCGCGGCAAGAAGCTCGTCGTCGATCCGCGGTTTGTAGTAGTAGCCCTCGGTATAAGAGGCAGAGGAAAGCTTAAGGAGGTTCGCATAGCCTTCCGCGTCGCGGGCGAGAAGCACGAGATGCCAGTACTTGTTGCCATTCTCGGTGCCGGTTTTTTCGCGCCGGGATCCTCCCGCGACATAGAACTCCGAGCCGACGATGGGGTTGATCCCCGCATCCTTGCAGGTGTCGTAGAACTTGACCGCCCCGAACATGTTGCCGTGGTCGGTGAGGGCGAGGCCGGGCATGCCCAGGGCCTTGGCCTTGGCGACCATCGCGCCCACGCTTGCCGCGCCGTCAAGCAGGGAGAAATCCGAGTGGTTGTGGAGGTGGACGAATTCCGGCATGGGAGGAGTATAGCCTCTCGGGAGCCAGAGGAGGAAGTGGCACGCGTAAAAGCGCCGTCCCCCCGCCGCCACGACAGGGTTCGCACATCAGAAAATATACACAATACATATAAGCGATACGGCCTGCACCCTGCGGCCGTGCAAACTCAGCCGGATCCTCGTATACTTATCGACAAGGAGCGAACGCCGTGGCGTACAAAACCCCAGCACACCTTGAGCGGGTCAATGTCCAACCGGGTGCCAGGTATGCATCGGCGAAGCCCGTCCTCATTTCGACCCTCCTCGGTTCCTGCATCGCCGCCTGCCTCTACGATGAAGCGGCGGCAGTCGCGGGCCTCAACCACTTTCTCCTTGCCGCCCCGCGCTATGCGCGGAGCATGCCGATCACCCATACCGACGCCGGGCGCTACGGCATCAACGCCATGGAACTTCTCATCAACGACATGGTGCATCTCGGCGCGTCGCGAAAACGGCTCAAGGCGAAGGTGTTCGGCGGCGCCTCGGTCATCGGCACCCCGCGCGACAATTTTCTCTGCGTAAGCGAGGTCAATCAGCGTTTTATACGCGAATACCTCGCCACCGAGGCGATTCCCCTCGTTTCTGAGGACTTAGGCGGCGACCGCGGGCGCCTTGTCTACTTTCATACCGACACCTTCAAGGTCTTCCGCCGCTACATCGAACGGAGTCGTCTCGGCTCCGTCGAGGCGCTCGAACACGAATTCTGGAAAGATCGCATCGAAAAACCCGAGCGCGAAGAGGGCGAGGTCATCCTTTTCTGAACGCCGCCGCCCCCTGCGCCGCCCCGTGCGCCGCCCCCTGGCAGGCTCCGCGCGCAGCTCGATCCCTCCGAATACATGTCCTGCGTTGAGAGTTTTCACTTTCCGTGCTAAAGTGCCGAGCATGAGCCCCGAGGTCTTCGGCGTCGCCGCCGTCCCACATCCGCCGACGTCGAAGTCGCCGCGCATGGAGGAACTCAAACACCCCTATGCCGCGGCCGAGGCCGCGCTACGGAGCGATCCTGCGAGCGCCCGCGAAAACGCGCTCGCCCACGCCGCGGAGGCGGAAGCGCTCGGCGAGGGCGCTCTTGCGGCCTATGGCCTCTTCATCGCCGGCTGGGCATCGCTCCAGCTCGGCGACATCTCGCTCGCCCTCGCCGAATTGGAACGGAGCCAGGCCCTCGCCATCCGTAGCGGCGCCCCGGCGGCGCTCAAAATCCGCATCAAAAACGGGATCGGCATGGCGCTCCACCAACGGGGACGCTACGCAGAGGCCGATCGCGCACTCGACCGGGCGCTCGCCGCGGCGCGCCGCCTCGGCGACGAGGCCGTCATCCTCCGCTGTCTCATCAACTACGGGTTTGTAAAGACCGAGGCGGGCCGCCACGAGGACGCCCTCGCCTTTTTTACCGAAGCGCACGAAATTGCCGTAAGCGCCGGATCGGGATCCCGTGGTCTCGAGGCGGCACCCGTCACCCTTGGCAACCTCGGCCTTGCGCTCCGGCGCCTTGGCCGCCTTGAGGAGTCCCTCGAACGCCTTGACGAGGCGAGCAAGCTCGCCCGCACACGCGGCGACCTTATCGGCCTCGCCCACGCGCTCTGTAGCAGAGGGGAGACCCTCCTCCTCATGGACCGCGGCGACGACGCGGAGGACGATCTAGCCGAAGCCCTTGGCATCTGCCTCCGCATCGGCGCAAACCTCGCAGGCGTCCGCACGGCCGCGGTGCTCGCAAAGCGCAACCTTGACCAGGGCGCCCTTGACGAGGCCGAGGCGGTCATCGCGGAGTGGCTCCCCCGCGCGGCCTCGGGCGACTCGCTTCGCCATGCAGAGCTTGTCCGCCTCAAGGGGCGCCTTCTTTCACTCCGCGGCCGCTGGCAGGAGGCCTATGAGGCAAGCGAGCTTGCCGGAGAACTCGAACGCCGGGTCGGCCTTTACCCTGCAACCGCCGCGGCGCTCGACGTCGACTGCGGGCGTTATGCGCGTAAAACGCGCCGCCTTGAAGAGCGCGTCGAGGGCTGGAGCGAAGCCGTCACCCTCACCCTCGCCGCCCTCATCGAAGCGAAAGACGCCCCGACCGGCCGCCACGTCGACCGCGCCGCAGAGATCGCACGCCGTCTGGGCGAATACCTCATCGCGACCCACAGCATACCCCGCCTCGATGCGCCCCTTCTCGATGCGATCGTCCGCTCGGCCCCGCTCCACGACATCGGCAAAATCGCCGTACCCGATTCCATACTCGGCAAACCCGGCCCCCTCGACCCTGAGGAGCGCGAGCTCATGCAGCATCACGTCATCGTCGGCAAGGCACTCCTCCTCGATGCCGCGATGCGTGTCCGCTTCGAACCCCGCGTCAAGGTCGCCGCAGAGATCGCCGGCTACCACCACGAGCGCTGGGACGGGCAGGGCTATCCCGAGGGGCGGTCCGGTGAGGCGATCCCGCTTCCCGCACGCATCGTCGCCGTCGCCGACGTCTATGATGCTATCCGCTCGGAGCGCCCCTACAAGCCCGCCTATGCACGCGAGGTCGCCGCCGACTACATTCGCGATAACGCCGGTCGTCATTTTGATCCGCGTATTGTCCGCGCCTTCCTTGATATCGAAGCCGACATAGCCGCGCTTTACACCCCGTGATGCTGTTTCAATAAACAAAACGCGGCGCTTTCCATTCTTGTCCAGTACCTGAAACGAGTATATGATGGGTTAGCCCGCACGAAGTTCACAAGGAGCGTTCTCATGGCCATGAGCCTCGCCGATCTTGGCACCTCGGTTCTAAAAACGGAATACGCAGTCCGCGGCCCCATCGTCGCACGTGCCCAGGAGCTCGAGCGCGCCGGCAAAAAAATCATCTACTGCAACATCGGCAACCCCCAGGCCCTCGAGCAAAAGCCCCTCACCTACCTCCGCCAGGTTCTTGCGCTCGCCGCCTGGCCCGAGCTCATGGAAACGGCCTCCGCCGTCTTTCCGGTCGATGCCGTCGCTACCGCCCGTGCATTCCTCGCAGGGTCCAAGCATGGCCTCGGCGCATATTCAGAGTCAAAAGGCGTCCGGTTTGTCCGCGAGGCGGTCGCCGAGTTCATCGCTCGCCGGGACGGCATCGCCGCCGACCCCGAGGCGATCTATCTCACCGACGGCGCCTCCAAAGGCGTCCAAACCGCCTTGCGCCTCCTCATCGCCAAGCCGAGCGACGGCATCATGATCCCCATCCCCCAGTACCCCCTTTATTCCGCCACCATCACCCTCTATGAGGGCAGGCAGGTCCACTACTACCTCGATGAGGCGAACGATTGGAAACTCTCCCGCAAAATGCTCGAGGATTCCTACGACGGCGCCATCTCCGCCGGCACCCGCGTCAAGGCGATCTGCGTCATCAACCCCGGCAATCCCACCGGCTCCGTCCTCGACCGCGCTAACGTCCAGATGATCCTCGAGTTCGCGCGGGAAAAGGGCATCGCCGTGCTCGCCGACGAGGTATACCAGGAAAACGTCTATCGCGCAGGCGAGCGCTTTGTCTCGTTTGCCCGTGTCCTCGAAGAGGAAGGCATGAAGGACGTTTCGCTCTTCAGCTTTCACTCCTGCTCGAAGGGCTTCCTCGGCGAATGCGGCCTCCGCGGCGGCTATTTCGAAATCCGCAACATCCCCGCCGACGTCGCGGCTCAGATCACTAAACTCCAGTCGGTCTCCCTATGTTCAAACCTCCCCGGCCAGCTCGCCACCTACATCCTTGTCAGACCGCCGCGCGAGGGCGAAGCCTCGTTTGCGCTCTATGCCAAGGAACGCGACGCGATTCTCGGCGCGCTTAAGGAACGGGCCGCCCTCCTCGCCGAGGGACTCAACAAAATCCCGGGCGTCGAATGCAACGCCGTCGCCGGCGCGATGTATGCCTTTCCGAAAATCAGCCTCCCTGCAGGCCGGACGGACGAGGAGTACTGCATGGCCCTCCTCGAGGCGACGGGCATCTGCGTCGTACCGGGCTCGGGGTTCGGACAGCTACCGGGCACGGCGCACTTTCGCACGACTATTCTGCCTCCCACCGAACGCATCAAAGATGTCGTTCGCCTCTTCGCCGAATTCCACGGAAGCTATCGGTAGTGTTACGAAGCTTGTGAACACCGCCCCCGCGGCGAAAAAGGAGATCCCCATGGAGATGCGAGCGAGTCACATCCTCGTAAAGGATCGGGCCCTTGCCCAGCAACTACTCATCAAGATCAAGCAAGGGGCGAATTTCGAAAGCCTTGCGCGCGAATTTTCTACCTGCCCCTCGAAATCCGCAGGGGGCGATCTTGGCTGGTTTGGCCCTGGGAAAATGGTCAGTGCCTTCGAGTACGCATGCACGCAGCTCGGGGTTGGGTCGGTGTCTGATATCGTACAGACGCAGTTCGGTTACCACATCATCAAACTGACCGGTCGGCGGGATTAACCGGTCCGAGCATCCGCCCCCCGCGCCGAGCCGTCCCTGGCGGCTCGGCGCGCGCCGCCAGGGACTACTACAAGCTTCGTAACACTACAACAACGGTAAGATCGTCGCGAAACGCCGCATCCCCCATAAACGCCACAAGGTCGCCGAGCACCGCATCAAGCAGTTGCCGTGCCGATTTCATGGGCGCACGGGCGATGCTCGCGGCCAGCCTTTCGCGGCCGAAGCGCTCCCCTGCGGAATTCTGAGCTTCTTCGAGGCAATCGGTAAAGACGAGGAAGGCGTCACCCTCCTCCGGTGCAAAGCGGAGCGCCTGCCACGTGCCATCAAGCCCCTCGCGCCCAAGCGGAGGGCCGCGAAAATCATCCCCCTTCCGCGGAACAAGCGCTCGAACACTTCCCGAGCCACCCTTTCGATAAAAAATGTCAGGATGCGCTGCGTTTGCGTACTCGACCCTCCCATCCTGTATCCGGAGGATAGCGCAGGTAAGATACTCATCAACGCCGCCGAGCTCCCGCCCGAGCTCCTCATGAACGGCGCCGACGACCTCTCCAAGCGGCTTGTTGCCGGAAGCGGCAAAATGACGGGCGAAAACCGAGCGTGCGAGAACGGCAACAAGCCCGGCACCAACGCCGTGGCCGGAGACGTCGCCTACCACAAGTCCCTCGAGCTTTCCGTCTTCAGCGTAGAAGTCGTAAAAATCGCCCGAAACCGAAGACGCAGGACGATATGCGACCGCAATGTCCCACCCATCAACGTGGGGAGGCTCGCCGGAAAAAAGGCCGCGTTGTACACGTTCGGCGAGCTCAAGTTCGCGACGTGCCACCTCCATGGCCTCGGCGAGTTCGCGTCCTCGGTGCTCGATCTCGCCGCCGAGTTCGCGGCCACGCCTGAGCGCCACTTCGAGTTCACGACTTCGTTCGGCGACCTTGCGTTCGAGCGAACGGGCAAGCGCTTCGCCTTCGGCGTGAACACGCGCATATCTTGCCGCAAGAACGCTTGCGGCGCCGAGGACTAAGAAGAGAAACGCATACCGCGCATAGCGCATTTCTCCGCCTGAGTTGACTGCGGCGATATCCACAGCGACGGCAAGTGCGAGGACAAGCGAGCCCATACCGAGCATCCCCGCGGAGGAGGCTAGTCCAGCGCCGAGCCGCGCCCCAGGCGGCGCCATGCGGGCTTCCTTAAGAGCCGATGGAGCGATAACTGCCGCAAAGACATAGACGACGCCCGCAGCCGAAGCCGCCTCCCATACGTTATGCGCTACCTCGGGACGGAAGAACATCACAAGTGGCGCAAGCGCAAAAGCGAGGGCGAGGCTGAGCTTCGCAACAAGGGAGACGCGCCTTCGGAGCGCCTCCTCGAAAAAGAAAAGTAGCGAAGGCAGAATGAGAAACATCGAGACCGAATCGATGTTTCTGAGCACGCGTGTGTCATGCACCACGTCCGCGGCAACCCTGGTGCGCGAAAAAAGAAACACCGAAATAATAAGCGTCGCGACGCCATAAACGAGATAGGAGCGCTCTTTGGGTCTCATGGCGAAAAGGCCAAAATGGTAAAGGCCGAAAAGAGCGTAAACGCCGATGAGCATGATATCAATGTACTCGAGATCGGTCCGCACAATCCGTGCATAGGCATCAATAACAATCGGGCGGCGGCCGGGGAGCCCGGTCCACTCATCGGCAGGGTCTCCGTAGAGCTGGAAGGCTACAACATTCGGCCCGACGCGCAGAAATCGTTTGTCAAGCGGGATCAGCGAGTCACGCAGACAACGCATGGCAGCGAATTCGCCATCTTCGCGTAGCTTAAGCTCATCGCGCACGAGAAGTCCGTTGAGGTAAAGCCGCCAACCCTGACCGGCGCGAGGAACGAGGATGGAGAGCCCCGTTGTGTTGATAAGCGAGAGATCGGCGTTGAAAACAAACGCATAGGTAAACATCTCAGGCTTCCGAGGCGAAAGTTCCCACGGTCCCGGTCGGGAATTCCCTGGTAGCGGCAAGTCCCGCACGGCAAGACTTCGGCGCTCGCTCATCGAGACGGCAAGCCATTCACCCGTCGCTGGGCTCGGAGGCACGACAACGCTCGAAGGGTCAAAGCCTCGGCGGACATACACAACCGAGTTGTCGAATGTGAGGGCAGACCGGGCGGGTCCAGCGGCATGAGAAACGCCCGCCATGCAAAGAAAAACTAACACAATCACTGGCGTGCATCGGTGCATGGGAAGCCCCCTTAGAGTCCTCGGGCCGCGAGGAGCTTGCGGTTTTCCTCAGCCTTGGCCGCGTTCAATGTGTTGACTGACAAAAAAAGAAAGACACCGATTGCAAGGAATACCGCGGGAATGAGCGCGGTATGAACCCGAATCCCGGCGACGGCGGCATCTGATCGTGGATCGGTCGCAAAGCCGGTCGCAGCGTGGACAGCCCAAAAACTGAGCGCCTGAGCAGCATAGGCAAGACGTCCGGCAAATGCGCGGAATCCGAGATAGATGCCATCATCGCGCCGTCCCGTCTTGACCACCACTTCATCGATGACTTCGGCCATCGCGGGCGTCATCATAAGCCAGAATCCGCCGAACGCGATCCCCCAGCCCAAAAGCGCTGTTACGAAGCCTGTGTAGCTGCGCGCGAAGTAGATTGGCAGACACAAAATTGACATCGCACTCGCCGATACCGCAAGGAGAACCTGCCGTCCGCGAATGAGCTTGCCAAGCCCGAGCCACACCGGAACCGCGACAAGGGCACCTGCGAGCATTCCCGCGAAGATAAGCGTCGTGCTCCTCCCTCCGAGCACATAATCGCCAACATAGTGGATGCTCGCCGTCATAGAAAGCGTCGCAGCCTGATAGCAGAAATAGAGAAGAATAAATGCAAGGAAATCGCGTTCCTTGAGCGCCTGTCGCAATTGGCGCCCAAACGAGGGCGCCTCAGGTCGCGTCCGCTCCTGCTCGAGGTACCGCGCGATCATTTCGGGCGACTCTCGCGTCCCAGGGAAAAGCGCAAGCGCGGCAAGTACGCCGACGCCCGCAAATATGCCCGCATTGAGGAGGTAGGAACCCGCATGCCCGTAGCGTATCACGAAGGTCGGCACAACCGCGCCCGCAGCAACACCCACAACGCCGATCAGCGTGGCGATGCCGGCAGCCTTACCCCGCACAGACTCCGCACGGAAGCGATCGGGGAAAATCGACTGGTAATTTAGCTCCCAGGTTGAATAGAGCGCGTCATAGAGGCAGATAGCGACAAGCATCCACACGAACAGAAGCGCTTGGGATCCCCCGTTTATGACGAAGCCGGGCGGCGCAAAAACGAAAACAAACGCGACCGCCGAACTCAAGGTGCCCACAACGATCCAGGGGAAGCGCCGCCCCCATCGGGACGCGAACCGAGTCGGACGGGCGGTCAAGAAGCCAATGATCGGATCGTTTACCGCATTCCACACCGAGTACAGCACAACCGCCGCGGCCACATAACCCGCAGCAAGACCTATTTCGGTCTCATAGAACTTGAAAACGAGAGCGGCAAATCCCCCTGTAAGGAATTCCGCAAGGAATTTGCCGACGCCATAGCTCGCCATGACACCGAGGCCCCCTTGTGCCTCGCCATCCCCCTTTGCCTGCCTTCGCATGGGCCGAGCATACCCCGCCCCGCGGCAGACGGCAAGGGCGGCATTGCACGGTGCTAGAGTGCAAACTCGTGGATTGCCTGACACCACAAGCTTCGTAACACTATGGCGATGCCTTGCGCGGCGTGAAGAACAAGCGTAGAGTAGCCCCTGTGCAACCGAGTGGTCCTGCGCTGCAGACACCGCCCGGCGAAAGGATTATACCCATGAAGACGCTCGACCAACAGCGACAGGCAGCCAGAAACGCACGATCCGCCTTTGTCGCCTTCTTTGTGTTTATGCTCCTCCATCAGACCGACAAGCTCCTGATCGGCCCCCTGCAGGGACAGATCATGGAGGACTTCAAAATAACCTACACTCAATGGGGCCTCATCAATTCAATGGCGATTCTCGTCGGCGCCGTTTTCTACCCCCTCTGGGGCTGGCTCTACGACCACTACGCCCGCCCCAAGCTTCTCGCCCTCGCATCTTTTATCTGGGGCTGCACCACCTGGCTCAACGCAATAGCGCCCACCTATCCCCTATTTCTCATGACGCGAGCCTCAACGGGCATCGACGATTCAAGTTATCCGGGCATTTACAGCCTCGTCTCTGACTACTACCCGCCGAAAAAACGCGGCAAAGTGTACGGGCTCCTCCAGGTAGCGCAACCGCTCGGCTATCTTGTCGGTATGATCCTCGCGATCGGGCTTGGATCCCGGCTTGGCTGGCGAAAGATCTTCTACATCACCGGCGCGCTTGGGCTTGCCGTGGCGGTGCTCATTTTCTTCCGAGTCAAGGACCAGCCGCGCGGCGCCTCTGAACCGGAGCTCGAGGGTGTGGAACATCTTGAGGCGTTCAAATTCAGCTGGAAAACAGTCGGGCGCCTCTTTACAAAAAAGAGCCTCATCATTCTCTTTCTGCAAGGGTTCATCGGCGTCTTCCCCTGGCAAGTGATTACCTATTACATTTTCGGCTACCTCGGGAACAGCGGCCGTGGCTTCAGCGATACCGAAATTCTTCTGACGATGGTGCCCGCGGTTCTCATCATGGCCGCGGGCTACCCCCTCGGCGGCGTGATCGGCGATCGGCTTTTCAAAAAAACGCCCAAGGGTCGCGTCATCGTCGGAGCGGCCGGAGTCTCCCTCGGCGCCGTGCTCCTCTACGCCGCGATCAAGGTGCCCTACGGCGACAAGCTCGCCTTCGGTATCCTGCTCGCCTTGGCCTCGCTCTTTATCCCCTTCGCATCGCCCAACGTCATCTCGTCGTTCTACGACGTGACCGAGCCCGAAATTCGTGCAACGACCAATGCCGCGCAGAATTTCATCGAAATCGGCGGATCCTTCGCGGCGCCGCTCATCGCCGGGGTCATCGCCGACCGGACTTCACTTGAAAACGCAATCCTCATCGTCTGCGTGGGCGCCTGGGCGATATGCTTCATCTTCTTCCTGTTCGCCGGCCGCTTTATCCCGAAGGACATTGCCGCGCTTAAAGCCGAACTCACCGGGCGTGCCGATGCGCTCAAGGCTTCGACCTTAGGTGAGTCGACGAGGAGGGCGTGATGAGCGGCACAGTTCTGACGATCGCCCATCGCGGATTCCGCGGCATCGCGCCCGAAAACACTATCCTTGCGGCGCAAAGGGCCTTCGAGGCGGGCTGCGCGTGGTGGGAGCTCGATGTAGCGGCGAGCGCGGATGGCGAACTCGTCGTCATCCATGACGACAGCCTCGCGCGCACGACCGATGCGGCCCGCCGCTTTCCCTCGCGCTCGCCCTGGTGCGTCTACGACTTCAGTCTCGCGGAGCTCGGCGAGCTCGACGCAGGTTCCTTTTACGCCGAAACCGACCCTTTTAGACAGATACAGGCGGGCCGTGTCGGGGCTCTCGAGCTTGAGCACTTCCGCGCCCTTAGAATCCCCACCTTGCGCGAATGCCTTGAGTTCACCCGCGCGCGGGGTAAGTGCGTCAATGTGGAAATCAAAGACGCACGGGGGCGCGCCTGCGATCCCTGGATCGTCGAACGGACGGTCGAACTTATCCGATCCCTCGGCATGGAACGGAACGTCCTCCTCTCCTCCTTCAACCACGACTACCTGCGCCGCGCCCGACGCATGGCACCAAAGCTCGCGCTCGGCGTCCTCACCGAGGGGAAGAGCCCTCCCGGGATACTCTCCCTCCTCAAAGAACTTGGCGCACGGTCGTACAACCCCGAGCTCGGCCCCCTCGACGAGGCAACGGTGCGCGAGGTGCGCGCAAGCGGCTTTGACGTGTTCGTCTGGACGGTCAACGAAAAGTCCGACATGCGAAGGCTCATCGCCTGGGGGGTAAATGGCATGTTCACCGACTTCCCCGATCGGCTCTTCGAGGTTCTTGCGGAGCTTTAGTTCGATTTTAATCCGAGGCTAACATTTTCCGTTGCGCGTTCTGCGCGGCCGGTCTACACTTCCTTGAACACGGCAGAGCCACGAGGCTCAAGCCGATTCGTACAGGAGGTAGCGATGAAGAAGCTCTGCGCACTGCTCCTTGCGACGCTCGCGCTCGGAGCGGCCTATGCCGCGCCCGTCAACATCGAGTTTTGGCACGCGATGACCGGCAAAAACGCCGAAAACGTCCAGCTACTCTGCGACAAATTCAACGCAAGCCAGTCGAACTACACGATCACCCCCGTCTACAAGGGCTCATACATCGACACGATGAATGCGGGCATCGCGGCCTTCCGTGCGGGGCAGGCGCCCGGCATCCTCCAAGTCTTCGAGGTTGGAACCGCGACGATGATGGCGGCGAAGGCCATAAAGCCCGTCTATCAGCTCATGAAGGAGAACAACGCGCCCTTTGATCCCAAGGCCTACATCCCGACCATTACGAGCTACTATTCAACGGCGAAGGGTGAGATGCTGTCCATGCCCTTCAACTCTTCCACAGCGGTCATGTACTACAACAAGGACGCTTTCCGCAAAGCCGGCCTCGACCCCGAAAAGCCGCCTGTTACCTGGCCTGAGTTCTTCGAGGTCGCGAAAAAGCTCAAGGCCTCTGGCATGGAGGGTGGCTTTTCGACCAACTGGATATCCTGGATCCAGCTCGAGAACTTCTCCGCGTGGCACAACCAGCCCTTCGGCACCAAGGCGAACGGCTTCAATGGCCTTAACACGGAGCTCAAGTTCAATGGGGCGCTCCAGAAAAAGCACCTCCAGACCATCTATGAGCTTTCCAAAGATAAGACCTTCATCTACGGCGGGCGCGAGAACAAGGCGAATCCCCTCTTCTCCTCGGGCACCGTCGGCATGCACTTCGAATCCATTGGTGGCTATGCGAACTTCAAGAACACCTGCAAGTTCGATTTCGGCGTCGCCCGCCTCCCCTACTACCCCGAGGTAAAGGGCGCGCCCCAGAACTCGATTATCGGCGGCGCGAGCCTCTGGGTTTTCAATGGCAAGTCGAAGGAAGAGTACAAGGGCATTGCCGAGTTCTTCACCTTCCTCTCCAGGCCGGAAATCCAGGCGCTGTGGCATCAGAACACGGGCTACCTTCCCATCACGAAGGCGGCCTATGAACTTACGAAGAGTCAGGGCTTCTATAAGACCAATCCGGGGCCCGAAGTTGCCATCCTGCAGCTCCTCAACAAGGCACCCACCGAGAATTCCATGGGGCTCCGCTTTGGCTACATGCAGGTGATCCGCGAAATCGAGGATCAGACCTGGGAAGACATTCTCGCAGGAAAGATATCCGTCTCCGACGGCCTCGACAAAATGGTCCGCGAGGGTAACGCAAAGCTCCGTGAGTTCGAAAGGCTCAACAAGTAAGCCGCAGGTTGTACGTCTCCGAAACGGGCGCGGTACCGGGCCGCGCCCGTTTCAGTTCGTTTTCGAGACCTTTGCCGCCCCGCAAGCGGTCATTCCACTCTCCTTAGGACCACGTCGATGTCGAAACAATATGAGTTCCCGAGTAAGGGACTTCCATACCTTCTCGTCCTCCCGCAAATGGCCGTCGTTTTTGTGTTTTTTTTCTGGCCGGCTGCGCAGGCGGTGTTTCAATCATTTTTCCTGCAAGACCCGTTTGGCGGTAAGATGCTCTTTGTCGGATTTGAAAACTATAGCACGCTATTCGAGGATCCGGCCTATTGGGCGTCTTTCGGGCGATCCTTCCTCTACGCAGCGCTTGTCGCCGTGTCCGCGATGACAACAGCCCTCTTTCTCGCTGTTCAGGCGAACAAGCCGCTACGCGGCGCCGGCTTTTACAAGACAATGCTCATCTGGCCCTATGCCGTCGCAACAATGGTCGCGGGCGTCCTGTGGATATTCATGTTTAACCCGAACATCGGCGTCATCGCCTATTTCCTTAAAAACAGTCTTGGCTTTGACTGGAACCACCTTCTCAATGAGCGTCAGGCCTTTCTTCTTGTGACCATCGCGGCCGCGTGGAAACAGGTCGCCTACAACTTTGTCTTTTTTCTCGCGGGACTCCAGAGTGTGCCCGCCGCCCTAGTCGAGGCGGCAGCGATCGATGGCGCGGGCCCGACCAAGCGGTTCTGGACGATCGTCTTTCCCCTCCTCTCGCCAACGACGTTCTATCTCCTCGTTATGAACGTCGTCTACGGCTTCTTCGAAACCTTCCCAATCATCCATCAGGCAACGCAGGGCGGCCCCGGACAGGCAACGAACATCCTTGTCTACAAGGTATGGCGCGACGGTGTCGTCAACCTCGACCTCGGGGGCTCCTCGGCCCAGTCCGTCGTGCTCATGATCCTCGTAATCGGGCTCACTGTGGCCCAGTTCCGCTTCATCGAGCGGAAAGTTACCTACTAGGAGCGCGGCCATGACCGAACACTCGAGACTTCGTCGCGTACTCCCCCACATTTGGTTGTGGCTTGCAATCGCGGTGATCGTCTTTCCTATCTTCCTCGTCTTCGTTGCCTCCACCCACACCAATGCAGACATACTCGCCGCACCGATGCCGCTTAAGCCCGGACCCCACTTTTTTGAGAACTACCGCCGCGCGCTCATCGAGGGCTCCGCAAACCTCGGCGCCTCCGCCTGGACCATGATGAAAAACTCGCTCATCATGGCCCTCGGCATCGCCGTCGGGAAAATCGTGGTCTCTCTCCTTGCAGCCTATGCGATCGTCTTCTTCAAATTCCCCGGGCGGAGCTTCTGCTTCTGGGCAATATTCATCACGCTCATGCTCCCCGTCGAAGTGCGCATCATGCCGACGTATAAGGTCATTTCGGACCTCGGCATGCTCAACAGCTACGCGGGTCTCATTCTACCGATGATTGTCTCGGCCACGGCGGTCTTCCTCTTCCGCCAGTTCTTCATGTCCGTGCCGCGGGAAATCGCCGAGGCCTCGCAGATCGACGGCGCAAGCCCCATGGCGTTTTTTACGGAAATTCTTGTGCCGATGACGCGCACGCCAATCGCCGCGATGTTTGTCATCCAGTTTATATACGGCTGGAACCAGTACCTCTGGCCGCTCCTCATCACGACAAAGGAGAAGTATTACACCCTGCTCATCGGCATCAATCGCATGCTCGCCGGCGCCGACGTCCTTATCGAGTGGCAAATCGTCATGGCGACGACGCTCCTTGCGATGCTACCGCCGGTCATCGTTGTCGTGCTCATGCAGAAACAGTTCGTCGCCGGCATGACCGATACGGAAAAATGAGCCTGACGCGGTGCCACTTGTGCGCTATGTTCGATCAGCGGGACCCGCTTGCGTGTCCCCACGTCGCCTAAGACCAAAGGAGTCACCATGGCCCGCAGTAAGCGCTTCCCGACGGCGGTAGTTGCCGCTGTCCTCGTCACGCTCCTCTTCGTCGCCCTCAATCCAGGGCAGGAGGATTTTAAGAATTGGTACCAGGCGCGGGCCGCCGCATCCGTGAAAAAACAGGTTCAGGGCACGGTCGGCAACCTTGTCGCCGGAATTTCAAAAGGGGCCGCGGGAATCGCCGCAAGCGCCTCCTTCAGGCGCCATAATCTTCTGGTCGCCAGCGTGTATAGCCGGGGGGGCGACACGGTGGCCGAGTCCTACCTCGGCATCGCAAAGCTCTTCATCAAGCTCAAATAACGCGTAGCTCGAGGCCTATTCACGAGCGCCGCGGTTTCACGTGTCGCTCGTGAATAGGGCTTAAATGGTGCAATTTTTCACTATTTTCACATATTCAGCATGCAATGCGTCCTAGCGCAACCGAGGGCATTGCATAAGGCCTAGTTTTCACAGCATACTCAATCCCGCCATCTCCATCCACACGGAGTCCCGCCCAGGTCGACGAGACCCCGCTTCGTGAGGTTAGCCTGCATGAACACGCCTAGGTCCTTCGGTAAGCGCGGTGCGGCGCTTCTCTTCTTCGCGCTCCTTCCCTTTGCCGCTTGTTTTGCCGAAACGGAAGGTATCACCGGCGAAATGACCTCCCTTGTCATCCAGCTTGGCCTCATCATCATCGCCGCGCATATCGGCGGCCGCGTGGCGCACCGCCTTGGTCTGCCCTCGGTCCTCGGCGAACTCGGCGCCGGCATTCTGCTTTCGCACAGCCTCCTCGGCGGCATTGCGCTTCCGGGCTTTCCCGCAGGTCTTTTTCCGCCCGCCGCTTCCGGCTTTGCGGTCTCGACGGAGCTCTACGGTTTTGCCACTTTCGCGTCGATCATTCTTCTGTTCATGTCGGGACTTGAAACCGACATCGGTCTTTTCAAGCGCTACGCGGCGGCAGGACTCGCGGTCGGCTTGGGCGGCGTCGCCGCATCGTTCGGGCTCGGCGCCCTTTCGGGCGTTATCGCTTTTGGCTGGAGCTGGCTGGATCCTCGCACCCTCTTCCTCGGCATTCTGGGTACAGCCACGAGCGTGGGGATTACCGCCCGCATACTCTCCGACCAGCGCAAAATGGACAGCCCCGAAGGCACGACGATTCTCGCCGCCGCAGTCATCGATGATGTCCTCGGCATCATCTGCCTTGCGATTGTTCTCGGCATCTCGAGTGTCCTTGCATCAGGCTCAGGCTCGGTGAACTGGGGGAAAATCGCCGGCATTGCGGGCAAGGCCTTTGGCATCTGGGCCTTTTTCACCGTGCTCGGCCTCGTCTTCGCCAAGCGCATCGCACGCCTCCTCAAGGTGTTTCGCACGCCCGAGGCCTTTGCAGTGCTTGCGCTAGGCCTCGCCCTCCTGCTTGCGGGATTCTTCGAGACCGAGGGCCTTGCGATGATCATCGGCGCCTACATCATGGGGCTTTCCCTCTCGGGAACCGACCTCAAGTTTGCGATCCGCGAGAAACTCCAGCCGCTCTACATGTTCCTCGTGCCGGTCTTTTTCGCGGTCATGGGCATGCTCGTCGATCTTCGCGAACTCGCCTCTCCTTCGGTCCTTGCATTCGGCGCCATCTATACACTCATCGCATTTGTATCCAAAATCGCAGGCTGCGCGCTGCCGAGCTTCTTTTTCGGCTTCAATCCCCTGGGTGCATTGCGCATCGGCGTAGGTATGGTGCCGCGGGGCGAAGTCGCGCTCATCATCGCGGGCATAGGCATTTCGGGTGGGTTCCTCGATAAGAAACTCTTTGGCGTCGTCATCCTCATGACGCTCATCACCACCGTCATCCCGCCGCCCCTTCTCAAGGCGCTTCTCAAACGTGAGGAGGCGGGTACCAAAAAAGAAGGCGCCAAAACGGAAACGGTCAGCCTCGAGATTCCGATGGGAGACCCCGCGCTCACCGAGATGGCCATAGAATCGATGGCCGGTCTCCTTAAGCGCGAAGGCTTTTTCGTGCACTTCACCGACCCTGAATCGGATCTCTACGTCGCGGCGCGGGAGGATTCGCGCATCAGCCTCAGGGCTGTCGGGAGCGGCGTCTGCCTCGAATCGCGCGCTTCCGATGCCGCGCTTGCAAAGGCGGTCGCCCACGAAACACTGGTCGAACTCGAGCATGCGTTCAAGCGCGCAAGCGAAGGCCTCGGAACAAAACGACTCACCCAGGACATCATCAGCGCCTCGACAGGCCTCGAAAAAACGCAGGACGAGGCGGAAGGCAAAAAGCTCATCGATGCATCTTGCGTCGCTCTCGGCCTTCACGCCAAAAGCCGCGAGGACGCCATCCGACAACTCGTAAAGCTACTTGTCAAGGCGCAAAAAGTCGAACGCGAGGACGAGGCGGTAAAGGACATCCTCGAGCGCGAGGCGAAAGGCCCCACCGGTCTTGAGCGCGGCATCGCCTTCCCCCACGGACGAAGCGATGCCGTCGCGGAGCCAGTTGCCGCGCTCGGCGTCTTTAGCGAGGGCATCGACTTCGGAGCTCCCGACGGCCAGCCTGCGAAAGTCGTCGTCTTGCTCCTTTCGCCCAAGGCCGGGGAAGTGCCGCACTTGCGTCTCATGGCGAATCTCGCCCAGGCGCTCACCCGCGAGGGAGCGCTCGACGGCCTCATGCTTGCTCACAAGCCCGAAGAGGCCGCCGCGGTGTTCGTAGGCGCGCGAGGCGGCGCATTCGGCAAACGACGTTAAACGATGAAAAAGGGGGCGCCGGACTCATCAGGCGCCCCCTTTGCGCATTTTATAGGTGCCGCGACAGCGCCTCTACTTAAGCCCCGCAATGAAAGCGGCCGCAGCCTCGGGAGTTTCGGGCACCTTGATCTCGCCCCTCACGATCTTCGCTGAAAGCTCGTCGAGCCGTGCGACATAGGGCGCAAGGGAGCGTTCGTTGTGTTCGTTCCGCGCGAGGGCGACGCCGCCGTCAGCCAGCGAATAGACACGGTAGCCCCCCTCTACCGCACCCCGCTCAACAAACTCCTTTGCCGTGAGAAAGACCGCCCGGTCCACGCGCTTCAGCATCGAACTCACGATCCGAGAACCGGTTTCCCGCGCATGGGGATCGCCCGCCTTGGCGAAATAGGCAAGCGCCTGATCCGAATCGACACCGATCGCCAGCTTGCCCGCCTCGCGCGCGGCCTCGAAGAGGCCGGCGCCCGAACCGCCCGCGGCGTGGTAGACCACCTCCGCGCCCGTTGAGTACATCAGCTCGGCAATCGCCTTCGCGGTTTTCGGATCGGCGAAGGCGGAACCGTCTTTGCCGACATACTGCACAAGGATGCGCCCCGGCTCGCGGAAGGCCAAAGCGGCGTAGGCGGCGCCGGCGGCGAACCCCGACTGAAAGCGCCGTATGAGCGGCGTATCCATCCCGCCGATGAAACCCACTTTCGCCCGGGGGTTGCCGCTCGCCGCGTAGCCCGCAAGCGCACCGGCGAGAAAGGATCCCTCGTGCTCGGCGAAGGAAACCGCCGTGACATTCGAAGCGGAGGAAAGATCGGGGATCGAGCCATCTATAAGGACAAAGTGCGTATTCGGGTGTTCCCGCGCCACACGGGCGACTGAATCGGCGAACAAAAAACCGACCGCATAGACAAGGCGGCATCCATCCTCGGCAAGGACGCTTAAGAGTTGGGCCCGGTCACGCCCTTCGAGCTTTGAGGAAAGACAGCGCGCCTCAAACCGCGAGCCATAATCCGGCGCGCCCGGCTCTCCGACAATTCTGCCGCCAAGCTCGCGGGCCGCCTCGACAAGGCCGGCGTAGGCTGAATCGTTGAAGGCGCCGTCGCCGCGCCCACCCACGTCAAACACGAGGCCGATCTTGGGCGGCCCCGATCGCGCGGCGGCCTCCTGAGTCTCGCCAGCACGTGCGCCGGCTTGCTCCTGGCCCCGCGCGGCACAACCGGCGAAAATGAGCACCAGGATAGCCGCCATCACCCAGAAAGCCGGGCGCATTCCCTGCACAGTCCGCCGCGGAGTAAGGCGCGTTTTCATCGGAAGGAGCCTCCTTGTATCAGGCATGACGCTTTAGCGCTTCCCGGCGTCGTATATCTCGCCTGCGGCCTTAGGGCCCACCGACTTCCCCGCGAACACAAGGAGCGCGATAATCGTAAGCGCATAGGGAAGCAGGTAGAAAAACTCCGAGGGGATGCCGACGAGAAAGGGGATATCCTTGGCATAGAGCGAGAGCGCCTGCGCCAAACCGAAGAAGATGCCTGCGCCGAGAACGCCGAAGGGGTTCCACTTGCCGAAAATGAGACAGGCCATTGCAATGAAGCCCGAACCGTGAATGGAACCGGCGGTGTACTGGATGTCCTGCGTGAGGACAAGCGCGCTCCCTGCGAGCCCTGCGAAGGCGCCGGACACGAGGACGCCGATGTACCGCATGGCGAGCACGTCGATGCCCATCGATGCAGCAGCCTGTGGATGCTCGCCGCAGGCGCGGAGCCTGAGGCCGAAAGGCGTCTTGAACACGACAAACCAAGCAACGAGGACAAGCGCGATCGCAATGTAGAAGGGCGGCGACGCGTTGACAAAGAAGAGCGGACCGACAAGGGGGATCGAAGCCAGGCCGGGAACGGTCACCTTGACAAGGCCGCGGGTGAAGGCGGCGGTCCGCTGCTGATGAAAGAAAATCTGTGCGAGATAGACCGTGAGCCCGCCCGCGAGGATGTTGAGCGCCGTGCCCGAGATCACTTGGTTTGCCTTGAGGTTGATACTTGTAAACGCGTGGAGTGCCGAAAAAACGACACCCGCACAGAGGCCTGCAAGCAGGCCCCAGTAACCCGCGGCGGGGGTGAGCGGCTCGAGCACAACCGTCACCGAAGCGGCAGTGAAGCCGCCGACCATCATAATACCCTCGAGCGCTATGTTCACGATGCCCGAGCGCTCAGAAAAGAGCCCGCCGAGCGCCGCGATGACGAGCGGCGCGGAATAGGCAAAGGCGATCGGCACCATGGAGTAAAAGATGTTCATACGCCGGCCTCCTCGCCGAGCGCCTCGATCTTTTGCTTGCGTAGTTTCGAAATGAGGGTCTCGATGCCGAGGCTCATCGCGATGAAAAGCACAATCGAAGCCTGGATGATGCTCGCTATCTCCTTGGGCACCCCTTGGGACTGCATGAGGGGCTGCGCCGCCTTGAGCATGCCGAAGAGTAGTGCCGAAAAGAATACGCCAAACGCACCGTTGCCGCCGACAAGGGCAACCGCGATGCCGTCCATGCCATAGCCTTCGGCCCCGGGGAGGAAGCGGCCGTAGTTGAAGGTTCCGGTCGTGAGCACCGCCCCCGCGAGCCCGGCGAAGCCCCCCGCGATCGCCATAGAGAGCACCATGTTCCGCTCGACCCTCATGCCAGCGTAGCGCGCGCCATCCTTGTTGAAGCCGACCGCGCGTAAGCTGTAGCCGAAGGTCGTCTTTTCGATGACAAACCAGAACAGTAACACGGAGAGGAGAACGGGCACAAAGCCCCAGTTGAGCCGGGACCCGTTTGTCAAGGCCGAAAGCGCGTCATCCTTGAGGAGAGCCGTCGCCGGGAAAAGCGCGGTCTTGATCCGGTCCTTGCTCCCGAAGACGTAGAGCACCATCCAGTTGTTGAGAAACAGCGCGAGGTAGTTCATCATGATCGTGATAACCACCTCGTGGATGTTGAAGCGCGCCTTGAGGAAACCAGGGATCGCACCCCAGAGCCCTCCGACGACCGCGGCCGCCAGAAGCACGAGGAGCACATGGATTACGGGCGGGGCCTCCACCCAAAGCGCGACCGCCGTGGCGGCGACCGATCCTGCGATGAGCTGCCCCTCGGCGCCAATGTTGAAGAGGCCCGTCCGGAAGGCGAAGGCCACCGAGAGGCCCGAGAGCATAATCGGCATCGATTGGATAATGAATTCGCCGATGTAACGGGGGTTGAAGCTCCCCGCCTTAAGGTTCACGCCCGTCGCGCCCTGGAACATGGCGAGGAACATCGCGCCGGGGTTCCGCCCCGTCACGATAAGGACGAGGGCGCCGAGCGCGAAGCCGAGGAGGATCGCGACAAGGGGGACGAGGAGTCTCGTTGTATTCCGCTTGGACATGGTCTTACGCCACCTTGTTGGTCGAGCCCGACATGAGGAGTCCTAGCTCGTTCTCGTTCGTAGCCTTTGCGTCAAGGACGCCCACGATGCGACCGCCGTAAATCACCGCGATCCGATCCGAAAGGTCGAGGATCTCGTCGAGTTCAAGCGAAACGAGGAGAATAGCCTTGCCCTTATCCCGCTCCGCGACGAGCCGCTTGTGGATGTACTCGATGGCGCCGACATCGAGACCCCGCGTCGGTTGGGCGACCACGAGGGCGGCGGGAGACCTGTCGATTTCGCGCGCGACGATGGCCTTTTGCTGGTTGCCGCCCGACATCGAGCGTGTCGGTGTCGCCCCGCCTTGGCCGCAACGGACGTCGAACTCCCCGATAAGCTTCTTGGCCTGCGCGCCGATGGCCCGCGTATCGAGCACGCCCGCACGCGCATAGGGCCTGCGCATGTAGTCATGTACAACGAAATTTTCGTCGAGCCGGAAATCGAGTATGAGGCCGTGCTTGTGGCGATCCTCAGGGATATGACCGAGCCCCAGGTCGAGACGGCGCTTAACCGGCAGGTGCGCGATGTCCCGACCGCCGAGGAGAATCCGCCCCGACTCGACGGGCTGAAGCCCCGTGATTGCTTTGACGAGTTCGGTTTGGCCGTTTCCATCGATGCCGCAGAGCCCAAGTATCTCGCCCGCGCGCACCTCGAGGTTCACATCCTTGACGCCGAGAAGCCCTTTCGCGTTTTTTACGTTGAGCCCCTCGAGTTTAAGCACCACGTCGCCGGGTGCGGCGGGGCCTTTTTCGACATGGAAGTTTACCTCGCGGCCGACCATCATCTCCGCCATTTTTTCCTCGGAGGTCTCGGCGACAGGCACCGTGCCGATGAGTCTGCCACGCCTTAAGACCGTGCAGGTGTCGGCGACCGCCTTGATCTCCTTAAGCTTGTGCGTGATAAGGAGAACCGTCTTCCCTTCGCCGACAAGGCGTCGCATGATCCCCATGAGTTCGTGGATCTCCTGCGGCGTGAGCACGGCAGTCGGCTCGTCGAATATGAGGATATCCGCATCGCGGTAGAGCATCTTGAGGATCTCGACGCGTTGTTGCATGCCGACCGAAATGTCTTCGATCTTGGCGCGCGGATCGACGTTGAGCCCATAGAGCTGCGAGAGTTCCTCGACCCGTTTTTCCGCCTTTCGGGTGTCGACGACAAGGCCCTTACGCGGCTCGAGGCCGAGTATGATGTTCTCCGTGACGGTGAAATTGTGCACGAGCTTAAAATGCTGGTGCACCATGCCGATGCCGAGCCCGTTCGCGACGTTCGGATCAGTGATCCGGACCTCCTTGCCCCGCACCTTGATCGTACCCGCATCGGGTTGGTACAGGCCAAAGAGAATGCTCATCAGCGTCGACTTGCCCGCGCCGTTCTCGCCGAGAAGGGCATGGATGGAGCCCTCCTCGACCTGGAGCGTCACATGGTCGTTGGCGCGGATGCCCGGGAATGATTTGTCGATGTCGAGCATCTCGATGACAAATGCCACGAGGGCCTCCTACTCACGTGTGGGATCTCTCTGCGAAGGTTTGACGCCGCTCCCGATGAAGGGAAACGGCGCCCCCGGCGTGCGGCGAAGGAATCGCCGCACGCCGAAAAGCGAGCCCCCGGTCCGGAACCGGGGGCTCGCCGCACCCGAGAAGGGCGCTAAACCCGGCCGCGCTGGGGCCGGCGACAGACATTACTGGACGGAGTTAACCTTGAGCTTACCCGAGGTGATCAGGGCGGTGTACTTCTCCACTTCCTTGATAATCGCGGCAGAAAGGTTGGGATTCGTCGCGGGGAGGCCGACGCCCTTCGACTTGAGGTCAAACACGAGGGTCTGGCCACCGGGGAACTTGCCATCGCGAACCATCACAGCGACATCGTGAGAAGCGACATCGACGCGCTTCATCATGGAGGTGAGGATGGCGGACTTGCCGGGCGCATAGATGCCGTCGGCGTACTGGTCCTTGTCAACGCCGATTGCCCAGCGGATATCGCCCTTCGCGGAGCGCTCCTTGGCCTCTTTGATAACACCGTTGCCGCAACCGCCCGCGACCTGGTAGATGATGTACGCGCCCGCGTTGTACTGCTTCGCGGCGAGCGCCTGGCCAAGGCCGGCATCGGTGAAAGAACCAGAGTAATCGACGAGGATCTTGGCGTTGGGCAGAACAGTCTTGACACCCTGTTCAAAGCCAGCCTGGAAGTTCTCGATAAGCGGGAACTTCATACCGCCGACATAGCCGATCGTATCTTTTCCGTCGGCCTTTGCCTTGAGACCAGCGGCGACACCCGCGAGGAAGGAGCCCTCGTTAGCGGCGAAGACCGCGCTCGCGACATTCGGCTTCTGGACGACAGAGTCGATGATGAGGAGCTTCTGCTTCGGATACTGATCGGCGACCGTCTTCATCGCTTCCTCGAAAAGGAAGCCAGGGGCGACGATGAGATCAAGCTTCTCGTCGGCGAAAGTGGAAAGGTTCGGGATGTAATCGGCATCCGCCGTGGACTGGAGGTACTTGACGTCGACACCTTCCTTGAGCTTGTTCTCCTTGGCGAAGAGCTTGATGCCTTCCCAGGTGCCCTGGTTAAAGGACTTGTCATCAATACCGCCGACGTCGGTAACAAGGCCGACCTTGATGGGCGCGGCGATGAGGGCCGCCGCCGCGACGAGCCCGAGAAGCAGAACCGCGATCGACTTCTTCATGGAATTCTCCTTTCCTTGCGGAAAATAGTGCGCCTCGTAATAGTAGGCACACTTTCCAGGAAATGCAACTGGATTTTGTATACATTTTTGTAGGTTCAAACCGCGACGGACACAAACCGGGCGCTAGAATCACTGGACGGCAATTGGGCGACCATCCACGGGCCGGCACCCACCAGATGCCTGCTCGCTTACTCGGGCAGTTCCGCGATGATGGCGACGCCACTCGAGGCGCCGATCCGATCGGCGCCGGCGTCGAGCATAAGGAGAGCGTCGTGATAGGAGCGAACACCGCCTGAAGCCTTTACCTTGAGCTTGCCGCCAACCGCTTTTTTCATAAGACGGACATCTTCGGGAGTGGCGCCGCCCGTGCCAAAGCCGGTCGAGGTTTTCACAAAATGTGCACCCGCGCGCTCGGCAGCCTCGCAGGCCTTCACCTTCTCGGCATCGGAAAGGTAGCAGGTTTCGATGATCACCTTGACCGTCGCCGCACCGCTTGCGGCGACAACGGCGCGGATGTCCTCCTCGACGGTACGCCAATCGCCCGCCTTGGCCGCGCCGATGTTGATCACCATGTCCACCTCGTGGGCGCCCTGCGCCACGGCGAGCTTGGCCTCGGCGGCCTTGATCTCGCTCTGGTTCGCACCGAGGGGGAATCCGATAACCGTACAGACCATCACCCCGGAACCCGCGAGCTCTTTGGCGCAGAGCGGCACCCAGACGGGATTTACGCAGACTGAAGCGAAGCCGTACTTTTTCGCCTCGGCGCAGAGTTCGCGCACCTGGTCGGCCGTCCCCACGGCCTTGAGGAGGGTGTGGTCGATTGTCTTGGCGAGCTCCACCTTGGTCCATTCCTTCTGCATCCTGCGTCTCCTTCCGGTGCTTAGATCTCGAAGCGGCGCGCAAGGTACTCGCGCCGCGTGGCGACAAGCTCCTTGAGCTCCGCAAGCATGCGTTCGTCGCAGAGAGCCGCGATAGGGAAAACCTGCTGTTCCGTCTCGTCGGTGTAGCGGCGAATAAACTCCACATCGGTCACATAGCCAAGACTGATCATGTTGGAAATGCGATCCGCGCTTTTGAGGACACGGGCCCGCTGCGATCCGTACTCGAGGATGCGGCCGAGGAATTCGGGCTTGGTCTCGATAGGGCGCCGCGTCACTTCCAGCACAAGCTTATAGACCTCAGGCGACTCCTCATCGGTTTCGAGGATGAGGTCCCGGTCGAAGTCGGGAACATCCTCGAGGAGGTCGTGGATCACCGAGGCCTTGAGAAGCACCGAATCGATGTAGCCATAATCCATGAGTATGCCCATCGTGTCGATTTGATGGCGGAACATGTTGCCCCCTGAGCGGCGGCGCTTCCCGATGAGCGCCGTCGCCATCTGGATATAGGGGGCGAGGTGCATATTCTTGAGGCGGAGCATGGCATCAACATCCATGCCGCCCTCCCCGCCATCGTGACGCCGGGGAGGCAACGGGCCGCGGTGGGGGCGCCGCTGCGCACCCCCATCCATCCTCATGTGAGCTCCTCCACGTACTGGGCAAGCTTGCGCACGCGGCGTTCGGTTTCCTCGAGCTTTTCCCGCTCGCGTGCGACGACGTCAGCGGGGGCAGAAGCCACAAAACCCGCGTTCGCGAGCTTAGCGCGCGTACGCTCAAGGTACATGCTGTCCTTTTCCATGTCCTTGCGGAATTTCTCCACAAGCCGGTCCGCATCCACCGATTCCTTCACAAAAGCATAGACCTCGAAGCCGTGGCCAACAAGCGCGATGGCTCCCTCGGGCTTTGCGTCCACGATCGACGGCGCGGGCCCGTTGACAAGGAGGCCGACAAGCTCGGCGTTGGCCGTGAGAAAATCGAGCGCGGCAAAGTCCGCCTCGGGTTTGAGCGCGAGCCGAATGCGGGTTTCAGGCGGAATTTGGAACTCCGGCCTGAGTGTACGCACGAGCCGCACGAGTTCGCGCAGGCTCTCAAAGCGCTCGGCGAGGAGGGGCGCGCGGCGGGAGACATCGGGTTCGGGATAGGGCTGGATGATGAGCCAGCCCTTCCCGTTCGGAAGCATGCGGTAGATTTCCTCGGTGACAAAGGGCAGGAAGGGATGGAGGAGACGGAGCGCCTCCTCGAGCACGGCGAGGAGCACGGTCGTCGCACGGTTCTTTTCCGCCTCGTCGCCCATTTTGAAGGAGAGCTTGGTCGCCTCGATGTACCAGTCGCAGAAATCATCCCAGAAGAACGCATACGCAGCCTGTGCGGCTTCGTTATAGCGGTATCCCTCGAGCCCGGCGCGCACAGCCTCTGCCGCAAGGTCGAGGCGGTGGAATATCCAGCGGTCGACATCGTTGTAGGCCGGCTTGTCCACAAGCTCGCGCCCCTCGAGGTTCATGAGGATGTAGCGACTTGCATTCCAGACCTTGTTCGCGAATTTCGAGCCCATCTTGAAGGACTCCATGTCGACGCACACATCCTGGCCGGAGGCGCAGTTGTAGGCGAGCGTGAACTTGAGTGCATCGGCGCCGTATTCCTCGACGATTTCGAGGGGGTCGAGGCCGTTGCCCAGCGATTTGGACATCTTGCGTCCCTGCTTGTCGCGCACAAGGCCGTGGATGCAGACATCCTTGAAGGGGCTCGTGCCGGTAAATTCCATACCGGCCATGATCATCCGCGCCACCCAAAAAAAGATGATATCGTAGGCCGTGACGAGGCTTGTCGTCGGATAGTACTTCTTGAGATCGGCCGTCTCCTTGGGCCAGCCCAGAGTGCTAAAAGGCCAGAGCCAACTTGAGAACCAGGTATCGAGAACGTCCTCATCCTGCTTGAGCTCCGTCGACGCGCAATACGGGCACTGAAGCGGTTCTTCGCGGGCGACGACCGTCTTGCCGCAGTGTGCACAGTACCAGGCGGGGATACGGTGTCCCCACCAGAGCTGGCGGCTTATACACCAGTCGCGGATATTCGAAAGCCAATGCGCGTAGGTGTTCTCCCATTTCTGGGGGTAAAAGCGCACCTCGCCCTCCCGCCAGGCCTTGAGCGCCTTATCGGCAAGCGGCTTCATCCGCACGAACCACTGCTCGGAGAGGTAGGGCTCGATCGTCGTAGCGCAGCGGTAGCAGTGACCGACCGCATGCACGATGTCCTTGTCGCCCTTGAGGAGCCCGGCCGCCGCAAGATCCTCAAGCACGACCTTGCGCGCCGCGGGCACCTTGAGACCGCGGTATTTTTCGGGCACCGCCGCGGAAAGACTCCCGTCGGGGTTGAGGATGTTGATCCGCTCAAGGCCATGGCGGTTGCCGACCTCGAAATCGTTGGGATCGTGGGCGGGGGTGATCTTCACGAGCCCCGTGCCGAATTCCCGGTCCACATAGGCGTCCGCGATAATCGGGATGGTCCGGTCGGTAAGGGGGAGGCGCACACGCTTGCCCACGAGCGCCTTGTAGCGTTCATCCTCGGGGTTTGCGGCAACAGCCGTATCGCCCAGGAGCGTCTCGGGCCGCGTGGTCGCGATCTCGATGCGCCCCTCGGGAAATCCGGGCTGAGGTCCGTCCACAAGTTCATAATAGATGTGCCACATCTTGCCGGGCTCGTCAGCCTTCTCCACCTCGTCGTCGGCCAGAGCGGTGCCACAGGAAGGACACCAGTTGACGAGGTATTTGCCCTTGTAGACAAGGCCGCGTTCATAGAGCGTCACAAACACATCGCGCACCGCGGCGGACAGCCCCTCGTCGAGAGTAAAGCGCTCGCGGCTCCAGTCGACCGAGTCCCCAATTTTGGCTATCTGGGTACGGATGATGGCCTTGTGCTCGTTCGCAACCTTCCAAGTCTCCTCGACAAAGCGCTCGCGGCCGAGTTCGTGGCGCGTCTTCCCCTCTTTGCGCAGGCGTTTTTCGACGACATTCTGCGTCGCGATGCCGGCGTGGTCGGTGCCGGGGAGCCAGAGCGTCGGCCTGCCACACATGCGCGCGTAGCGCACGGAGATATCCTGAAGGGAGTGGTTGAGGCCGTGTCCCATATGGAGCACACCCGTGACATTCGGAGGGGGTATGACGACGACAAAGGGCTTCTTCCCGGGGAGGCCTGCAGGCTGAAAAAGGCCGGCGGCCTTCCACGCCTCATAGATGCGGTCTTCGAAGGATTTTGGATCGTAGGATTTGGCGAGCTCGATCGCTTTCATAGAGGAAGCCTCCCTTTCTCGCCCCCAAGCTCGCACTGCCACACGGCCTTGCAAGCCCGGGACGTGGCACGTAAGCCTAACAGAAAGGGCGGCAGGAAGGAAAGGGGCGACGTATCGGTATCCGAAATTCCATTCGTCCGTGTGGCCCTGCGACAGCGCGCTGAGCGCGGGGACGAATTCGGTTGACGGAGGGCTCGGGGCGGTCTACAAGTATGCCGATACCCTTCCGTAAGGGAGCCTTGCAAGCATGACCTATCGGACCGAACGGAGGCTGGTCGGGGCGGGCGTAACCGCCGTTTCCTCGGCCCTCTTCCTCCTCGTGCCCTTCGCGGCCTCGCGGGGCGTACGCCTCGCCGCGGCACTCGCCTTTGGCGCGGCGACCTTTCTTGCGCTCTACGTCTTCCGCGAGGCGGCCTTTGCCGCACTCGATCGCTCGATCTATCGTCGTCGCTTTCGGAAAACAGAAACGCGGATCGTGCTTTCGTTTGCCGAACGCGTCGGCGCATCGTTCACGATCCTCGATCTTGTCGACGCGATTCGCGAGTATCTCGAAAAGCCGGCCGATATGAGCGCGCTCCTTATCCGATCAAACACCTGGGAGCTCATCTACCAGAGCCCGACGGCGACCGCCACCGATCCTCGGGTGCTCGAGGCCCTCGAGAAAAACTTCCGCGACTGGTCAGAGGGCTTCAGCTTTATTAGCGAAGACTTCTCCATCACGAGCTCAAACGAGGGAGCGCGCGGCTTCTTCGTGTATGCAAAAGGCTTTCACCTCTTCGTCCTCACGCGGCTCTGCCCCCTCATCGAGCTTGAGGCCTTCCGCACGCTCTACGGTGAGCTCTCGATCTACTTTGACCGCGTCATCACGATTTCTGACCTTTTCAAGGTCGCGGAGCTCTCCCGTGAGTGGCAACTTGTCGCGGCGACCCAGCGCTCCTTTCTGCCAAAAAACCTGCCCCAGCCCCGAAAGCTCGAGCTTGCGGTCGCGTACCGTCCCCTCATCAATGTCTCAGGCGACTACTACGACGCTATCGCGGTCGATGAAAACCGGACACTCCTCGTCGTCGGCGACGTCTCGGGGAAGGGCCTCGCGGCCGCCCTCATCATGGGCATTATCGTCAACACAATCCGGGTCGCGCCCGATAAGGCCGATCTTGCGGCGCTTGTGCGCGCCGTCGACGCCGCAATCCGGGACATGGGCTTCGACGACAAGTACACGGTCATGTTCCTCGGCCTTGTGGACACGGCCGCGCGAAGTTTCCGCTATGTGAATGCGGCGATGGCCGACCCCATCCTCGTGGCACAGACGGCGCTTGGGCCCAAGATCCGCCGCCTCGAACCCACGATGGGTCTCATCGGACTTGTACCCATCGAGGGCGAGATACGCATCGAGGAAATGCCGCTCCGCACCGATGAGATCATTTTCCTCGCCTCGGACGGCGTCACCGAGGTCGCCGACACCCGGGGCCGCAGGCTCGGTGAGACGGAGGAATTCGACCGGGCCATCCTCCAAGCGGCAAAGCAACCGGCATCGGAGTTCGTCGGCTCCATCACGAGTCTGATCTACGGCTTCATCGGCGATGCAGAGCTCAAAGACGACGTGACGATCCTTGCGGCGAAGGCGGGCAGGCTATGGGACTGAATTTCATCTCCTTCATCGCGGCCATCGGCATCGCCCTTTCCGGCATCTCGATCCACAGGAGGGGCGGGCGCGATGCAGCAACCCGGCTCCTTTTGATCGTCGACGCATTTTCCTTCGCGTACGCCCTCCTCCACGCGCTGGGAACAAGCCAGATCGATGTCAATCATGCGGCGCTCCTCCGGGCAGGGTTTGCCTGCCTTGCCATTGCCGCAGGATTTCTCCTTGCATACGGGCTCTACTTCCCCACACGCATGGGGCGCTTTGCGCTTCCTCTCGCGATTCTCTCGATCGTAGGATCCGGAGGGGCCGCCTATCTCGTTGCACAGGGCTTCGATTTCATCGCACTCGCGCGCCAGATGCCGGATAGAATCTTTGTCACAACGGGCAGGCTGTTCTACCCTCTCGTCGACATCGTCGCCGCAGTCGGCGCACTTTCCGGCCTGCTTCAAGTCCTCCGCGTCTTCTCGCGCAAGGCAGAGCGCATCACCCGGCAACGCGCAACGCTCGCCGCACTTTCCGTTGTGCTCTCCGCGGTGGGCACCTGGGCGCTCATCCGCCTTGTGCCCGAGCGTTCTGGCGTGAGGCGTAGCTTCGCGCTCCTGCCACTGGCGCCCTTTGCTTCCGCCCTCCTTTCCGCCTACACGCATTCGCTGTCGCGCGTCTTCGACTGGAGGGAAAACGGCCGCCGCCTCCTCTCCTACCTCATCCTCGGACTCCTTTTCGGCCTCCCGGCATCGGGCGTGACCGCCTTGCTCATTATTCTTGGTAGCGTTTATCCGATCGTCCCGATCGTGGGCAGTCCCCTCGTCTTCATCGTCGCCTTCCGCTCGGCGCGGCGCTTTTCGGAGCGTTCGCTCTCGCGCCTCGGCTCGAGCCGGGAATACCGGGAGGAGCTCGAGAGCGCCCTTGCCCACATCGACCTTGCCAAGGGACGCGACGCCGTGCTCGCAGAGCTTCACGAGGAACTCTCAGACTCCCTCGGCTTCAAAGACCTTACCGTCCTCATCGAAGACGACGAGGGCGTGCTCAAAACCGTCTACGCCCCGGGCGGCGGCCAGGCAAGCCTACCACGGGATGCGGAGCTTCGCGAACACCTCGAGCGGAGCGGCCTCACCGTTCTCATGCGTTCGGAAGCGGTCGCCGCTCCGATCCACGAGAATTTCCGCAGTGAGCTCGTCACCCTCCTCGACAATCTCAAAGCGGAAGCGCTCATCTTCGCCAAGGAGGGACGGCGCATCATCGGCATCTTCGCCCTCGGCGCGCGCAGTTCAGGCGCCGACTACACGGACTACGACTACGACACCTTCCGCGCGATCTACGGAAAACTCTTCGTCTTCGCCTTCTACCTTAAGAACGTCGCGCGCGAGTCCATCCTCTACACCGTCGACCGCGAACTCGCCCTTTCCGACCAGGTGATCCGCTTTGCACTCGAGAAAGTGGACAAGGTCGAAAGCCCGACCGCGGATGTAGCGTGGATGACGCGGTCGACGCGGCGTCTTGGCGGCGATTTTGTCGATTTTGTCCGCCTTTCCAAAGAGCGGAGCTTTTTTGTTCTCGGCGACGTCTCGGGCAAGGGGCTGTCGGCGAGCATGAACATGCTCGTTCTCAAGTCGATGATTCGAACCTTCCTCCGGGTCGAACGAGATTTTACGGGTCTCGTCCAGCGGGTCAACCTGTTCATCAAGGAAAACCTCCCCAAAGGGAGCTTTTTCGCTGGCGTCTTCGGCTATTTCGACTTCGCGCGCGGACTTTGCTACTTCATTAACTGCGGTGTACCCGCCATGTTCCTCTATGTGCCGAGCTTTGACGCCTTCGTCGAGATACAGGGCGAGGGCCGGGTGCTCGGCTTTGTGCGCGACGTGACGCCCTACCTCAAACCGCGCAAACTCGCGATTCCGGCGGGCTCCGCCCTCATCGTCTCCACGGACGGCGTCCTCGACAGCGAAAACATCCGCGGCGAGCGCTTTGGCAAGGATCGCCTCCGCGCCTCCGCGCGAGCGCGCCTTGACAAAAGCGCGCGGGAGATCGCCGACGGGGTGCTCGACGACCTCTTGACCTTTACCGACAAGCGGCAGGAAGATGATCTCACCCTCCTCGCCATGAAATTCCACGCAAGGAGCGCACCATGACGCAACTTGACATTATCGAACGCCGTGATGGCGACCGCCTCGTCGTCACCGTGGCAGGCCCCGTCAACAGCTACACCTACGGTGATTTCCAGGAAAAGATGACCAAGGCCCTTGCCGCCCACCCCCTTGTCGTCGTCGACATGGAAAAGGTGACGACCCTCTCCTCCGCCGGCATTGGCGTGCTCATGGCGGCCCTCGACGACGCGGAGGCCGAAGGCAAACGCATCGTCGTGCTCCGCCCCTCGGAAATCGCGCGGCTCGCGCTTGAGTCCACCGGCTTCAGCGACCGCTTCCCCGTCGCGCAGAACCTCCGCGACATCTAGCGATGACCACCTCTGCCGGCTTCCCGCCGCGCGCAGAGGGAAAGGCCGCGCCGGGAAGCCCGGGTGAGCGGACGGTAATCCCGCGCCGCCGCCGCGCCGAAGCGACGCGCGTCCTTCCTGCGCGCGCCGAGGGCGTCTTTGCGTTCGAAACATTCATCGACGACCTGCCGTTTGCCTCCGAACGCGAACGACACCGCCTCAAGCTCGCAGGTTCGGAGATTTTCGACAACCTTCTCCACCATGCGGCGCCGCTCGATGCTGCGGCGATGACCGTGCGCGTCTCGCGAAAGGGCGACCGTATCTTCCTTGCCTTTTATTTCAAAGCCGCCGCCTTTGCGCCCTACGCGGCGGCCTGCAGTGACCCTGAACTGCGCGATAGGGACCCGCTTTTCGATGCAGTACGACGACGGTGGCGCGGCATAGGCCTTAAAATGTGCCGCAATCTTGCGCAAAGCATCAGTTTCCGCGCAGGGGAAACCCTCGACCGCATTTACCTCGTCTTTGAACCGGAGCGCCCCTAGCCTATTCGTTCCGCTTTTTCTTCCCCAGTTTTCTTAAAAGACGCGAAACTTTTTCCCACACCATATTCGCCCCTATTTAATGAGAAAATTTTGCTCAAAAAGCAATCGACAGGAGAGCCTACAACCCACCACGCGCCGCACTATATTGAACTTATTTATTTTTATTACAACAATTTACACAAAAAACACAGCCAATGCCGACATTTATCGAACGTGGCACACTTGATGCTTATGTATTGATGCCGCCGAAACGCGGCGCCGGCCCTGTGGCTGGCACCCCTGTTCCATAGAACTCGAAGGAGCAAGCTATGAAGAAGTTCTCACTAGGTCTTGGTCTTCTCGTCGCGGTCGTCGGACTCGCTTCGGCCCAGGGTTTCGGGCCGATGACGGGCCCCGGAGCCCAGGCGCCCATGCAGATACAGCAGGCGACGCCCCAAGCAAAGACGATCGAAGGTAAGCTTGTCTTTGTGGATGGCCTTCCTGCGCTCCAGGCCAAGGATAAAACCTATCTCGTCCGCATGCCGCGCTTCTACTACTACGCTTACACCGACGGCATCAAAGAAGGTGCCGCGATGAAGCTCGACGGCTATGAGCTTCCGACCTACCCGGGCCAGGACAAGCCCTTCTTCGCCGTCACGAAGGCCGTGATCAACGGTAAAACCTACGACATCGGCGCCCAGTTCTATGCGCGGGGCATGCGGGGCGCCTTTTCCGGCTCGTTCATGGGCGGGCGCGGCGGCATGATGGGTGGCCGCGGGGGCCGCTGGTAAGTGTTACGAAGCTTGTGAGCCGAGCCGTCCCACAACGGGACGGCTTTTTTTAGGTTTAGGCGCAGGTTGATACCCCGAGCGACGCAACCGATCCAGCATCCCCCCTTGCAAAGATCTAGCCGCCCCGGCGCTGAAAGGCCGCCCTTAAGCCTTGCCCTTCCCACGCACAGAGGGGTAGTATTTCACCGCCAGACGACGCTTATGCGCCCAGCCTTCCCTGCCGGAGGAGTCTCATGAAACGCCATCTTGTGCTCGCAGCGACGCTTGCATTTTTCGCCTGCGCCCTCGCGGGCGCGCAGGCCGCTAAGCTACCCGACCTTAAGGGGCGGACGATCATCGCGGTCACGGAAAACGCCTATATGCCGCTCAACTTCATCGATCCCAAGAGCGGCAAGGCGATGGGATGGGAGTACGACTGCGTCAATGAGATCGCGCGCAGGCTCAATGCCAAGATCGTTTGGAAGGTGACCGCATGGGACACGATGATCCAAGCGGTCCGCGACGGCCAGTTCGACGTGGGGATGGACGGCATTACGATCAACGACGAACGGAAGAAGCAGGTGGATTTCTCCGTTCCCTACATGGTCTCCCAGCAGTTCATGCTCGTTCGGGCAGGCGAAAAGCGGTTTTCGGGCGCAAAGGAATTCGGCGCGAATCCGAAGCTTTTGATCGGCTCGCAAGCCGGCACGACGAATTTCTACGTTGCGGTCTACGAGGTCCTCGACGGCAACGAGCAGAATCCGCGCATCAAGCTCTTCGAGACTTTCGGCGCCGCCGTTCAGGCGCTTATCGCGGGGGACGTTGATGCGGTTCTCATGGACGCCGCCTCGGGCAAGGGCTACGTCGGCGCAAATCCCGGCAAGCTTAAAGTCCTCGGCGAGGCGCTCGGCACGGAGGAGTTCGGGTTCATCTTCAAACCGGGTTCCGATCTTGTGAAGCCCTTCAACGCGGCGATCGAGGCGATGCGCAAGGACGGGACACTTGAGCGCCTCAACACGAAGTGGTTCTTCGAGTACAAGCCCTGAGGCCCCCGCAAAAAGTGTGTCGAACAGGAAAGGCCTCTCCTCGCTGCGGAGGCGAAGCTAAATGCGGCGGCCTTGCGCGAACAAGGGCCGTGCTCACCCGCCTGCCCTGGTGGCTTGCCGCCCTCGTTCTCCTTGGCATCTGGGCGGCCATCTCGGCCCTTGCGTCCTCAGACTACCGCGTTATTCTCGCCGCGGTCGCGCGTGGCCTTGGCGTCACGCTGTCCGTTTCACTCGTCGCATATACGGCCTCGCTCCTCCTCGGACTGGGACTCGGTCTTTTTCGCACCTCGCCGCTGCGTGTGGCGCGCGAGGCGGCTACCTTCTATGTTGAACTCGTCCGCGGGCTTCCAATGCTCGTCATCCTCTACTACATCGCCTTCGTCGGAGCCCCCGCGCTCGCTGCGGCGCTCAACGCGGCGCTTAAGCCGCTCATCGACCGGGGCCTCGCTACGCCGGTCGAGACGAGGAATCTGGGATTCGCCGCGCGCGCGGTCATCGCCCTCACGCTTGGTTACAGCGCCTTCATTGCTGAGATATTCCGGGCGGGCATCGAGAGCGTCGACAGGGGGCAGGTCGAAGCCGCGCTCGCGCTCGGCCTATCGCGCGGACAGGTTATGCGAACCATTGTGCTTCCCCAAGCGACGCGCAACGTACTTCCCGCCCTCGCAAACGAGTTCATAGCCATTATCAAGGATTCGGCCCTTGTCTCGGCGCTCGGCGTCCAGGACATCACTCAGCTCGGAAAGGTCTACGCGGCCTCGACCTTCAAATTCTTCGAGACCTACAACGCAGTTGCTTTCTTCTACCTCTGCCTCACCGTTTCGCTTTCGCTCCTTGTGCGGGCAATGGAGCGAAGACTCAAAGCGGGAGGCTCCCGTTGAGCGCCTTCATCGAAATCCGCGGAGCGCGAAGGGTTTTCCGCGCTTCGGGCGAGAGACGGGGGATGGCCGACACGATCGCGCTCGACGGCATCGATCTCGATGTCGAAACGGGCGAGGTCGTCGTCATCATCGGACCTTCGGGCTCAGGGAAAAGCACCCTTCTCCGCGTGGTGAACCGCCTCGAACGCCTCGATGAAGGGGAGATCCGCATCGAGGGTGAACTCGTCACCTCGCCGCGCGCCGATCTGCGTCGCCTCCGCGAGGAGGTGGGCATGGTGTTCCAATCCTTTAACCTGTTTTCACACCTCTGCGTGCTCGACAACCTGACATTGGCGCCGCGCCTCGTACGCGGCCTTACTCGCGGCGAGGCAGAGACACGCGCCTTGAGCATTCTCAAAAGGGTCGGCCTCGCCGACAAGGCGGCGCGTTATCCGCGCGAACTTTCCGGCGGACAGCAGCAGCGCGCCGCGATCGCCCGGGCGCTCGCGATGGAGCCCAAGGCGCTCCTCTTCGACGAGCCCACAAGCGCACTCGATCCCGAGATGATCCGGGAGGTGCTCGACGTAATGAAGGGGCTCGCCGCGGAGGGCATGACGATGCTCGTCGTGTCCCACGAAATGGGCTTCGCCCGCGAGGCAGCCGACCGCGTGGTATTCATGGATGAAGGCCGCGTGGTGGAATCGGGAAGCCCGGAGGAGCTCTTCGGCCATCCTCGAGAGGCGCGGACCCGCGCCTTCCTGCAGCATGTGCTCTAAAGAGAGGCTAAGGTCCGCTTAGAGAAACTGCCGTTAGCGTCCTATGTAGGAGGCGGCGTTCGTTCCCGCGATCCTTCCGAAGGTGACGATGTCGGCGAGCGCGTTGCCGCCGAGACGGTTCCCGCCATGGACGCCTCCCGTCACCTCGCCGGCGGCGAAAAGGCCGGGGATGGGCTCGCCCTTCGCCGAAATGACGCGGGTCGCGGTGTCAATTTTGACGCCGCCCATCGTGTGGTGGATGGCCGGAGTAACTTCAATCGCATAGTAGGGTCCCACCGCGAGGGCACGCGGAAGATCGGCTCGAGCAAAATCGGCATCCGTCTTCGCATCGACAAAGCCATTGTAGCGATTGATGGTCGCGGTGAGGGCTTCGGGCGTGGCCCCGATTTTGCCAGCGAGCTCGGCGGGGCTCGAAGCCTCGAGAACGATGCCCATCTTTACGTAGTCCTCGATGGCTTTGAGGCTTTTCCGCACGGAGTCGTCAAAGACGAGATAGGCAGACTTACCCTCCTGGGCGAGGATTGCCGCGGAAACGACATCGCGAGTAGACAGCTCGTTGCAGAAGCGGCGGCCGGATTTATTCACGAGGATAGCCCCGTTGCCCCGCACTGCCTCGGTGATCATCTCCTTGCCGGGGGCGTAGGTTGGGTGCGTCTGTATCTCCTTCATATCGACGAGCGCCGCGCCGACGGCCTCGGCGAGCTTGATGCCGTCGCCGGTCGCACCAGGCTGGTTCGTGGTCGCGAAGCCCTTAAGACCGGGGATGTAGGAGGCGGCCATCTCGTTGTTCGCGCCAAAGCCGCCAGTGGCGAGGACGACGGCCTTCGCGGCCACCTTGTACTCCCGACCGCCCATCGCAACGGCGACGCCGGAGACCGCTCCCCGCTTGTCCATCGAAAGCGCGGTGACGCGCGCATCGGTGAAGGTCACGATGCGGCTCTCCTTCTGCGCGGCCCCGGCGAGCGTTTTGACGATCTCGGGCCCGACCTTACCGCCGCCTTGCGGCCGATGGGCGCGGTTCACCGAGGCTCCGGCAAGTCGTCCCACGTCGGAAAGGTCTCCACCCATCGATTCAAGCCACTCGACGGAGGAAGCGCTCCTCTCCGCGAGGACGCGCACGAGCGCAGGATCGTTCTTGTCATAGCCGCCCTTCATCGTGTCCTTGTAAAAAAGCTCGGGGCTGTCGCTGATGCCGACCGCTATCTGCCGCTTCGTACCGGCGGCGTTGATCCCGCCAGTGGCGCGGAGCGTGTTGCCACCGATGACGCCCATCTTTTCGAACACAGCGACCTTTGCGCCTGCAGCGGCGGCGGCATTCGCGGCGGAAAGCCCTGCGCCGCCTGAGCCGACAACGATGACATCGTAGGCCTTGGCGGGCGCGCGAACGGCAACTTTAGCCCCCCTGGCGCCGCCCTTGAACCCGGCTGCCGCGAGCGCGCCGCGAACCGCGGCAAGGAAGCCCTCGCTTGATTCCGAGGCCCCCGCGACGACGTCGACGTCGGCGGAATTTGCCGCAATCACACGGCGGGAAAGTTCCTCGAAGGCCGAATCGCCGAGCACGGCCGTCTCACCAGCGGCGAGCACCTCGATCTTAAGGATGGCCCGCTCGCTCACCGTGACGGCGACCTTGAGGTCTCCGCCATGACCTTTGCCGACGCCGATGTAGGTTCCCGGCTCGTAGGACGCGGAGCCTGTCGCACAACCGGCAAGAACGACAAGCGCGGCAAAAACAATAATTGCGGAAAGACCTCTTCGAAGCCTTAAGAATGAGGATGTGCGCATGGCGACTCCTTGTAAGGGTTTATGTCACGATTCTAGGCAAAATGGAGATTGTTTGTCAATTATTTTATAGATACTGTTTTATCTTTTATGGCCTCATCCATGGCCGTCTTGCCCTCAAACGGCTCCCTCGGGCAGACTGCCAACATGTCCGCATTTTCTGTCCCCGACCTTCCCATCGTCCCCTTTCTGGGCGACATCGAGCGTCTCATCCTCGAACGGGGAAGCCTGGTGCTCGCTGCAGCACCGGGCTCCGGCAAAACAAGCCTCGTGCCACTCGCTCTCGCGCACTCAAGGCGTCTTTCCGGCAAGGTCCTCGTCCTCGAGCCGCGGCGAGTCGCCTGCGTCCAGGCGGCGGTCCGCGCGGCGGAACTCGCAGGCGAGGCGGTGGGCGAAAGCGTCGGGTACCGCGTCAGGCTGGATTCTCGCACAAGCCCACGGACGCGGCTCGAATTCGTCACCGAGGGCGTTTTTGTCCGCATGATCCAGAACGATCCTGCACTTGCGGACGTCGGCCTCGTTGTCTTCGACGAATTTCACGAGCGCTCGGTAAGCGCTGATCTCGCACTTGCCTTCGCGCTCGAATCTCGGGCGCTCAAGCCGGAACTCCGCATCCTCGTGATGTCGGCGACCCTCGACACTGATCGGGTGTCGGACTTTCTCGGTGCACCGGTTCTCACCGTGCCGGGGCGCGCCTTCCCCGTCGAAACGCGCCACGAGCCTTTAGCCCGCGGTGGCCATTTTGCGGCCACGCGGGCCGAGGGCCTCGAGGCCGCCATCGCGCGTATAACGCGGAAGCTCCTTACAGAGATTGAGGGCGACATTCTCGTCTTCCTTCCAGGAACTCGCGAAATACGGCGTGTCGCACACGAACTTGCTGAGACGGAAGCCGAGGTGCTCCCGCTCCACGGCCTCCTGCCCCTCGCCGATCAGCGGCGGATCATCCTTCCCAGCGGGGGATCGCGGCGGCGAATCATTCTCGCAACGAGCGTCGCCGAAACGAGCCTCACCGTGCCGCGCATCACGGCGGTCGTCGACTCGGGCCTCGCGCGGCTTGAGCGCTTCCAGGCGCGCACGGGGCTCAACCGCCTAGTCACGGAGCGCGAAGCGAAGGACCGCGCTGAACAACGGCGCGGGCGCGCAGGGCGGCTTCGAGCGGGCCTTTGCGTACGCGTATGGCCCGAAACAGACACGCTTCCCGAGCGCACTGAACCAGAGATGCTCCGGGCCGAACTCTCCGCCCTTGTACTCGAGGCGGCGCTCTGGGGCGCGCGCAAGCCCGCTGACATCCCCTTTCTCGACACACCACCCGCCGCAAGCTGGAATGCCGCCCACGAACTCCTTACGGAGCTTGGCGCGCTCGACGACGAAGGCCGACCAACGGCATTCGGCCGTGAGGCTGCGGCCCTCGGCACAGAGCCCCGCCTTGCCGCCCTGGTCTTGCGTGGTGCGGCGCGCGGCCGCATCCGGGAGGCTACGTCCCTTGCGGCGCTTCTTACGGAGTCGAGCGCCGAGGCCGACCTCGAAGCCCGCCTTACGGCGATGCTCCGCGGCGACAAGGGCTACGAGGGTGCCCGCGCCGAGGCCGCGCGGCTTTCGCGCGCCGTGGAGCGCCTCGCGCCATCGGCTTCCGAGGCTGCCGCCATGACCGCCACGGAAGGCGGCATGGGGACCCTCCTTGCCGCGGCCTTTCCCGACCGCATTGCATGCCGCATCGAACGGCGTCCCGACGGCGCCGCGAGCTTCCGACTCCCGGGCGGTCGCCGCCTCGCCGTGCGCGGTGCTCTTGCCGAATCAGCCTGGATCGTCGCCGCGGATGCCGACGCAGGCGGGTATGGTGCCGTCCTCGAGCCGCGCGCCACCGCCTTTCAATATGCAGCGGACGAGGGGATTGTCTTTTCAGGCGCCGCGCTCAGCGAAAGCGAGGCGCTCGCGGCACTCGCGCCGCTTGTCCGCGAAGAACTCGAATTCGAGTGGGAGGGGCTGATCTGTAAGGCGCGTCGGCGGCGGCGTGCGGAAAAGCTGCTCCTCGCGGAGACCGCCCTCGCAAGCCCCTCGCGCGAAGAACTCGGCGCGGCGCTTACAGCGCGTATCGCCACGGAGGGACTCGACTTCCTTCCCTGGGAGGAGGGTGGGCCGAACACGCCTCAAGCCTTTCTTGTACGCGCCCGCTGGTTTTGCGCTACGGTCGGCGCAGAGCTGTCGAGCGGGCGCGGCGGAGGGCCGTATGCAACGGATCTCGCGCCGCAGGTGATTACGGAGCTGACACAGCGCCTCGCTGCGCCCTGGCTCCGGGAGAACGCCGCACTGTGGCTTGCGCCCTTTGTCAAAAGCGGCGCGGGCCCGGCGGTCGACGGTGCGGCGCTCAGGCACGCGCTCGAGTCGCTCCTTCCCTGGGAGCTGCGCAGGGTGCTCGACCGCTACGCACCCGAGAGGCTTCTCCTCCCTTCGGGCGCGCAACACCGCGTTCACTATCGCGCGAACGCGGCGCCGAGCATCGAAGCGCGCGTCCAAGAGTTCTACGGCCTTTGCGAGCATCCGACGATCATGGGGGTTCCGGTCGTTCTTACACTCCTTTCGCCCGCAGGACGGCCCCTGCAGATAACCGCCGATCTCCCGGGATTCTGGCGCGGTTCCTGGGCTGAGGCGCGCAAGGAGCTTAAGGGCCGATACCCGAAGCACGACTGGCCCGAGGATCCCGCCCTCGCCACGCCAAGCGCCCGTGGGCTTAAGATACGGCAGTAGAGCCCGACTCGCCGTCACACAACGAAATGCGCCATGTGCGCCCTCCGCCAGCACATCCTTTACAGTAGCTTGGTCAAACCGCTATCTTCTTAGTCATGGATCGAGCCTTCGCGCGGTTCGCGGAACGGGGTATCGCGCTCCGGGAAGCTTTTTTCACGGCCCTCGACCGCTATTTCGGCTGCGGTACGACGCACCTTCGTTTTGCGGTCGGCTCCGCCTCGATCATCGACCTTGCAAAAGCGGCAGATACGCTCGATTATCCCGGTCTTTTTTACGCGGATGCGGCATACGAGACGCCACAGGAGCGGCTCTATATCCGTAGCGCCGAAGCCGGCACCATCGCGGAGCGTGCGGCCTTTGCGCCGCTTGAGCTCCTCTTCGACCCCGAACGGAGGGTCTATCTCGATCCAGCGGGGATATATCCAGAGCTTCGCGCCCGTGTGCTTGCGCCGCGCACGGCGCCTGCGGAAGAGCTCATCTTCGGAGCAGCAGGACTGCTTGCGCGCTATGACTATGAGCTACCTGCGGACTTTGTGCCGGCTGCCCCGCGCGATTTCCCCCTCACCGCGCAACGCGACCTCCTTGAGCTTGTCCTTACGGGGCAACATCCCGAACGCGCATTCGGCTTTCTCGTGCAAACGGGCTTTGTTGGAGAATACTGGCCCGAACTTGCGCAGCTTGCCGGGGTGAGCCAGTCAAAGGAGTACCACCCCGAAGGCGACGCCTGGGAACATACGCTTGAGACCTTCCGCTATCGCAAACGGCCCGACCTCTCGCTCTCGCTCGCTCTCCTCCTCCACGATACGGGCAAACCGCGCGCGAAAGGATCTGGTGGTCGCCGCTTCGATCGCCATGCGGAAATAGGCGGCGATGTCGCCTCGCGATTTCTTTCACGGCTCGGTTTTCCGGCGCCCCTAATCGCCGATGTCACCTTTCTCGTCCGCTACCACATGCTGCCGGCGGCGCTCCCCCGGCTACCGCTCGATCGCGGGGGAATCGAGGCGCTGGACGACCCTCGCTTCCCCCTCCTCCTTGAGCTGTACAAATGCGATGAACTTTCCACCTTCCGCGGGCCTGACGGCTACTATGCATCCTGCGCCGCTTACCGCGCCTACATACGGCGCGGGAGCCCCGCCCGTCGGAATGCGGAGGCGGTGCGGCTTTCCCGCCTGTATCTCGAGGAGGGGATCCGGTGAGCGAAGAGCGAGAGCGTGCGGTGCGCGGCCTTTCCGCCGCGCTCTTTGGCGCGGAGCGCGCAGGCCATCCCAACGAACTCCTCGCCACTGACGCGATCCTCGAACTCTTCGAGATGGCCGATCTCGGGGTTCTCGTCGTTGACACGGAAAACCACATCGTCTACCGCAATCAACGTGGCGAAGAGCTTATCGGCCTGCCTTCCCCCTTTCTCGATACGCAGCCGAGCCTGGAAGAGGCGACGCGCATCTGGGCGGAACGGGAAGGCTTCGACGCGACCGAAACAGCGCGGCTCCTCGCAGTCGCCGACTCACGGGTCCAGGCGGCGCGGGTGATTCCAAGCTGCGGCCGCTTTCTGAGCGCACAGAGCCTTCCCTTGCCTTCAGGCGGCCTCGTCCTCCTCTATATCGACGTGACCGAAACCGAAAGGCTGAGGCGAAAAACCGCAGAGGACGCCCGACTCCTTGCGACCATCCTCGAGGCGGCGCCCTGCTTCATCGCCTACCTCGATCGCGCGGGGCGCTTTGTGTTCGCGAATCGCATGTACGCCGAACAGTTCGATCTCCCCCTCGAACGCATCATTGGGCGCGACTTCTCCGAGCTTCTCGATCCCGAAGTCGCAAAAGAGCGCGCGCCGCTCCTTGAACGCTGCCTTTCCGGGGAAACGGTATTCTTTTCGGGCACCGGCCCCGTTCCCGCAAAGCACATCAAAGAGGTGCACGGCATCTTTGCGCCGGTTAAGGGACAGAGTGGCGAAGTCGTGGGGGCGGTCGTCGTGCTCGTCGACGACACGGAACATCGCGCACTCGAACGCGAACTTGAGGCGAAAAACCGGGAACTTGCCGCCGCCAACGCCGAGCTTAAGCGGCTTGCGACCACGGACAGCCTGTCGGGAGCGCTCAACCGCGGCTCGATCCTCGCCGCCCTCGACGAGGAGATCAAGAAGGCGGCGCGTTACCGACACGGTCTCTCGATCGTTCTTTTCGACATGGATCACTTCAAGCTTGTAAACGACCTCCACGGGCACGCCGCAGGCGACGAGGTTATCCGTCGCTTCGCAGAGGTCTGTCGCCGTTCCTTCCGCGAAACCGATTCCTTCGGTCGCTACGGCGGCGAAGAATTCCTCGCCGTCCTCCCTGAGAGCGACGAACGGGGTGCCTTCGATGCTGCGGAACGAGCCCGCGCCGCAATGGCGGCCGAACGCTTCGCGCCGCCGCCCGGCGCGCCATCAGGCGCGCCGCCCGATGCGGGCGAGTACGCGGCAACCGTCTCTGCAGGCGTCGCAAGCTGGGAGGATGGGCTCGACGCAGACATGCTCCTCGCCCGCGCGGACGCCGCCCTCTACCGGGCGAAAGCGCGGGGCCGGAATCGCGTTGAAACGCAGAGCGGAAGCGGTCCGCGAAAAAACGGCGAATGCGCGGATGCGCGCTAGATCCATGCTGCTCCCCCGCCAGACCCGCCCGAATCCGTGATGCGTGGAGACTTCCGGCACCGATTGACGCCGCGGCCTGCGGCCGCATAGCATGGGACCATGTTCGAAGCCCAGATATATCAGCGCCGCCGCGCAGCCCTCATTGGGGGCCTCGCCGCACGCGGCTGTCATGAAGGCCGTGTACTTTTCCTTGGGAACAGCGAAAGTCCCATGAATTACGCCGACAATGCCTATCCCTTCCGCCAGGATTCGAGTTTCCTCTATTTTTTTGGCCTCGCACGTCCAGGGCTCGCTGCATGCATCGAGCTCGGAACGGGGCACACCACGCTCTTTGCCGACGATCCCTCGGTTGACGACCTCGTATGGACGGGCCCCCAGCCCGCCGCGGCCGAGCTTGCCGCGCTGACGGGGGCGGATGAGGCGCGGCCGCGCTCCGCGCTTGCCGCCTTCGCTGGCCGTACGCGGAGCGCGATCCTCTATCTGCCGCCCTACCGAGCGGACACGCGCTACGAGCTCGCCGAACTCCTGGGTATCCGCCTGGCCGACGTGGAGGCGCAGGTATCCATTCCCCTCGTCCGTGCCGCGCTTGAGCTTCGCGAGTGCAAAGCCCCCGAGGAAATCGCTGAGATCGAAACGGCGGTCGCGACAACGGTCCAGATGCACCGCGCGGCCCTCGCCTGTGCCCGTCCCGGCATGCGAGAAAGCGAAATCGCGGCTCGGGTGACCGAAATTGCCCTTGCATCGGGCGGCGGCCTTTCCTTCCCCGTCATCGCGACCACCCGCGGCGCAACGCTCCACAACCACGATCACAGCCGCCTCCTTGAGGCGGGCGATTGCTTCCTCCTCGATTGCGGGGCGGAAACCGCGCGCGGCTATGCAGGCGACCTCACGACGAGTTTTCCCGTCGGACCGCGCTTCGACGATCGGCGGCGCGCGTTGTACGAGATCGTCCTTGCGATGGGTCAGGCGGCCGTCGCGGCCATTGCGCCCGGCCGACCCTTCCGCGACGCCCATGCCGCTGCCGCGCGTGCCGCGGTCGAGGGTCTTGCCACGCTCGGCCTCATGCGGGGTGAGCCCGAGGAAGCCGTCGAACGGGGCGCACACGCGCTCTTTTTCCCGCACGGACTCGGGCACCAGATCGGCCTCGACGTGCATGACATGGAGAGCTACGGCGAAATCTGGGTGGGCTACGATGGCGCCGAGCGCCGCAGCGATTTTGGGTGGAAGTCGCTCCGACTCGCAAAGCCGCTCAAAGTCGGCATGGTGTTCTCTGTGGAACCCGGGCTTTACTTCATCCCCGGGCTTGTCGCGCGCTGGAAGGCGGAACGGAAATTCGAGGCCTTCATCGACTATGCGGCCGTAGAAAACTTCCTCGACGTAGGCGGCTTCCGCAACGAGGAGGACTGGATCGCAACCGAAACAGGCGCGCGCCGTCTCGGCCCTGATTTTGACAAGTCCCTCGCTGCGATCGAGGCAGCGCGGGACGAGGCGGCGCGGTCCGACGCGCGAGAGAGATGAGTATGCGCTTCCCCCTCGAACGGGTCCGCACCCATCTGCCACGTCTCATCGAGCGAAGGCGCGCCCTTCATGCAATACCTGAACTCGGCCGCGAACTTCCGCGCACCGCAGCCTATGTGGAAACGGCGCTCCGCGACATCGGGCTTTCGCCGCGTCGCGTCGGCGATGGCATGTGGGTGGACATCGGAGAGCGCGGACCGCTTGTCGCGCTACGCGCCGACATGGACGCCCTCCCCATCGGTGAGGAGACGGGTGCGGCCTACGCGTCAGCCATTCACGGCCGCATGCATGCATGCGGCCACGACGCCCACACCGCCGCGCTTCTGTGCGCCGCGGAAATTTTCGCGCAAGACGCGCGCGCGCTTCCCTTCCGCGTGCGCCTCATTTTTCAGACAGGCGAAGAGGGGGCGTTCGGCACGCTTGAGCTCATCGAGGCGGGCGTCCTCGAGGGGGTCGCCGCGATCGCCGCAGGCCATGCGGGCGACCTCTCCGATGAGCTTGAGCCCGGAGAGCTCGGTTTCCTCCCGGGGCCGATGATGGCGGCGAGCGATCGCTTCCGAGGCGCCTTCGTGGGTTCGGGAGGGCACGGCTCCGCGCCGCACCACAGTCCCGATCCGATCGCCGCCTTCGCGGAGTACCTCATGGGGCTCCAGTATTTCCGCTCCCGCGAGCTCGACCAGTCGCGGCCGGCGGTCATCTCAGTGTGCCAGGTGGAGGCGGGCTCGACCTTCAACGTCATACCCGAGCGACTCTCCTTCATGGGCACCGCGCGGAGTCTTGACGCCGACATCCGAACCCATCTTGAAACAAAGACGCGCGAAACCGGCGAAGCCATAGCCACATTGCGCGGGCTCGGCTTCGAGTTCGAATGGCTCGGCGGCTATCCGCCCCTCGTGAACGACAAGCGCTCCACCCTCGTCGCGGAAGAAGCCGCCTGTAGCCTTTTCGGCGAAGGCCGTATAAAACGCCTAACGCGGCCGATCATGGGCGGCGAGGACTTCGCCTACTACCTCGAGCGGATACCCGGCTGCTTCTGGTTCATAAACACCCAGGCGCCCGGACGCGGCATCGTCTGGCCGAACCACAATCCCCGGTTCGACCTCGACGAAAGCCTTCTTCCCGACCTCTGCGCGGCGCACCTCGCCCTCGCCGAAGCGCTTGCAAAGGCCTTCGCCTGAAAGCCTAGGGCGACGAACTTCCGGCGCGCCGCCGCGCATAGGGCGTCCCCTCGAGCGGAAGGCTCGTCCTTAGGCGCCCGTCAAAGGCGCGATAGGCGTTTGCGCAAGCGGCTGTGGTCGGAATGGCGGATATCTCGCCCACACCCTTCGCGCCGTAGCCCGCGCCGGACGGGACCTCCCCGCGCACGATAATCGTTTCGATAGGGGGCACCTCGTCCGCGCGGAGGAGACCGAGGTTTCCAAATCGCGCAGTCGGGACGCAGTCTGCAAGCGGAAAATCCTCGGTGAGAGCAAAGCCAAGGGCCATGGCAACGCCGCCCTCCACCTGCCCCTCGAAGGCAAGTGGATTCACCACAAGGCCCGAGTCATGGGCGGCAACGACGCGCGCAAGCCGTCCTTCTTCGTCGAGTTCAACAAGGTGTGCGGCATAGGAATAAGCGATATGGCGAACGGGGTTGGCCTTGTCCGAGTCGAAGGGGTCGGTTTCCGCGAAGTACTCGCCTTCGAATGTCCTGCCTGCGAGGGCTGCATAGGGAAATCCTCTCACGGGCTTTATAGCGCCACCTGTATCGCCTCCGCGCACGGCAGCAAGAAGCGCGCACGCGGCGCGGCGCGCAGCTTCGCCAGAAAGGAGGGTCTGACGCGAGGCGGTTGTCGTACCCGAATTCGGCGTAAGGGCGGTGTCGGGGCGGAGAACCGAGACGAATGAGGGCGAAAGACCAAGGGTGTCACAGACGACCTGGGCGAGCACCGTCGCAAGCCCTTGGCCGATGCAGGCCGCTCCCGAGAGCACCTCGACGTGGTCCTCAAAGACGCGAAGCGCACAGCGGCCAATGTCGCGATGGCCGACACCGATACCCGTGTTCTTAAAACCGCAGGCAATGCCCGCCGCCCTTCCCGCCGCCTTGGCAGCCTCCCAGGAGGGCTTGAGCGCGAGCAGGCACTCGCGTAGCGCGGTCTCAGGCCCCGCTCGCTGGCCGTTCGGCAGGGGCTCGCCGGGGCGGACTGAGTTTCGGAGGCGAAACTCGAGCGGATCGAGGCCCACCTTCGACGCAAGTTCATCGACCGCGAGTTCCAGGGCGAAGGCCGCCTGCGGCACGCCGAAGCCGCGGAAGGCTCCCGCGGGCGGATTGTTCGTGTAGACCGCGAGTCCCTCGACATCGATGTCCGAATAGGCATAGGGTCCACCAAGATGTGTCACCGCGCGGTGGACAACGGGACTCCCGAGCGACGCATAGGCGCCGGTGTCAGCAACGATGCGTCCGCGAAGCGCCAGAAGCCGCCCCGACTCGTCACACCCTGCCTCAAGCTCGATCTCCATGGCATGGCGCTTTACATGGACAAGCATCGACTCGGCGCGTGAAAAGACACACTTGACCGGGCGGCGCGCAAGGAACGCAAGGAGCGCAGCATGGTGTTGAACCGTCTGATCCTCCTTGCCGCCAAAGCCGCCACCTATGTATTCGGAGCGGACTCGCACCTTTTCAAGGGGAATGCCAAGGGTTTCGGCGACATAGCGCTGGCCGTCATAGACATTCTGCTCGCCCGTATGGACGCAAACCACACCCTCCGCGTCGGGCGGAAACGCGAGGGCGGCTTCGGGCTCGAGAAAGGCATGATCGGTGAACGGCGTCGCGACACGTAGCGCAACGCGATGCGCGGCACGCGCAAGGGCGGCATCGGGATCGCCCCGTCTGAGGCGAAGCCGCGAGAGGACATTGCCCTCAGGATGGAGACACGGCGCGCCTTCTGCAAGCGAAGCCTTGGGCGAAGAGAGGGGGGGAAGGGGTTCATACGCAACCCTAATCGCCGAAAGCGCCGCGCGGGCCGACTCGGGGCTTTCCGCAGCGACGAGGGCAAGCGCGTCGCCGACGTAGCGAGTCTCCTCGCCCACCGCGACAAGCGTCGGCCAATCGGCCACGAGCTTGCCGATGTAGCGGCGCCCCGGTATGTCTTCGGCACGCGCGACCACGACGACGCCGGGTAGCGCGCGCGCGGCTGAGGTGTCGATCGAAAGAATCCGCGCCCTCGGATGCGGAGAACGAAGCGCCGCACCATAGAGCATGCCGGGAACGGAAAGATCATCGACATAGCGCGCGCGGCCTTCCGCTTTCAAAATGGCGTCGACGCGAACAAGGGCATCGCCGATGCGCGTGGATCCCACATCGCCGTTTTCGGCGTCGCCGTTTTTGGCGAAATCGCACGCGGCCTCACCGCGGCGACGCGCGGCGGCCAATCGAACCGCCGCGATGATTTTGCGATACCCAGTGCAGCGGCAGAGATTGCCCTTGAGCGCGCGGGCGATCTCCGCCTCAGTCGGATCGGGCCGGACGTCAAGCAAGGCCTTTGTCGCGAGGATCATACCCGGCGTACAGAACCCGCACTGGACCGCTCCCGCCTCTGCGAAGGCGCGTGCGTACAGGTTGCGCTCATCCGCAGGAAGCCCTTCAAGCGTGACAATATGCGCGCCATCGACGCGCTCAAGAGGGGTCACGCAGGAGCGAATTGGCCTACCGTCGCGGAGCACCGTACAGGCGCCGCACACGCCTTCGCCGCAGGCATTTTTCGCCGCGGAGAGACAAGCCACGCCGCGCAGGTAGATAAGGAGACTTTGTCCCGGCTCCGCCGAGACCGCGCGACCGTTGAGCGTGAAATACACCATGGCAAAGAGGATAACACTGGCACGCCCAAAGCGCGAGTCCCAGAACCTAAGGGAGGGAGGCATCTTTTCGCCCCGTGCCCATGCGCGGTATACTTGAGGAATATGATTGTGAAGCGCGCGGCCGTCCTGGGCCGCTGCATGGGTGTCCGGCGTGCCGTCGAGCTCGCCCTTGCAACCGCCGCGGCCGAATCGCAGCGCGAAGGCCGTCCCCGCGCGGCCCCCTTCGCCTATACACTCGGGCCGCTCATTCACAACCCCCAGGCTGTCGCGGAACTCGCCGAGCGCGGCGTCGTTGCCATCTCGGAAACCGAGCTCGACGAACGCGTAAGCGGCATGGCGGTGGTGATCCGCGCCCACGGCGTGCCTCCGGCGCTCCGCGCCCGGCTCGAATCGCTCGGCGCACACATCGTCGATGCGACCTGCCCCCGCGTCCTTGCAAGCCAGCGGCGCGCCCGGGACTTTGCCGAGCGCGGCTACCTCGTGGTCATAGCGGGCGACCGCGACCACGGCGAGGTAGCCGGCATCGCGGGATACGCACCGGGCGCCATCGTCGTCGGAACGCCTGAAGAGGCAGCGGAAATCACAACCTCAGGACCGATAGCGCTCATCGCGCAGACAACGATCAAAGACGAGGAATATGCCGCAATCCGGGCATCGCTCGCACGCAGGCACCCCCAACTCGAAACGGTTGACTCGATCTGCCCGGCGACCGAAGAACGCCGCCGGGCCCTTGCCGAACTTGTACGCGAGTGCGACGCGGTTGTCGTCGTCGGCGGCAGAAATTCGGCAAATACCGCCCGGCTCCACAGTACTGCACTCTCGCTCGGCAAACCGGCATATCTCGTCGAGACCGCATCGGAGCTCCCCACCTCTGTGTTCGCCTTTTCACGGGTCGGTGTCACGGCCGGCGCCAGCACGCCCGACGAACTCGTCGCCGAAGTCGAAGCGGCCCTTCGTGCGGGAACCGCTCCTCGCCGCGTTTAGGGCAGGAAAGCGGCTATGCCTCGCGCCGCGGGGAGACGCTACCTTCAGCGCGTCCTTGGACTCTTCCTCGCCGCTTCGCTTGTGCCGGTCATCGTGCTCTCCATAACTCTTACCGGCATCGCCGCAACGGCTCTTGCACGCGCAAGCGCGGAACGAGGCGAAGAGGCGGCGCATGCCTTCGCCGCGCGTTTTGATGCGCTACTCGAAGGGGTTTCGCGCTCGCTCGCCTTGGTATGCCAAGCGCCCGAAATCCGCGCCGCCCTCGATGCCACAACCCGTGTTCCTGGCGAATATGCAGCCGCCATAAGCCGTTCGCGCGCGCGCGAAGCGGCGCGCGGGTCAGGGCATGGATTAGCGCGTGTTGACACAGGCGGCACGCGGGTGTTCGCGACGCGTCCCGTCCCAGAGGACTGGGATCTTTCAGCATATGGCTTTTGGGGGATTTTCCGCCGGGCACGCGACGAGGATGGCGCGGCAGTCATCGCGCGCCGGCGGATAGCAGCAAACGGTGAAATAGCGATCATCGTCATCGCGCGCGCCATCCGCGCCTCCGATGGGAGCCTTGTAGGTTTCGCCCTTGCGGAAATAGACCGCTCGCTCCTCGTTCGGATCGCGCGAGAAGGCTGGCTACAGGGAGGCGCCGATTTCGAGCTCATAAGCCCTTCGAGCCTCGTCGCCTTCAGCCTCGCAGAACCCTCACGCGAGGGCTTGTTCCTCGACGAACTTTCTGGACGCGGCGGCGATGCAGGCGAAGAATACGAGGCGCCCACCAGAACCGGGTTCAGGGTCCGTGCATACATGCCCTCGGCCCTGCTCGCCGAACTCACGCGCACCATGCGGCGGGCAACCTTCGGAGGCCTCGCGGCAGGTGCGGTCCTCGCACTCGCACTCGCACTCGCCGCATCGCGTGCAGTCACCGGTCCAGTCATCGAGCTCTCGGAAGCCATGCGCCGCCTGCGCGCAGGCGATCTTTCCGCGCGGCTTGAACCAGTGGGAGACGACGAACTCGCTGACCTCATGAGATCGTTCAACGCGACCTCTGAAGAGCTTGCCCGCCTCATACGTGTCGAACGCGAAGACCAGGAACTCCTCCGCGGAGCCGAGCTCCGCGCCCTCGCCGCACGGATGAACCCACACTTCCTCTACAATTCGCTCAACTCGATCCGTTCGCTCGCGAAGCTAGGGCGGAATGCGGAGATCGTCGAAGTTGTCGCTCGGCTCGGCAAACTTCTCCGCGCTTCAGCGGGCAGCCGCGACAGCACTTCGACGGCGGATGAGGAACTTGCGCTCGTCCGTCACTACCTTGCCGTGGAGCGGATACGTTTTGGCGAGCGATTCACCATCGTCGAGCGCATCGATCCTGAAATCGGGAGCTGCGAACTTCCAAGCCTCGTGCTTGAACCGCTTGCGGAGAACGCATTTTCCCACGGGCTCGAACGCAAATCAGGGAGCGGAAGCCTCGTCATAGAAGCACTGCGCAAGGGCAATGACGCGTTATTTGCCTTCGAGGACGACGGCCCAGGCGCCCCTCCTGAGAAGATCGCTGAACTTGTCAGCCGCCTTTCACGGTGCGATGTGCCGACCGAAGGCTCCGGGCTCGGCCTCGCGGCCACGAACCGCCGCGTGCGGCTTCGCTACGGAGAGCCATACGGCATATCGGCGTCATCGGGCCGAAGCGGGTCGGGATTCCGGGTCGAACTCAGAGTTCCATTTCGGAGTACATAGCATGCGTTCAATCATCATCGCCGAAGATGAGGAGCTGTTCCGACGAGAGCTCGCCGCCGCCACTCCCTGGGAAGAATTCGGTTTTTTCCTGGCCGGAGAAGCAGCGGATGGAGAAGAAGCCTTTGCGATCGTCCAAACTCGGCACCCGGATGCGATCATTGCCGACATCCGGATGCCCCGCCTCGACGGGCTCGGCCTCCTCGAACGGCTTTCCACAGCCTTCGTCCCGAGCGAACGGCCGCTCACGATTATCCTCACGGGGCACTCCGAATTTGAATACGCCCGGCGCGCGCTCAAGCTCGGAGCCTTCGATTACCTCCTTAAACCACTCGATGATGCAGAGCTCGCCCACGCACTGCGTCGCCTTGCAGAGGCGGTAGACGCCCAACGACGACATCGGGCGCTCGACGCAGTCGCAAACAACGCCGAAGGCGATGCGCCTGCCATCGCCTTTTTTTCGGAATACACAACTTCAGACACTCGCGAACCAGCCGACCTTTATGTCGCGCAGGCGGTCGCTGAAATTTGTGCGCGTTTCGTCGTATCGCTCTCCGTTGAAGAAGTCGCGGCGCATCTTGGCATCTCAGGAGGCCACCTCGCGCGCATTTTCAAAGCTCGCACAGGCTTTACGTTCGCGGAATATCTTACACGCTACAGGATGCAACGCGCGGTCGAGCTACTTCGAAATCCGGCTATTAGGATTGGAGAGGTCGCCGACTTGGTTGGTTATCGGGATCAGCGGCACTTTTCGGCGGTGTTTAGAAAGCTTGTCGGGGTGACTCCAACCCAGTTCCGTGGGGGTAAATACGGTAGTGTTACGAAGCTTGTGAACCGCAATCAGGACGAAACGCCCGAGACGTAGCTCCTTATGCGAGGCCTTCCCTCGCGTAAGGAGGCACGATGCCGCGTTTCCCCTTCTGCCCTAATTCTTTGTGCAAGCATCACCAA